>JAICTU010000063.1 GCA_025936205.1 Polyangiaceae bacterium | reverse complement strand
ATGGTGGCGCCCGAGTTCTTGAGGGTGTCGAAGGGCGCTGCGGGATGGGCAGCGCAGCCCAGAGCGAGGCAACCAAGGACCAATAATCTCATGACTGCAGCGCTAGCAGTCTTTGCCCCAGTCTGGCTAGACCGTGTGGCTGGTGGGGCGCTCGTTTATCGAAGTCTGGCGATGCGCAGTCGAGGAAGACTGGCGGGGTCGACCTGAATCGAGAACTCCGCGGTAGAAGCATCGAGGGTCAGGTACTCGACACCGCCCGTTAACAACGTGCCGTCGGCGGTGCGCGCATCACCGAACTTGGGGCCTTGCATCTGCGAGCCGTGGAAGCGCGCGAACAGATTCGCCCCACGCTGTTTCTGCGTGACCGGGTCGATGCTGGTCGGCAGGTACTGAAAGCAGGGGTTGACGGCCGGCGCCGCTCCGGTGTCCTCGCGGTTGCTGAGGGCGAGGGCGGTGTAGAAGTCGAGCTCCAGGCTGGCGAGGTCCGCGGACGCGACGCGCGGCAAGGCCTGGTCGACCGAGAGCGGTGAGTCGAGCAGGGCCCGGAGCAGGGTAGGTCCGCCCGTATTCTCCAGCTCGAGCCCGGCTGCGCGATCGCCGCCAGCACGGTCGTACAGGTAGCGCACGAACAGGTAGCCTCCGCCGCGCAACACGCCTTCGCGTGAGTGGTCGGGGCCGCTATTGCCAGCGTCGCCGTGCAAGACGTCCGCGAGCGAGAAGTCATTGATGGCATCGAGCGCGGCGCGGGTCACGTACAAGTTGCCCGCTTGGTATCCAGTGACGTCCTGCGCGAGCGCGCCGATGCCTTCGCTGAGGTACACGCCGTCTTGCCAGGAGCCCAGCTGGTTGCGCAGCACCTTGCGCTGAAAGTGGAGCAGGTGCGCGACCTCGTGCGCGAGGATCTCCTTGATGGCGTTGGGCGTATTGTACGGCGGCTGAATGGCGTCGGGCCGCGTCAGATAGAGGTACTCGCCGTGATTCGAGGCCTTGCAACCATCGAGCTCGGCGAGGTCGCAGGACGAAAAGAAGGCCACCCCGCTCTCGCGCGTGAGGCGTGTGAACACCAGCTGGATGCGTCCGTCGTGGTCGAGGTCGGGCTCGGTGCCGAAGACCTGGCGCGCGCGCGGCAGGATCACGCGCTCAAAGTCATCGCGGAACTGCAGCACGAAGGCCGAATCGAGGCTGGTCGGGTGCGTGGTGTCGGCCCAGATCGTGGCGTGTTCGCCGACGGACAGGGCGCGCGCCTCGATGCTCTGGGTCGCCGCGCGTGTGGAGATGTGGAGCGTGCGAGTATCGCCTTCGCGGGGCGGCGTTCCGCTCGGCGCTGGGTCGTTGGGCGGCAATCCCATCGTGGCGAAGCGATCGCGTGACAACGAGCAGCCGTCAGCGATCTTGCTCGGGGTCGGCGAGGGGGCATTTCCTGGAGATAGAGTATAGTGGCTCGGCTCCGAGCCCCCTGAGAGTCTCGAGGAAGCCAGGATGACGACAAAGCGCTCGGTGCCGCTGGGCGCGGCAAGCCGCACGGCAGCGCGGCCCTGCGGCGTGAGAGCGACGTCCGCAGCCTGACCGGGAGCCAGGCGCAGCGGGCCTGCCGCGGGCGCTTTCTCCGGGGCGACCGGAGTCGTTGCAGGGAGCGGAGTGCTGCAAGCGAGCAGCGCGAGAACCGCGAGGGGGCGCACGCCGCCAGCTTAGCCCGGCGCTACGGCGAAATCAGCGGCTGTAGCCCCTCGATGCGCCGGATCAAGAAGTGTTCGCCCGGCCCGAACTCGTGGCGACAGGCGCGCAGCGCGCTCAGGTAGCGCTGATAGGCTCCGCGGCTCGTGCCGGGCACGGCACGAATCAGGTCGTGGAGCATCTCGATCAGCTCGGTGGAGAGCGGCCGGCTCAGGCTGGTATAGACGCGGAACACGTAGTCGATCCAGTGCGGCGAGTGCATGTCCTCGGCGAGGCGTAGCGCCATTTTGCCGGCGAGATCGATTTCACGCTCGCTGGCGCGGCGATCGGCTTCGCAGCGCATCAGCAGATCCCAGAGCGCAGGGCGCAAGATGCGCTCGGCCTCGGGGGCGTTGTCGAGGCGGAAGAACTTCTCCGCCACGCCGGCCAGCACCGAGAGGCGTGGGGCGTCGCCGAAGCTGGGCTCGGCTGGCGCACTCGCCGCCCACGGATCAAATGCGAGATGCGGCAGGACCAGCATTTCAGCTTCCTGCCCCGGGTCTTGCAGCGAAGCCCGGGCGCCGGGCACTTGTAGCTCGCGGCGCGGAAGCGAAGCGCTGCGGGCGTGCGGCGCCACGGGCTGTCCGGCGCGGGCCAGGCCCGCCTGCAATCCCGCCTGCAGAGCGGTCTGCAGGGTGTGCTGTTCCACTGCCGCTTGCACGCTGGCGTGCAACAGGTTGAGCGGGCAAGGCTTGGTCAGGATGCCGAACACCTCGTCGCTCGAGAGCTCGCGCTCGAGGCACGCCGTGAGCGCGAGGCGCGTGCAGTTGGGCGCGATGCGCGCCACCCGCGCCAGGAACTCCGCGCCGTCCATCTGCGGCATCTTCATGTCGCTGATCACGACCGAGAAGTCCATGCCGTGCTCCAGCAGCACCAGCGCCTTCATCGGATCGTTGGCGGTGACGACCTCGAACTCGGACTCCAGCGAGCGGGTCAGGACCTTGAGCATCGCGGGCTCGTCGTCGACGCACAGGATGCGGGGCGCATCCGGGCGCGGACGCTGCGCGGCGGCGGCCCTGTGCCGAGCGCCGGGCGTGGCGGGGGCGGTGACCGGCACGGCCAATCCGATCGCTTTGGGGTCGATCGCTTCGTTCTCGTTACTCGTGCGTTCCGGTCTCGTCGCCATACGGCCTGCGTTCAGCGAGTTTCCTGCTCATCAGACGGCACTGGGCGCCGCGGACTTCAAGCCCCCGCGGGGGGACATGACGTTCAATCGTGTACGCAAGCTGCGCCGGACCGGCTAGGCTCGCCGCCGTGAGTCACCGCACAGCGCCCATTCTTTTGGCGGCGCTGCTCGCGGCGGTGATTCACCCCGGGCGCGCACGAGCGGAGGAGCTCGAACGTGGCGAATCGTCACGGGTGATGGGGGCACCAGTCCGCTGGGACCCTGCGTGGCCGGTATTTCAAACAGGTGAATGGATCGCGGGCGGGGTGGGGCTCGCGGCGTTCCTGGCGAGCCGCGTGCTGCCGCAGCCGCATGCGCACTGGCAGGGCGGTATCGGATTCGATGAGTCCGCGCGCAGCGCCTTGCGCTTCCACACCCCGGCGTCGCGGCGGCGGGCGCGCGACGGCAGCGACATCGGGATCACGATCAGCGCCAGCTGGCCCTTCTTCGACGCCTTGGTCGTGGCCGGCTGGTACCGTGATTCACCGGAGCTCGGCACGCAGCAGGCGCTGATCAGCGCCGAGGTGCTCGCCGTCACCTCGGGCATGCAGGGTCTGGTCAGCCTGTTCGTGAGCCGCGAGCGGCCTTACGGGCAGGAGTGCAGCTCTGATCTGAGAGAGGGCGAGCTAGCAGCATCGACCCGCGACTGCGCCAACGGCGACCGCTACTACAGCTTCTACAGCGGGCACAGCGCAGTCTCGTTCGCCGCCGCGGCCGTGAACTGCATGCACCATGCCTACGTGCCGCTGTACGGGGGCGGCGCCGCCGACAACTGGGCGTGCGTGGGCATGTTCGGAGTGGCCGCGACCACCGCGCTGATGCGCGTCGCGACCGACGTCCACTATGTGTCCGACGTGCTGGTGGGCGCCACCATCGGCACGACGACCGGCTTACTTTTGCCCTGGGCGTTGCATTATCGGTACGGTGCAACACGCCAGACGAGCTCGCAAGCGCCGAGCCTGACGCTGCTGCCCCTGCTCAGCCCGACCTGGAACGGCGTGTTTGGGGTGTTGGTATTTTGACACTCCTCCCCACGGCCACGCTCGTCTTGCTTCACGGCCTCTTGGTTCCAGAGGCCGCACCCGAGCCGGCCCCTGCCACGGCGCAGCAGCACTGGCTCGCTCCGTGGCAGTGGGGAGGGGACCGCGTGTTCGTGCCCTGGTCGAGGCAGCCAGCGCGCTGGTTCGGCGCTTTCGAGATCGATGCGGGCTTTCTCTACCTGAGGCCGCGCTTCGAGCTCGGCTACGGCAAGCCGCATTCCAGCTGGGTCGGGCTCGATCTGAACCCCATCTTCACGGATGAGGGCGTGGCAGGCTATGCGGGTCTGCGCATCGCGCAGCCCTACTGGCACCTGCGCGCGGGCGGGCGCGCCTGGTACACGTTCTACCGATCCTTCCTGGTGCCGCAGTACTCGTACAGCGTCGAGGATATCGAGCGACAGCTCGGACCGCGCTCGCGCTTCCTCACCTGGGAGGCGGAGCTGGGATCGGATCTGCCGGTCGGGCCTGGCGAGGTGGAGGCGGAGGTCGCGGCTTCGTACCTGACGCGCGTACCCGACGGGTTTTACGTGTACGAGGAGACGCTGCGCGTGGTCGTGAACCCGCCCTGGGTCTGGCGTGCGCGCGTTGGGTACCTGTGGGAGTACTTCTCTCACACGCTGCAGCTCGGGCCCGTGGTGGAGGCGGCAGGCGTGCCAGGGCGGGGAACGCTGGTGTTGCGCGCGGGGGGTCTGCTGCGCATCACCCTGTCGGGCGACCTCGAGGCGAGGGGTACCTTCATCCCGCCCATCGCCACGCGCGATCCACTCGGCGCCAGAGGCGGCGATGCGTTCTTGGTGGGCATCCGCTATCGCTGGGCGACGGGGCCGTAGGCGTCGTACCGACATAAACCCCCGTTTGCGATAGGCCGTTGGCCTGTGCGGGTGGAACGGGAGGACCGGTGAGTACGACCGCGGGGTTGACGGAGGATCGTGAGACGAATCCGGGGAGCGCTGAAGTGAGCAGCGGCACGGGCACGGCTCGCGTGCGGGTGACTCGTCGGGCCCTGTTCGCCCGTGATTTATCGGTGTGGGGCTTCGAGCTGATGTGCGTCGGCGCGCAGGAGCAGCTGAGCGCGGAGGCGCGCTTGCTCAATGCGCTCGCCGAGCTGGGCGTGAAGCCGCTGGTCGCCGACAAGACGGCGTTGATCGGCGTGACGCGCGACACGCTGCTCGGGCGGCTGCCGCTGCCGGCCAGCGAGCACACCGTGCTGGTGCTGCGCGTGGAAGAGGGGAGCGTCGACCGGGAGCTGGTCGAGGCCACCGACGAGCGGCTCGACGACGGCTTCCGGCTCGCGTTGAGCGGCGATCTGTGGCTGCCCGAGGCCGCGCCGCTGCTGGAGCGCGCGACCATCCTCCGCGTGCCCTTCACGCAGCTTCCGCTGGGCGTGCTGGACCGCATCGGGCGGCGGCCGCGCGGGCAGCAGCTCTGGGTCGACGGGGTCGATCAGCCCGAAGATTTCCCGAGCACGCGTCCCTACGGCCCGCATTTTGTGTCGGGCGACTTCTTGCTGAAGCCGAGTCCCGTCGAGGGCCGCCGGGCGCCGCGCAATCTGCAGGTGTTGATGGAGCTGATGACCCGGCTGCGCGAGCCCGACGTGGGTTTCGCCGAGATCGAGTCGATCCTGCGCCGCGACGCCGGGCTGAGCGTGACCCTGCTGCGCTTTCTCAACTCGGCCGGCTTTGGGCTGCGCGTGCAGGTGAGCAACATTCGCCAGGCGGTGGCGCTGCTCGGGCTGAGCGAGTTCTCCAAGTGGGTGACGCTCGTGGGCCTGGGCGAGGCCAGCTACAAGCCCAACGAGGTGCTGATCACGGCATTGACGCGCGCCAAGACCTGCGAGCTGATGGCGGCCAGCAACCGCGAGCGGAGCTTCAATCCCTCCGGTTCCGGGCTGGCCTTCATGGTGGGCTTGTTCTCGCTGCTCGATGCGTTGCTGGACCAGCCGCTGGAGAAGGTGCTGGAGGAGCTGCCCGTCGCCGACTCATTGCGCAACGCTCTGCTGGAGCACGCCGGCTTCGAAGGCGAGCTGCTCGCCGCGGTGCTCGACTTCGAGCGCGGCCTGTGGCCGGAATCGTTGTCGCTCGATTGTGGCGACCTGCACGAATGCTGGCAGAAGGCCGTCGAGTGGGCTGACGGCCTTCGTGGGGCCCTTCCGGAGAAGAGGCCAGAGGCGAAGTCCACGGCGGCGCCGCGGTCGCGGCGCTAGTTCAGGACCTGCTCAGCCATTTCGCGGATCGCCGATGGCCGAGACGGTCAGCGTCTGATTCCGGCGGTAGCGCGCGAGGGCGGCCTGGACCTCTGGATACTTGGTGGCGAGGATGGCGGCCGCGAACAGCGCAGCATTGATCGAGCCAGGCTTGCCGATGGCGAAGGTCGCGACCGGGATGCCTGCCGGCATCTGCACCGTGGAGAGCAGCGCGTCGAGCCCGTTCAGCGAGCCGGCGACCAGCGGAATGCCGAGCACGGGGAGCTGAGTCTTGGCGGCCATGACGCCGGCCAGGTGCGCGGCGCCGCCGGCGGCAGCGATCACCAGCTCGATGCCCCGGTCCGCCAGGCCGGCAGCATATTCGAACGTGGCGTCGGGGGTACGGTGCGCGGAGGTGACGCGCACTTCATGCTCGATCCCGAGCTCTTTCAGCGTCGAGCTCGTGTTCTGCATGATCTCCCAATCGCTCTTGGAACCCATGACGACCGCAACCAGGCATTTGGCACTCATGGGCGTCCTTATAGCGATTTCTGATTTTGAGAACAGTCAGCCATTGGGCCGATGATATGATTCGCCGCTCGATTGAAGCCGAACGTTTCTTTTCGCTGCGGATCTCTTCGCTGGGGTCTTCTTCTCCTCGCCTCGGGGTGCGCGCAGCGTGCCGTCCCGGAGGCGCCGGTGGCCGCGAATGGCCCGGGGTCCGCAGGTGCGCTGCCTCCGGAACCGCCCCCTCGTCCGCTGGCTCCGCTGACGCCCGAGGAACAACAGCTGCGCACGCAGCTGGAGAAGGAGGTGGGCGCGATCGCGGAGCTCGGTCCGCGCAGTCTGGCGCACACCTGGAACCTGTACTCTGCGACGGACCATGTCGCGCGGCGGCTCGAAGTGCAGGGGCACCAGGTGACGCGTCTCGGTTTTCCGGTGGGAGACGAGGTACTGCAGAACCTCGAGGTGGTGCTGAGGGGCAAGTCGCCCCAGACGCTGGTGGTCGCGGCCCACTACGACACGAGCGCCGAGAGCCCCGGGGCCAACGCCAGCGCCAGTGGGGCAGCAGTATTGCTCTCGCTCGCACAGCAGCTGGTAGGGCGCCAGCTCCAGCTGTCGTTGCGCATGGTGTGGTTGTGCGATGAGATCGGTCCCGAGCGCGCGGGTGAGAGAGCCAGCTCGAGCCCACGGGGTAGCGCGCTGTATGCCCGGCACATTCAGGAAGCTCAGGTGCCGGTGGTGGCGACGCTCACGCTGGGCAGTCTGGGTCACTTCTCGGAGAGCGCGGGCTCGCAGAAGTATCCTGACGATGTGCTGTACGGATCCGAAAAGCGCACGCATTTTGGCAACTTCATCGCCGTGCTGAGCAACGCGGGCAGCAATGGTCTGCTGGAACATGTGCGCCCGGTGCTGGCGGCCGCCAGCTTGCCGGTGGAAGAGCTGATCCTGCCCGATGATTCTCCTCTGGCGGCGGAAGGAGCCCAGGCGCGCTTCTGGAGCGCGGGGCTCCTGGGTCTGGCACTCACCGACACCGCGCAATTCCGCTCGCCGCACTACGATGATGCACTCGATACCCCGGACAAGCTCGACTTTGATCGGCTCGCCCGTGTTGCACGGTTGCTGGAGCAGCTGGTGATCGGGATCGCGGGTCCCGAGAGTGCAGCGCCGCTGGTTCCGCGGGCGGGGTGAGCTAGCCTTTAGAATGCGCTGGTTCTTCGCGGCAGCCTTCCTGTTTGCGTGTTCCGCTTCCGATTCGAAGCAAGATAGCCCCACAGATACGGGTGCCGAGTTCGTGTCCGACGAGACCACGGCTTGCATCACCGGTCACCCCGCTGCCGAGCCCTTCGACGTGGGCCAGGCTGACATATCGGACAACCCCCGTCCGACGCTGGAGACGTTCCAGAGCAAGTGCCGCGCCGCAGGCGGTTCGGGCTGTGACGCAGCGTTCATCTCCAAGGAAGCTGCCCGCTGCATCGCTCAGAACGAGAAGCTCGATACGGGGCTCGAGCCCTGGAGCATCGGCATGTGGTACGAGGATAGCTACCGGCGTGTGGGCTGGGAGATCCAGAATGTGACCGAGGATCAGGGCCCGACGTACAAGGGCACGACGCTCACCGTGGATGCGGTGAGTGGGCGCGTGCTGGGGCGCTCGAACTGGTCGACAACGAACTGATCTAGAGACGCGTGAACTAGAAGAGCCGTGCCACACTCCACGAAAGGGCGCCGGCACACAGCCCAGCCAGTACGTCGTCGGCCATGATGCCGACGCCGGCCGGCGACAGGTGCTCCGCGCGCCGGATCGGCCCCGGCTTCCAGATGTCGAAGACCCGGAACAGCAGCAGCGCCAGCGCCTGCAGCCAGAAGGCCTCGTGGCGGACCGCGCCCATGGAAAGCAGCGTGCCGGCGACCTCGTCGATCACGACGCTCTGAGGATCGGACTGGGCGCGCTCGGTCGCGTATTGGTGGGCTGCCCAGGTGCCGGCGGCGACGGTGAGCAGGATGGAGAGCACGTGGATGCCGGGAGGGGCCTCCCGCAGCAGCAGATGCAGGGGGACGGCTCCGAGCGAGCCGACCGTGCCCGGGGCGCGCGGGGAGTAGCCGCAGCCGAACCATGTAGCGATGCCCTGGGAGAGGATCGCAGAGAGTTTCACGTCCCCGGCTCAACCCGTCGGCGGCTCGAGCGTGCAGCTCAGCGCCTGCGCCACCATGGCCTTGGGCTCGTCTTGCCACTTGGCGCCGGTGTCCCAGCGCAAAGCGACGTTCTGCAGCTCGCCGAGGAACTTCACCTTGCAATAGGCCACGAAGCGGGACTGCTTCTTCACGTCGTAATAGCTCGGCGGCTCGCGGTGCAGGCGCAGCGCCAGCTCCGGCTGGGCCCACACGCCGCTCACCAGCACCAGCGCGTTGCTGTCCGCGGTGCGATAGGGCTGGATGACGTCATAGTCGTTGTCGTCCGTGAGCTCGCCGGGCGCGCGCGGCCAGGCGTGCTTGTTGGCAGAGAAGCCGCAATGCTGGCCCGCCAGCACCTGGTCGTGAGCACAGTTGAGGCGGCGCGCGTCGGCCGTGATCAGCGTGAGCTCGATGTGCCCTTCCTGGCCGACTTCCCACTTTGCCTGGGTTTTCACCTCGGCGGGGTGGAGGTGGCGGTCGACCCACAGATTGAAGCCCTGGTGGGAGACCACGGCGATGCCGATCAACAAGGCGATGGCCCAGGCGAGGCGCCCGCCCGTCACTTGCAGGGGAGGCGGTGAGGCCACCTTTACCGGAGTATTCACCGGAGTATGGGTAACGGGAGCCTGGCGAGGAGCTTCCATGCGGGTCGCGTCTTAGCATTGCGGGCCCGGGCTGTCTCGCAGTAGGTGTCGTTTCATGGCTCGCTCGAGTCTCGCGGAGCTGTATCGGGCCACGCTCAAGTCCGAGGATCTGGCCTTCAACGTCTACGTGTGCCGGCCGCTGGCGGCGCTGTTCGTGTACCTGCTGAAGGAGACGCGGGTGACCCCGAACCAGGTCACCTTCTTCTCGTTGTTCATCGCCGGCGCCGCGGCAGCTTGCCTGATCTTTGCGAGCTGGCCGCTGGGGTTGTGGATCGGCGTGGCGGTGTACGAGCTGTCGTATGTGTTCGACAAGGTGGACGGCATGTTGGCGCGCTCGCGCGGGGTGCAGTCGCCGACGGGGCACCTGCTCGATTTTTTGATGGATGAGATCAAGGCGTTCGTCATCCTCGCGGCGATGGCCACTGGCGCCTACCGCAGCACGGGTCGCGTCGATCTGCTGCTCTGGGGCATCGGCGGGGTGGTGTGTCTGGCCTCCGGCATCGGCATGACCACTTTTCAGCGTCGGCCGGAGGTGGTCGGCGCCGCGAGGCCGAACCCCACGGGCAGTCCGCGCTCCGGGGCGGTGCGGCTGGCGGAAGGCGTGGGGCGCTTCTTCATCCACTATCCGTCGTACATCTGGCTGGCCGCGGTGTTCGGCGATGTGCGCCTGTACCTGTATCCGTACGTCGCGGTGAACGTGTTGTACTGCGCGCGCTCGTTGCTCGGCCTGATGTTGCGCTACGGCGGCCCCGCCCCGTCGTCTACTTCTTCCTGAGCTGATCGAGCAGGAACGCGATCAGGTCCGAGTTGTAGCCCACGCGCTTCTTGACCAGATCGGCGCCGCCGTGTCCCGCGTGCTCCTCGACGCGGAACAGGCTGGGCCGTCCGGACGCTGTACCTTGGGTCATCGTGCCTTGAGTCATCGTGCCTTGACTCGTTGTACCTTGAGCCGTTGCCCATTGAACAGCTGCGGTGAACTTGCGGGCGTGCATCGGGTCCACGCGGTCGTCGCTGTCCGCCGCCATCATCAGCAGGGCGGGGTACTTCACGCCGGGCAAGACGTGGTGGTACGGGCTGTAATCGTAGAGTACGGCGAACTGCGCCGGATCTTCCGGCGATCCGTATTCCGCGACCCAGGTCTGGCCGCTGCCGAAGAGGTGGAAGCGCACCATGTCGAGCAGCGGCACCGAGCACACCACCGCCCGAAATAGCTCTGGATGTTGCACCATGCTCGCCCCCACGAGCAGGCCGCCATTCGAGCCGCCGTAGATGCCGAGCAGCTCGGAGCTGGTGTAGCCCTGAGCGATCAGGTGCTCGGCGGCCGCCGCGAAGTCGTCGAACACGTTCTGCTTGTTGGCGCCCATGCCGGCACGATGCCAGGCCTCGCCGTATTCGCCGCCGCCGCGCAGGTTGGGCACGGCGAACACGCCGCCGTGCTCGAGCCAGACCACGGCCAGCGGCGAGAACGCCGGCGTCATGTCGACGTTGAAGCCGCCATAGCCGTAGAGCAGGGTGGGGTGGCTGCCGTCCAGCGCGATGCCGGCGCGGTGCACCACGAACATGGAGACGCGCGTCCCGTCCTTGGAGGCGTACCAGGTCTGCTCGACCTGCATCTGGCTGGTGTCGATCGGTAGCTGGATTTGCGACCAGAGGCGGCTCGTGCCCTGCGCGACGGAGGTCTGGTAAACCTGAGTGGGCAGCGTGAACGAGGTGAAGGTGTAGTAGGCCTCGTCGCGGTCGGGGTCACCGACCATGCCGCTGGCGCTGCCGATGCTGGGCAGCGCCACGTCGCGGACGAGCTTGCCCTCGAGGTCGTGGACCTGGATGCGGCTGGAGGCGTTCTCCAGGTAGTTCAGCACGAGCGAGCCGCCGATCACGCGCGCGTCATCGAGCTTGGCCAGCGTCTCGGGAACGATCTCGCGCCACTGGTTGGGGCCGAGGGCGAGCTGGTTCGGCGCCACCTTGAGGATCCGGTAGTTCGGGGCGTCGTGGTTGGTGTGTACGTAGAAGGCGCCGTTCCACCACGAGAGGTGGAAGAGCGCGGGGGCGCCGCTGACGAAGGTGTCAAAGCCGAGCTCCTTGGCGTTGGCGCGCGCACGCTCCTGCCCGGAGACGGCCGTGCTCGGCGGCTTGGGAGTCTCCTTGATCGGTGCGGCTCGATTTGACGCGCTCCTATTCAGCGCAGCCCTACGGGACAGGTCTTTGACGTAGACGTCGTTCTGGTTCCAGCCTCGTTGCACGCTGACCACCAGCCAGCGGCCGTCGCGCGTGACTCCTCCCGAGAGAAACGTCTCCGGATCGTACGTGGCCGGGAAGACAACGCGATCCTTCGCCGGATCCGTGCCGAGCTCGTGATAGCGGACCTCGGTGCGTCCGGGCCGCTCGGCGACCGAGATCGCGGGGTCGCTGGGCAGATACTCGTAGTAGAAGCCGCGGTTGTCCGGCGTCCAGGTGGGGTTAGCGTACTTGGCGCCGGGGATCTCGTCGATCTCCGAGTCCTTGCCGCTGGCCACGTCGCGGACGAACAACGTCGCTTCATCGGCGTTGTTCTCGCGCAGCGCATACAGGAGGCGCTTGCCGTCCCAGCTCGGATACCAGTTGCCGAGCGAGAGGCTGCCGTCGGCACGCAGCTCGTTGGGATCGATCAGCGTGCGCTCTTCGCTCCACTCACCGGCGTTGCCCGCGGAGCTGGCTCGTGAGCGCACCATCAGCACGGGTTTTTCCTTGCTCTTGAAGCGGCGCGAGTAGAACTCGTTGTTGCCGCGCAGCTCGGGCGGCGAGACCGCATCGAAGTAGAGCAGCTCCGAGAAGCGCTCGTTCAGCTCCTTCTGCGACGGCAGCGCGTCGAGGACGCGGCGTGCGTGAGCGTTTTGCGCGTTGACCCAGCTCTGGACGTTGGGAGCGCCGGCTTTCTCCAGCCAGCGATAGGGATCCTCGACGGGGATGCCGTGCAGGGTCGTGGTGTGGTCTTCGCGCGGGCTCGGGGGAGGAGGAGGGTAGGCAGGCACGTTTGAATGAGCAGCAGTGGGATGGGCAGCTGTAAACTGAGCAGAGGGCGGAGCAGCAAGCGTAGCAGCGGTCGGGCTCCCTGCTCGTTCCGGACGAATGGAGCCTCCGCAAGCGGTCGCGAACGTCAGCGCGGCGAGGAGTCTCCACATGCGATGGACGCGCAGGCTTCGTTAACTGCGGAGCGCTTCTTCCACGAGGGCGGCGAGCTCTTCCTGCTCGCGGGTGCGCGGGGTGCGGGCAGCTCGCGGCTGCACTGGGAGATCGAGGGGTAGCTCGTCGCTACTGGTGACCGGCTTGGGCGAACGCTCGAACACTCGCAGCAGCCAGGAGCGGGTCTCCTGGACCTGGGGAGTGCGTGTGGCCAGTTGGCCGGGGTCGGCGGCGAGCTGCGCGATGAGCGCCGAGTTGGAGGCGGCCCAGTCGTTGGCCTCGCCGAGCAGGGCGCGCTGGGTGGTCCCGAGCTCGCTCAGGGCACCTCTGCCCGAGAATCGTCGTGAGTGGCGCCCGACCGCGATGAACAAGGACTGGGCGATCGCGATCTCCCCCACGGAGAGCTCGGTCAAACGCGCGACGGAGGGGCCGCCGCAGCTCTTGGAGTAAATGTAGCTGCCTTCGAGCACGAGCGAGCCGAGCCCGAGCGCGACGCAGGCGAGGTCCCGGCTCACGCCGCGGGGCGCCTCGACCGGGGCCTGGGCGCTGCTGGTCTCGGTGAGGAAGACCTCGGCGAGGGCGAGCGCCAGCTGGGTGGTGAGCGCGACGGGATGGTGCAACTCGGCGTCGAAGACGTTCAACGTCCAGCCGCTTGCTGTTTCCTCGAGTCGGGCGATCGTGCCCTGCTCGGACGGCTCGGGCGTCCCGCAACCCGTGCCGCAGGCTCCGGAGCCACAGCCTTTGCTGGCTTGGGTCCCAGCTTCGGCCAGCTCCAGCGGCATCAGGCGCACGCGAATCGGCACGTCGAGCAGGCCGGTGTGAGTCTGCAGGCGGCGCACCAGGCGCTCGACCGACGGGGCGTCCTTGTCGAAGCGGTCGGGAAAGAAATCCGCGTTCTGCCGCACCAGGGGGCGGGCGCCGATCTCCCTGCCGAAGTGATGGAGCAGGTGGGCGTAGCGGCGTACCAGCTCGCCACGGCCGGCGGGATCCGGGAGCAGATCGGGGGTTTCCATACTTGTATAGTAGCTGATGATCTGCCCCGAGAGCGCTGTGAGCTGCGTTCGAGTGGCTTCTTGTAGTACGAACGGGAAGAGGCCGCGGAGATGCAAGGCGGGGAAAGGCGATTCAGATTGAGATTCGGACGCCTAGCCGCATCGTTGAGCGTGAGAGGCGGGGTATTCCTGCAGAATCCGGAGGGCGAGTGACGGTCACATCGAGCGGTGAAACCCCGGACGTCGATGTGGTCGTGATCGGGGGCGGCGTGAACGGCGCCGGGGTGGCCCGCGATTGTACCCAGCGCGGGCTGCGCGTCGCGGTCTTCGAGCGCAACGACATTGCCTTCGGTGCGAGCGGCAACAATAGCGGCATGATCCACGGGGGCCCCCGCTACCTCACCTACGACCCCAACGTCACTTATAGCTCCTGCCTCGACTCGGGGCACATCCAGCGTATCGCACCGCACCTGTTGTTTCGCATCCCGTTCCTGATGCCGGTGCATCGCGATTCCAGCGGATTGGGGCGCTCCGCCAAGCTGTCGCTGACACTGCTGGATGCGTTCTTCGATCTGTATGACAAGTATCAGCCGCTGAAACGTGGCAAGCCGCACACGCGGCTGACGGCCGAGGAGCTGCAGCAACTCGAGCCGGGGCTGGCCGGCACCACGGTGGGCGGCATCAGCTTCGACGAGTGGGGCATCGACGGCGTGCGGCTCTGCGTCGGCAACCTGGTGGACGCGGCAGAGGCGGGCGCCGAGGTGCGGGTGCACACCACGGTCACGGAGGTTCTGCGGCGGGACGATGGCGCGGTGCGCGGGGTTCGTTATCGCGATCTGCTCACGGGCGAGAGCGGGACGCGCACCGCCAAGGTGGTGGTCAACGCCACCGGCGCCTGGGCGCCGCTCACGGCGGCGCTCGGCGGTCTGGGCGCCGACACGGCCCGGATCCGTCCGGGCAAGGGCATCCACGTGTTCTTCGATCGCCGGCTCACCAACTACGCGATCGCGGTGCGCGCGATCGACGGGCGTCAGGTGTTCCTCGAGCCCTGGCAGAACCTGAGCGTGATCGGGACGACCGATACGGACTACTACGGCGACCTCGACGACGTGGTCGCGACCACCGAGGAGGTGCGCTATCTGATCCAGGCCGTGGCGCGGGTATTCCCGGCGATCCATGGCGCGCGCGCCATCGGCACCTGGGCAGGGGTGCGGCCAACGCTCTACGCCTGGGGCCCCGATCCGGACGGGCTCTCGCGCGAGCACGAGGTGATCGATCACGCGCCGCACGGCGCGCCGGGGCTGTATTCGATGATCGGCGGCAAGCTCGCCAGCTACCGCATGTTCGCCGAGGAGGCGACGGATCTGATCGCGCAGCGGCTCGGCGTGGGCGAGCGTTCACGCACGCACCTCACCGCGCTGCCCGGCGGCGACGAGCTGATCGACCCGATCGCGCTGGCCGAGGACGCCGGCATCGAGGCGGTGGCGGGCGCGCGGCTCGAGTACCGGCACGGCGCGCGCAGCTTGCGCGTGGTCGAGCGGATCGCCAAGGACCCGCGCGAGGCGGCCGTGGTGTGTCCGTGCGAGCCGGTGCTGGAGGCCGAGATACGCTACGTGGTGCAACACGAGTGGGCGCAGACGGTCGAAGATGTGTCGCGCCGTACGCGGCTCGGGCTCGGCTCCTGCGGTGGCATGCGCTGCGCCGCGCGCTGCGGGGCGATCGTGGCGCAGATGACGGGGCGTTCGCCGCTCGATGGGCAACGCATGGCGCTGGACTTTCTGGAGACGGCGGCGCGCCGGCGGATGTCGGCGGTGGGTCCACTGCAGGCGCGGCAGGAAGCGCTGTCGCTCGCCAGCATCCGTGCGGAGCTGGGCAGCGCGCGGGTGATCGAGCGGCCTTCCGGGGCGCTCGGGCCGAGCGGCTATGGGCCGGCGCAGAGCGCGCCGGAGCGGCTGAAGGGTGCGGCGGAGTGACCGTGCTGGTGGTCGGGGGTGGCTTGGCCGGTGTCGCGGCGGCCTGGAGCCTCGAACGGCGCGGGCGCCCGGTGCTGCTGGTCTGGGAGGGGCCCGGCGCGTCGGCATCCTACTCCGGGGCGCTGGATCGGTTGGACTGGGATGGCCCTCCCGATCCACGGCCCCTGGCGCGCGAGGCAGACGAGTTCCTGCACGCGCTCGGCTGTTGGGCGCCGTCCGAGGGCGTCGGAGCGCGGCTGGCGACGTCGGGCGGTGTGCTGCGCCCGGCGCGCTGTCACGATCTGGCGTTGCTCGATCTGGAGCCGCTGCGCGGTCGGCGGATCGAGGTGGTGGACGCGGCCATCCGCGGCTGGGACGCAGCGGATTTGGCGCGCGCCTGGAGCGCGAGCAGCTGGGCCCGGCTCACCCGCACCGAGTTTCACGCGGTGCCGGCGCGGCTCCCGCAAGCGGAGGCGCTGCGCTTTCTGCCCGAGGGAGAGATCGCCGCGCGCGCCGATGATCCGGCGTGGGCGGCGGCGTTCGGTGAGGCGCTGCGCACGGCGGGGGACGGCGAGTCGCCGCTCTTGTGCGGGCCCTGGCTCGGACTGTTGCCGCGCAGTGTGGTGCGCGTGCGCGAAGCGGCGCGGCGCCCGCTGGGCGAGGTGCTCTCTGCGCCGGGGGGCCCGGCGGGCTTTCGCTTCGAGGCGGCCCGGGACGCCTGGTTTGCCCGCAGCGCTGTGTCGGTGCGGCGCGCGACGGTGGTGGACCTCCAGCAATCGAAGCAGGGCCTGGCGGTGTGGGTCGCGGCCGCGGACGGCAAGCATGAAGCGCTCGAGCCGGCGCCCAGCGAGGTGGTGCTGGCCGTGGGTGGGGTCGCGGGGGGCGGCGTTCGGTTTCTCGCCGGGCTCAGTTCTGCGGGGACCTCTCGCATCCCGAACCCCGCCGACTCGCGCAGCTTCTCACTGTCGCTGCGCGTGTCCGGTGAGCGCGGGCCGCTCGCGTTGCGGCTGGACGGGCGCGAGGTATCGCTGGAGTCGGGAGCGCTGGGTATCGACCTGCAGAGCCTCGGGCGCAGCGCGCTGGAGCGCGTCGGTGTGCTCGCGGACAGCACGCAGCTCACCGCGGTGGCGAACGTCTGGGCGGCGGGAGACGTGGTGGCGGATCGGCCTCGGACCGGTCTCGAAGCCATCTATGCAGGGATCGCGGCGGCGCGCGGGGTATGTCGAGTGAGCGCGTCGCAGATCCCGGTCACGGTATGAAGAGAGAGAGAGAGAGGAAGCACGCATGGACAAGAAGAGCTTGGATTCCTTCGAAGTGCGCACCGTGCTCGACCTGAGCGCCGCCGGAGGTGGGGGCCGTCAGCTGCACTATTACAGCTTGCCCCGCTTCGCGGAGCAGGCCGGCGTCGACATCGCGCGCTTGCCGTACTCGCTGAAGATCCTCCTGGAAAATCTGCTGCGCAACGAAGACGGCGTGGCAGTGAAGCGCGACGACGTACTGGCGCTCGCGCACTGGGAGCCGCAGGCCAAGCCGAGCACCGAGCTGGCGTTTCATCCGGCACGGGTGGTGCTGCAGGACTTCACCGGCGTGCCGGCGGTGGTCGATCTGGCCGCCATGCGCGATGCCGTGGCGGCGCTCGGCGGCGACGCGGCGCGCATCAATCCGCTCTTCCCCTCGGAGTTGGTGATCGATCACTCGGTGCAGGTCGACGCCTATGGATCGAGCCAGGCTCTGTCGATCAACGCGAACCTGGAGTTTCACCGCAACCGCGAGCGCTATCAGCTCTTGCGCTGGGCACAGACCGCCTTCGACAGCTTCCGCGTGGTACCGCCGGATACGGGCATCGTGCACCAGGTGAACCTGGAGTACCTGGCACGAGTCGTGTTTGAGCGCGATGGCGTGGCGTACCCCGACAGTCTCGTGGGCACCGACAGCCACACCACGATGATCAACGGCCTGGGCGTGCTCGGCTGGGGCGTGGGCGGCATCGAGGCGGAGGCAGCGATGCTGGGGCAACCCATCAATTTGCTGGTGCCGAACGTGGTCGGCTTCCGCTTGCACGGGCAGCTGCCGGCGGGCTCGACCGCGACCGATCTGGTGCTCACCGTCACCAAGCGCTTGCGCCAGGCCGGAGTGGTGGAGAAATTCGTGGAGTTCTTTGGCGCAGGGCTGGCTTCTCTGCCGCTCGCGGACCGGGCCACCATCGCCAACATGAGCCCGGAGTTCGGCTCGACCGTGGCCATCTTCCCGATCGACGCCGAGACGCTCGCCTATCTGCGCTTCACCGGGCGTTCGCCGGAGCAGGTGGCGCTGGTGGAGGCGTATGCCAAGGCGCAGGGCCTGTTCGTCACGCCCGAGACGCCGGAGCCAAAGTACAGCCAGGTGCTGGAGCTGGATCTCGGCACGGTCCGTCCCAGCATGGCAGGGCCGAAGCGCCCGCAGGATCAGGTGTTGCTGAGCGAGATGAAGCACGCCTGGGCGGACGCGCTGAAGGGCTTTCTGGGAGCGGCGAAGAAGCGCGAGAGCGCTCCCCAGCCTGCCGAGTCGCCATCACGAGCCGCCGAGGAGCGCGTCACCGATCCCGCGCCGCGCGACGCCGACTTCTATCTCGGCCACGGCGCGGTGGTGATCGCTGCCATCACCTCCTGCACCAACACCTCGAACCCATCGGTGATGATGGGGGCCGGGTTGCTCGCGAAGAAAGCGCGCGAGCGCGGGCTGCGCTCGAAGCCCTGGGTCAAGACCAGCCTGGCCCCGGGCTCGCTGGTGGTGAGCGAGTATCTGAAGGCCGCCGGAGTCATGCCCGATCTGGAGGCGCTCGGCTTCCATCTGGTAGGGTATGGCTGCACGACCTGCATCGGCAACAGCGGGCCGTTGCCCGAGCCGGTGGTGCGCGCCATCAACGGTGGCGATCTGGTCGTTGCGTCGGTGCTGAGCGGCAACCGCAACTTCGAGGGGCGCATCAATCCGCACGTGCGCGCGAACTATCTGGCGAGCCCACCGCTGGTGGTGGCGCACGCGATCGCGGGCAGGGTGGGGATGGACTTCGAGCGCGAGCCGCTGGGCAACGATCGCGATGGCACCCCGGTCTACCTGCGCGACATCTGGCCCTCGCCGGCGGAGGTGAGCGAGGCCGTGCGGGGCGCGCTCTCGTCGACCATGTTTCGTGACTCGTACGCGCGCGTGTTCGACGGCGATGCAGCCTGGCAGGGCTTGCACGTGCCGGAAGGCGCGCGCTTCGAATGGGATCCGGACAGCACGTACGTGCGCAAGCCGACGTTCTTCTCGAATCTGCCGCGCGAGCCGCGCGCGCTCGAGGACATCCAGGGCGCGCGGGTGTTGTGTCTGCTGGGCGATTCGGTGACCACCGACCACATCTCGCCCGCCGGTTCGATCGCTCCCGAGTCGCCCGCGGCGCGCTATCTGCTGGCTCAGGGCGTGGCTCGCGAGGACTTCAATTCCTACGGAGCGCGGCGCGGTAACCACGAGGTCATGGTGCGCGGCACCTTCGCCAACGTGCGGCTGCAGAATCTGCTGGCACCCGGCACCGAGGGCGGCCTGACGCGGCACCAGCCGAGCGGCGAGCAGATGAGCATCTTCGATGCCTCCGAACGCTACGCGCAGGAGGACGTGCCGCTGCTCGTGATCGCGGGCAAGGAGTACGGCTCCGGGTCGTCGCGCGACTGGGCGGCGAAGGGCACGTTCATGCTGGGCGTGAAGGCCGTGCTGGCGCGCTCCTACGAGCGGATTCACCGCAGCAACTTGATCGGCATGGGCGTGTTGCCGCTGGAATTCCTGCCCGGGCAGGAATTCGAGTCGTTGAGGCTCACCGGCCGCGAGTGCTACAGCATCTCTGGCATCGCCGACGATTTGACGACGGGCAAGCGCTTGACGGTGCGCGCCATTTCGGAAGACGGCGCCGAGGTGGAATTTGAGGCGTTGACCCGGATCGATACTGCGGTCGAGCTGGAGTACTACCGGCACGGCGGCATATTGCAGTACGTGCTGCGCCAGTTGTTGCACGAGAACGCGAACGCAGCGGCGGTGTCGGGCGTTGCGGCAGCCTCCTGAGCCGGCTCCAGGAGGCAGCGATCTAACCGAGTTAAAGCTTCAGTAACCGCGCGAAAACGCCGTTTTTTCGTAGCGAAATGGTCACGGAAGCGCCGATCTCTCGACGCCAGGAGTCTCTCGCCAACGAGCGAAAGCTAGAGCTCGTCGAACGCATTTTGCGTGGGCAGCTGAGCCTGCAGGAGGCGTGCAGCAAGCACGGCCTCTCGGGGTCGGAGCTGAAGGAATGGATGCGCCTCTACCGCCGCGAAGCGCGGCGCGTGCTCGATGAGCGGGTGCGCGCTGCGCTCTCCACGGAGGGCATGGAGCTGGAGGACATCGAGTCCGCGGAGTTCAGCGGCAACGTGGAGACGCTTGCCGTCGCGGAGGTGATCCAAACGCTGGCGCTGGGGCGCAAGGACGCCGAGATCTCGATCGAGCACGCCGGGCAGCAGAGCCGTATCTGGTGTGCCGAAGGGGACGTGGTCGATGCGGAGTGCGGGCGGCTGATCGGTGCGCCCGCGGTGTATCGGCTGCTCACCGTGGAACGGGGCCGCGTGCTGGCTGATTGCTCGGCGCGCTTTGCCGAGCTGCGCCGGCCACGAACCATCACCGTTTCGACGCAGGCGCTGCTCATGGAAGCCGCCCGGCGCGCCGATGAGAGCCGGCGGCTGCGCGAGCGGCTCGGCGACATGAACGCCGTTTACGTGACCAGCGGGGCCGCCATGGCGCCGGATGCGCGCGCCAGCGCCACGGAGTTTGCCGTGTTGCGCCTGATCGACGGGCATCGCTCGCTGGAGCGCGTGGTGCAGGACAGCTCGCTGCCGGACCTGGAAACGCTCACACACCTGGTCGAGCTGCGCGAGCGCAGTTTGATGGACCGGCGCGTCACACCGCCGCCCCCAGCGGCGCCCCCGCCGCGCTCCGCACGGCGCCCCGCCACGGTGCACGAGGAGCCCAGTGAGCTCAGCTTCGTACCGCTGGCGGCGTCGCTCGGGACTCGCTACGAGCCGCGCGCTTCGCGCCGCTGGGTCTGGGGGTTCGTCGCGATCGGCGCGAGCACACTGGGTCTCGCGCTGTTCTTGCGCTATTCCGAGCAGGCGCGCGAGGCGTTGCTGCGGGCTGCGAGGTCACAGAGCGCGCCGGCGAGTGCCGCTGTGATCCCTGCGGCCGTCGCGGCAGCTCCGGCTGCCGACCTGCCGCCCGCTCCGGCGGCACCCCCCGCGGAGCCTCCTGGACAGCTTGCCGTGCCGTCGCCGACCCTGGCTCTCGCGGCGCCCACCGAGCTGGCCGCAGGCCCCGTGTCGTGCCCGGATGGTGCGGCCCTGCTGTCCCGCCCGGCGACGCGCGATACGCCGGCGCGAACCTACTGTCTCGATCGCTACGAAGTGACGGCCGCCGCCTACGCGCAGTGCGTCAACGCGGGCCACTGCGCCGCGCCACGCCGCGAGAGCGTGCTGCCCGAGGTGGCGCTCTCCCCGGGCGCTCGGCGGCGCGCGCTGGGAGCCCTTGCTGCACAGTGCAACTCTGGCGCTGCGAGCCGCGGCCAGCACCCCATGAACTGCGTGACCTACGAGGAGGCCGCGGGGTATTGCCAGTGGCGAGGCGGCGCGCTGCCCAGCGAGGACGAATGGGACTTCGCGGCCGCCGGCGCGCGCGGTAGGCCCTATCCCTGGGGTAACGAGGCGCCGGGACCGGCTCTGGTCAATGCTTGCGGCAGCGAGTGCAAGAGCTGGTACGGGGCGCAAAGCCTGCAGGGCGTGTTCGAGGGCGTCATGTATGACGGGGCCGATGGCTACGCGGGCACGGCGCCCGTCGGTTCGTTTCCGGGGGGCGCCACCCCCGAGGGCGTGCTGGATCTGATCGGCAACGTCGCCGAGTGGACCGCGGGGCGTGTGGAAGTGTACGACGGGGAACCGGGCGCCGACGCCATCGCTTCGCACGTCGTGCGCGGGGGAGCATTTACGAGCAGCCAGGCCGCGCTCGCGCCACCCGTGCTGCGGCTCTACCTGAGCGGCAGCGAACGCGATCGAAGCGTTGGATTCCGCTGCTCCTATGTCGCGGGGACATCCCGCACTCCGAGCGCTCGCTAACACACGGCAAGAGAGGGGCCTGGCGCTCGCGCGCCGGCCTGGGCGGGCGCGGAGTTGCTCGCATCCGGTGGCCGCGCGACAGATGACCAGATTTCCTGTTTGGCGGCTGGTTCCCTGAGAAGGTGCTGGAACGCAGGCGGTGAGCAGCTCTCGACCATGACGCTGTCCAACAACGGCTGGAATATCGTTCCCGACGTCCGCGTGGCCCACACCTTCGACTTCTGCATCAGCGATTTGCGTCCTATCCTGCGCAGATGGACCCGATCTCGCTGGATGCGCTGTCCGCGCTCCCTTCACAGCTGAACGAGGAGGAGCGCGGCATCCAGTCGCAGGTGCGGCGCTTCGTGCAGGAGCGTTTTCTGCCGCGGGCGTCGGCGCTCTTCGCCGAGGAGCGCTTCCCGGTCGATCTGGTGCCGGAGCTGGCAGAGCTCGGTCTGCTGGGCGCGAGCCTTTCCGGTTACGGCTGCGCCGGTCTGAGCAAGGTGCAATACGGGCTGGTGCTGCAGGAGCTGGAGTACGGCGACAGCGGGCTGCGCAGCTTCGTCAGCGTGCAGGGCTCGCTCGCGATGTACGGCATCCACGCCTTCGGCAGCGAGGAGCAGAAGCAACTCTACTTGCCGCGCATGGCGCGGGGCGAGCTGATCGGCTGCTTCGGCTTGACCGAGCCCGACAGCGGCTCGGATCCTGCTGCCATGCGCACGCACGCGCGCCGCGAGGGCTCCGACTATGTGCTGAGCGGCACCAAGATGTGGATCACCAACGCGCCGCTCGCGGACGTGGCGCTGGTCTGGGCCAAGGTCGATGGCGGCGGTGCCGAGTCGATAGCGGGCTTCCTGGTGGAGCGCGGTACGCCCGGTTTCGAGACCCCCAGAATCCCTGGCAAGCTCAGCTTGCGCGCCAGCGACACGGGACAGCTGGTCCTGGACGGCTGCCGGGTACCGGAGCGGCAGCGCCTGCCGGCGAGTAGCGGGCTGCGCGGGCCGCTCGCCTGCCTGAATCAGGCTCGCATGGGCATCTCCTGGGGCGCGACGGGCGCGGCCAAGGCCTGCTTCGAGAGCTGCGTGGGCTATGTGCGCGAGCGCCGGGCGTTTGGCGTGCCGATCGCGTCGAAGCAGCTGGTGCAGGGCGAGCTCAGCGACATGGCCTCCGAGATCGTGAAGGCCGACTTGCTCAGTCTACATTTCTCGCGCCTGGAAGACGCTGGTACGAAGCTGCGGCCGGAGCAGGTCTCGCTCTGCAAGCGGAACAACGTCGGCATGGCGCTCGACGTCGCGCGGCGCTGCCGCGGTTTGCTCGGGGCCAACGGCATCCTGCTCGAGTACCCGGTGATGCGCCACCAGCTCAACCTGGAGAGCGTGTACACCTACGAGGGTACGCACGAGATCCACACGCTGGTCCTCGGCAAGGCCCTCACCGGGGAGAGCGCGTTCTAGCGCTTCGGCTGCTTTTCTAGCGCGTCGCTTCCGCCGTCTTCAGCGCTTCTTTGGCGGCGTCCTGGGTGAGCAGCAGGACTTCGATGCGGTCGCCGCCCTCGGGGCGATAGCGCGAGAAGCCGGCGGCGCTGAGCTGCGCGCCGGCGATGCCGCCCTCGTCCTCCAGGTAGCGCGCGACGCTGGCGGCGCGTCGCGCCGAGATCTCCCAGCCGGAGCGGGGCTTCTTGGCGGGCTTGGCGCTCGCGCTCGAGGTCGGGTCGAAGTAGCCGGCGACCTCGAAGGCCTGATCGGAGGGAAGGTGCTTCAGATTCTCTGCGAAGGCCTTCAGGAAGCGCCGCCCCTTCCAGGTGACCTCGGTGTGATCGCCATTGAACAAGACGCCTTCGCGGATGCCGATCGCGAGGCCTCCCGCACGTTGCTCGAACCAGATATCACCCGCGGTGACCTGGTCGGCGAAGGTGTCGCTCATGTCCTTGCGCGCCTGCTGCTGGGCTCGCTGGTCGTTCTCGTGATCCTTGCCGGCACTGGAGCTCTGCGCCGGGGCCGAGTTGCATTGCTCGAGCAGGTGGCCCTTGGCCTGCTCCAGCGAGGCGCGCTCGCTGGAGGCGACTTCCGCCGCGGTCTCGAGGCGCGACACGCGCTCCATCAGGTGCGCGTTCTGGCTGCGCGCTGGCAGAACGCCCTTGACCAGCACGAACAGCGCACAGCTCGCGCCGAATACGCTGAGGAACCAGGGGAGCCAATCGGCTCTGCCAGAGGGAGTGGGATTTGCTTCGGACGATTTCGGGGTTCGGGCCATGCTCCTGCCGCACCAGTTCCTCGTGCCCAAGGGCAGCGTGGTTGAACCCAGAAGCTACCATCAACTTCCGCGCGTGTCTCACCCGCCTTTGAGCAGCGCGCGAGAGATCACGACTCGCTGGATTTGGCTCGTGCCCTCGTAAATCTGTAGGACCTTGGCATCTCGCATCAGCTTCTCGACGGGGTAGTCCTTCACGTAGCCGTTGCCGCCGAAGACCTGCACGGCATCGAGCGCACACTGCATCGCCGCGTCGGCGCCGAACGCCTTGGCATAGGCTGACGCCATCGGGTTGCGCACCTTGTGATCCAGGTTCCACGCAGCCTTCTGGTACAGCAGGCGTGTGGCTTCGGTACGGATGGCCATGTCGGCCAGCATGGCGCCCACCAGCTGGTGTTCCCCGATGGGCACCCCGAACGCCTTGCGTTCCCGGGCGTAGGCCACCGACTCGTCCAGGCAGCGCTGCATCAGGCCCGTGGCCATGGCGCCAATGTCGGGTCGTGTCTGATTGAACGTCTCCATGGCGAGCTTGAAGCCCTCGCCCTCGGGCGCCAGCAGGTTGTCCCCGCTGACCTTGACGTCCTCGAAGTGGACCGCCGCCGTGTCGCTGGCGCGCTGCCCCATCTTGTCCTCGTGCTTGCCCACGTTCAGGCCGGGGGTTTCACGGTCCACGATGAAGGCGGCGATGCCCTTGTGCTTCTTCGCCGGATCGGAGGTGGCGAAGACGACATAGAAGCTGGCCAGGCTGGCGTTGGTGATCCAGCACTTCTCCCCGTTCAGGACATAGTCGGAGCCGACCTTCCGGAACTGGGTCTTGAGCGCGGCGACGTCGCTGCCGCCGCTGGGCTCGGTGGTGCAATAGGAGGCGAAGCGTGGCTCGGAGGTGAGCATACCCAGGTATTTGCGCTTCTGCGCATCGCTGCCGGCGAGCAGCACCGGGGTGCCCGCCAGGGTATTGGCGAGCATGCTGGTCTGGATCCCGGTGCAGCCGTAGGCGAGCTGCTCTGTGATCAGCGCGTTGTCCAGCTCACCCAGGCCGGCGCCGCCGTATTCGCCGGGCACGGTGGTGTTGATCAAGCCGAGCTTCCAGGCCTCCTCGAACACATCACGCGGGAATTTGGCGTCGCGATCTGCCGCGGCGGCCGCTGGAATGACGCGTTCTTTGGTGAAGCGGCGCGCAGCCTCACACAGCGCGGTCTGCTCTTCGGACAGGTTGAAGTCGAGCATCGGCCTCCT
>JAICTU010000804.1 GCA_025936205.1 Polyangiaceae bacterium | reverse complement strand
CGGGGTGCGTATCGGTGGCGCGATACAGCGCCGGCAGTTTGACGTTCAGGAAGGTCTCGCGGTCAGGGCCCAGGGCGCGGGCGCCGAGCGGCCAGGGCGGAGAAATCAGCGACCGGATCCGCACCGGGAACAGCAACAGGCGCACCAAGCGCAGGCGCTGTGCCTCTGCCAGCGGTTCCGCAGCGCCGAACGCGTTGCTGCTGACCACGACCGTCCGCTCGTCGAAGGCGCGGGGCTGTTGGAAGTAGGCCTGGACGCCCTCGAACTCGTGGTACAGGAACGGGACGATGCCCTCGCGCACCAGGGGCAGGGCGCGCTCGCGCGTGCTGGCAAAGAATCCGATGCCTCGCGCGCTGGCTTCCGCGCGAAAGTGCTCGTTGGCGATGAGCTGGCAGCGGTAGCCCCGGCGCACCAGCTCCCCCGCGACGCTCGCCAGCGGCATCACGTCGCCATGCGAGCCAACGTTTTCGAACAAGAAATCCGGCGCCTTTTCCGCGTGCATCGAGTCCTTCCTCGGGTAGGTGGGAAAGGATCGGTGCCCGGGGGCCGCGAGTTGCACGAAAAGTGGCAACGCCGGCGTGGCTTGGCCGATGGAGAGGCCATGAGCGACTTGAGCGTTTTGATTCCGACTTTCAATCGAGCCTCCGTGTTGCGCGAGACCCTCGAGGCCATGTGCCGGGTGCGCCGCGGAGATTTGTCCGTCGAGTTCGTGATCGTCGACAACGCCAGCACCGACGACACGCCCGCCGTGTTGCGGGCATTCGCGGACCGCCTGCCGCTCACCTGCTTGCGCGAGCCGCGCGCCGGCAAGAGCAACGCCCTGAATCGCGCGCTGCGCAGCGTCCCGCTGGGAGACATCGTCGTGTTCACCGACGATGACGTCACGCCAGACCCGGCCTGGTTCGAGTCGATCGTTGCATCGTGCCAGCGCTGGCCCGAGCACGCGGTGTTTGGCGGCCGCATCGATCCGGGCTGGCCCAATGGCACGCCGAAGCCGTTCTGGGCAGCGGACAAGAGCATTCAGGTGATCGCGTTCTCGGCGCACCACATCAGCGATCAGGAGCGCCCGTATCCTCCGCACTTGGAGCCCTTTGGCCCCAACTTCTGGGTCCGCCGCGAGGCCCTCAGCGGCGTTGAATTCCGCTCCGACCTCGGCCCGCACCCCACGCGGCGCACGCTCTGCGACGAAAGCGAGTTCTTGCGCCAGCTGCGCCGCCGGGGACTCGAGCCCATCTACTGCCCGAGCTCGCGCGTCCTGCATCGCATCGAGCCCGAGCGCACGACGCAGGCGGCGCTGCTCCGGCGCTCGTATCAATACGGCTGCGGGACGGCTCGCGTCGTGGGCCTACCCGAGGCGGCGTTGCTGAAAACGTCGCGAGCCGCCTGGCTGCTGCGCATCGCCTCCAACGTGGGCGTCGGTGCCTGCCAACTTCTGGCCGGCGCGCTCGAGCCCGACGAGCACCTCAGATTCACGAAGCTCTTCTCCCGCACCAACACCTTCTCCAACATCGAAGCGCTGCGCTGGGCGGCTCAGACGGCGTTGTCGCGCAGCCCTGCACCGCAGTAGTGTTGAGGCGTCCTACTCACCAGGCTCAGGCGAGCGCAGCTTCCGGGTCATGATCGAGACTGTCGGGAAGCACCAGGCGGTGCCGCTCCTCGTCGTAGTCGATGGTCAGGATCGAGGAGTTTTTTCGGTCCTTGATGTGCACGAAGCAAGCGCCGCCGATGAAGGGTTCGAGCGTCATCACCGACTTGAGGGGCGTCGCTACCACCATCTGGAAGCCAAAGGTCTTGAAGATGTTCATGGCCATGGTGGTGAACTCGGCGTCGGCCTTGTCGAAGGCTTCGTCGAGTACCACGGTGGCGAAGCAGGGCAGGGCGCGGTCTTGCCCGCCGAGCTGGTAGCGTAGCGCCGCCGCGAGGCAGGTGGCGGCGAGCTTCTGGCGCTGCCCGCCCGATTTGCCGGCGCCGCTCCGGTACACCTCGACCTCTTTGTCGTCGGCGTCGAGCTCGCGCGCCACGAATTCGACGTGCTGCCGCACGTCGAGCACCAGGCTCTTCCAGCTCTTGTCCGGCGTCTCCTGGCTGGCGAAGCGCCGCACCAGATCGCTGAGCACCACGAAGCGCCGCTCGGCTGCCTCGCGATCGTAGGCGCGGAAGCTGAGGCTGAGCGCATCGCGCAGGCTATGCTTGAAGGT
>JAICTU010000848.1 GCA_025936205.1 Polyangiaceae bacterium | reverse complement strand
GATCCACATCTCGCTCGAGGGCCCCATGAACCCGCCGTCACCTCCGTGATCCCAGACGCGTACTGCGATCACGGCGTGGCCCGCGTGCACCGTGGCAGCGGGCAGCTCGTAACGCCGCTGCACCTGCCAGTGATTCGGTACCTCGACGCCAGTGGCTCCGACCTTGGCACCGTTGAAATAGGTGGTGTCGAGATCGTCGATCGCGCCCAGATGGAGCTCGAGTGTGCGGCCCGCCCAAGCCTCCGGAATGTTCACCTCGCGCCGAAACCATACCCCACCATCGACTTGCATGTCCGGCGCGGCCTGCTCCCAGGCTTGGGGCAGCGCCATCGAGCGCCAGCTCCGCGTGTCGCTCTCGGGCAGCGCCCAGCCTTTGGCAGCGTCCAGCACGCCCGGGTCGTCAAAGTCCCCTTGCGGGCGGCCCGCTGCGGTCCACGCCGCCAGGTTACGCTCGTAGATCGCTTTCGCCTCTGCGCTGGGCGTGGCAAAACCCGCGAAGGCCGTCTCCGGCATGCCCCACGCCTCGAGCGCTTTACGGCTGGTCCAGGCTTCAGCGGGGGTGCCGCCCCAGGAGCTGTGGATCAAGCCAATCGGCACGTGGCGCGCGGCACGCAGCGCCTTGCCGAAATAGTAGCCCACCGCGGAGAAGTGTTCGCGCGTCTCGGGGCTCGCGGCTTCCCACTGCCCGCCGGCGACGTCTGCCTTCGGTGCGTCCGCGAGCTGCCGTGCCACCGTGAACATGCGCAAACCGGGATCGGCAGCGCTTTCGATCTCTGCTTTGGCGTCGAACGCGCGCGACAGCGGAAATTCCATGTTCGACTGACCGCTGCACACCCACACTTCGCCGACGAACACATCTTTGATCACGATGCGCTCCGGCGCCGTGGCTGCCGCGTTCGGGTGCGCCGGGTCTTGGCTCGTGATGGTCATCTCGAATGGGCCGCCGGCGTCGAGCGGCTTCAGCGTGACCGACCACTGTCCGGCATGGGTCTCCGCCGCCACTTTCTGCCCGCGCAGGGCGACGGTGACCTTCTCGCCGTCCGCGCCCCAGCCCCAGATGTGCACGGGAGCCTTCTGCTCGAGGACCATACCGTTCGAAACCAGCAGGGGCAGCGTCACGTGTGCACTTGCCAGGCCGCTCTGGAAAAGAACGGCGACAGCGGCGAAGAGAGGCCAGCGGCTCGACATGCGGCGCAGCATACAGCAAGCCAACCCGTTTCGTGCTACGTGCGGGCGACCATGTTTCTGCTCGCTCGGATGACACGCCGCAACCACGTCCCACGGCGCGATGGGGTTGTACAAATCGAGGCTCGCCGGTCTTCAACTTTCGTGTTGCATGGAGCCGCGCTCTCCATCGCGCTGGGGCTCGCCTCCGGGGCATGCAAGACGAGTGAGGCGGCAAAGGGCCCGGCGCCCAGCTCGCCTGCGCCCGCTGCAGCAGCCCAAGCCGGCGCGGCACAGCCGGGTGTTACAAATGCGGGGCAGCCCGCGGTGGCGGTGGCTGCCGTGCGACCCGCAGCACCTTCTACGGCGGCGCCTTCTACGGCAGCGCCTTCGCCCGGAGGGCCTG
>JAICTU010000569.1 GCA_025936205.1 Polyangiaceae bacterium | reverse complement strand
CCGAAACCGGAGCCTCCCGCGCAGCTCGATGAGCTGAGACGGCGGCGCTAGCATGTCCAGCGACAAGACGGACAAGACGGAACTGCCGCTGCCCGAGGCGATCGGGTCATTGTCGATGACGGAGATCATCCGGCTGCAGGAGCTCCTGTCGCGAGAGCTCAAGCGCCGCTTCGAAAAGGATCGCGCGATCGTCTTCTCGGACGTGGTGGGCTCGACGGATCACTTCGCGCGCTTCGGCGATGAAGCGGGACGGCGCTTGCAACAGCGGCACTTCGACCTGCTGCGCGAGCCAGTGCTCGCGGGCGGCGGGCGCATCGTCGAGACGGGCGGCGACAGCGCGCTGGTCGCTTTTGCGAGCGCCGAGGCGGCGGCCCTGGCCTGCGTCGAGCTGGAGAAGGCGATCGCGGCCGACAACCTGCTGAGCAGCCGCGATCAGCAGCTGCGCGTGCGCATCGGCATCCACTTCGGGCCCGTGCTCACCGATGAGACGCACGTGACGGGCGACGCCGTGAACCTCACCGCGCGCATCACCGCCAGCGCCGCGCCCGGCGAGATCCGCATCACGCGCGAGGCCTTCCACGAGCTACCCACCAGCCTGCGCAGCTGCGCCCGCGCGCTGGGCCCGCTCGAGCTCAAGGGCATCGCGCGCCTGGTCAGCGTGTTTTCGCTCGACTGGCGCGACCCCGAGGCGTTCCCCGACGCGGTGCGCATCCTCGAGACCGGCGAAGAGCTGCCGCTGCCAAACCAGGACACCATCCGCTTCGGGCGCCTGCGCGAGAGCGACGGCGTGCCCGCCAATGACGTCGTGCTGCTCCTGCCGGACGAGATGGAGACGCGAAAGATCTCGCGCTGGCATTTCGAGCTGCACCGGCAGCCGGAGGCGCTGCTCTTGCGTTGTGTCTCGGAACAGCCCACCGAGGTCGATGGTCAACCCGTCGTCAAGGGCATGGAGGTATCAGTCCGACCCGGCACGCTGGTGCGCGTCGGCCGCGTCGCGACCCTGGAGTTCATCCGCTGGCCCGCGCCGGCTTCCGGCAACGCCGAAGACGCGACGATCGGCAACCGCTGAGGCGCCAGGAGTGAGGCTCAGGTCGCTTCGAGGGCGAGCAGCTCGTCCATGCGCTGCCGGCGGCGGATCAGGCGGATCTCCCCGCCATCCACGAGCACCTCGGGCGCGAGCGGCCGCGAGTTGTAGTTGCTGCTCATGCTGGCGCCATAGGCGCCTGCGTCGGAGAACACCAGCAAGTCGCCGACGCTCGCCTCCGGGAACTCGCGCGCCATCACGTTGCCGCTGCTGTCCTGCGTGAACACATCGCCCGACTCGCACAGCGGACCCGCGACGATGCTCGGCCGCAGGCGCCGGCCCGCGCCGGATCCGGAGCTAGCTCCGGAGCTAGAGCGCGGGATCAGCGAGAGCTCGTGGTGCGCGCCATACATGGTCGGGCGCATCAGATCGTTGAAGCCGGCGTCGACCAGCGTGAAGTGATTCGCGCCGACGTCCTTGATCGCGCGCACCTCCGACAGCAGCACCCCCGACGCGGCGACCAGGTAGCGCCCGGGTTCGATCTCCAGCGTCACCGGGTGGCCCAACAGGCTTTCGATGCGCCGGCGAGCGTCGTTCCAGAGCCGGAAGTGCGCCGCCGGGTCCAGCTGGGGGTCGCCCTTGCGATACGGAATCGGCAGACCTCCGCCCGCGGAGATGGCACGCAGATCGCGCCCCGCTGCCTTCAGCCGCTCGACCTGCCCGACCATCGCGTCGCACACCCTGCCGAGGTGCTCGATGTCCGCGCCGGAGCCGATGTGCATGTGCAGGCCGACCAGATCCAGATCGTACGCCTGGATGCGCGCGAGCGCGTCGTTCAGCGTCTCGTGCCAGATGCCGTGCTTGCTCGACTCGCCGCCCGTGTTCGTCTTCTTGCTGTGACCGTGGCCGAAGCCCGGATTCACGCGCAGCCACACGGGATGTCCGCGCCGCCGCTCGCCCAGCTGCGTGAGCATGTCCGAGGAGCCCGCGTTCACCGGCACTCCCGTCTCGACCACGCGCGCCAGGACCTCTTCGGTCAAGATGTCCGCGGTGAAGACGATCTCGTGCCGCCCGGGGTCGGGCGAAAACCCGGCCAGCAGCGCGCGCTCCAGCTCCCCTAACGACACGCAGTCCACGAACGCGCCCTCGCTGCGCAACAGCCGCAGCATGTGCAGGTTCGGGCAGGCCTTCTGCGCGTAGCGCACGCGATCGAACGAGCGCAACGTGCCCAGCTGCCGGCGCACGATCGACGCATCGTACACGTACACGGGGGTGCCGTGCCGACGGGCGATTTCGCTGAGAAGCTCGGGAGTCAGGGCGCTCATGCCACCCCGCGTAGCATCGAAGGCCCGCGCCAGCAATGGCCGCACAGGCCCGGCGCGAGCCCGGCGGCCCCGGCTGTGCCACCGTGGAACCTCTGCGGCCGGCGGGCGCAGCTTTCAGCCCTCGGCCTTGGCCAGGAAACGCTGGATGGCCTCTTCCTCGCCGACCAGCAGCAGCGTGTGACCCGACTGGATCACGTAGTCGCCGGCGGCAAAGTTCATGCGCGGCTTGTCGGCTGCGTTGCCATCGAACCAGCCGATCACGTTCAGCTCGAAGCGGCGAAAGTTCGCCTCGCTCAAGGCCTTGCCCAGGTAGCGCTCGGTGGCGACCCAGGGCACCACGCGAAAATGCGTGGCGTAATCGAGCAAGTGACTGGAGACCGGATTCAGTACCTGGACTGCGAGACGATGCCCCATCTCGTTTTCGACCTGAATGGCGCGCGTGGCGCCCAGCCGCTCGAGCACGCGCGCCTGCCGCGGATTGGCGGCGCGCGCGAAGATGATCTTCACCCCCAGCTCGACCAGCAGCGAGACGCACATCACCACCCCCTCGAAGGCCTCGCCCGCGGTGACGACGGCCACGTCCACGTCGCGCGCTTGCACGTTGTCGAGCACCCGCGGATCGGTGGCGTCGGCCACGAAGGCCGCCGAGGCCTTGCTCTTGATCGAGTCGATCGCGTCCGGATCTTTGTCCACCACGATCAGGTCGCAGCCATTCTCCCAGAGTTCGTCGATCAGTGAGCCGCCGAGGCGACCGACGCCAATCACCAGCACTTTCTTGGGAGCCTTGAGGACCATGCGTGTACTCCTTGCAACGAGGTCTGCCTGCTCAGCCGATCAACACGCGTTCGCTCGGCAGCTGAACGGGAGGCGCATCGACGCGGCCCGAGACGGCGAGAGCCAGCGTGAGCGGACCGATGCGGCCGAAGTACATGGTCAGCAGCACCAGCAATTTGCCGGCGATGCTCAGGTTCGGCGTCACGCCCATCGACAGGCCCGTGGTCGAAAACGCGCTGAACGCCTCGAAGGCCAGCTCCAGCGGCCGATGCGGCTCGACCAGCAAGATCAAGAAGAGCATCACGCTCAGCAGCGCCGCGCTCATGAACACGACGCCGACCGCCTTGCGCGTGGTGGCGCTGGGTAGCATGCGATCGAACAGCCTCGCGGGCCGGCCATGCAGCTCGGAACGCAGCCCCGCGAACATGACGGCGACCGTTGTCGTCTTGATGCCACCCGCGCAAGATCCCGGACAGGCGCCGATGAACATCGCGATGCAGGTCAACATCACCGTCGCGGGCTGCAGCGCGCCGAGATCGACCACACTGAAGCCGGCGGTGCGGCAGGAGGCGGAATGAAAGAGCGCTGCCAGCACGCGCTCGAACCAGCTGAGATGCTGCAACGTACCGCGCCACTCGAGCAGCAGGTAGGCGAGCGTCATGGCCAGCAGCAACAGGCCCGTGGAGCGCAGCGCCACGCGGGCGTGCAGGCTGAGGCGCTCGCGGCGCCGCCGCAGGGACCAGAAGAGGCCGCGCCCGGCCAGCTCCTGGATCACTGGAAAGCCGATGCCGCCCAGCACGATCAACGAGGTGACGGAGCCGAGCACCAGCGGGTCACCCACGAACGGCTCGAGCCCGGAATCGAAGCTGGAGAACCCGGCGTTGCAAAACGCGCTCACGGCGTGAAAGATCGCCGCCCACACCGCCTCGGCGCGCGTAGCGGCCGGTGGCCCCCCTCCATTCGAGGGCAAGCTGGCCAGGCCCGAGAAGCGCGCATACAAGATCAGCGCGCCGATGAACTCGATCAGAAACGTGGACGCGATGATGCCGACGATCACCTTGCGCAGCTGAGCGATGGAGTCTGCGTCGACCGACTCCGCCAGGAAGGCGCTGCTCTTGACCCGCAACCGCTGCCCGGTGAACAGGGCGACCGCCGCCGACAGCACCATGATGCCGAGGCCGCCGACCTGGATCAACAGGCACAACACCCCCTGGCCGAACCAGGTGTAGGTGGCGGACAGGTTGTTCACGGAGAGGCCCGTGACGCACACCGCGCTGAAGGCCATGAACAAATTGTCCACCATCGACAGCTGATGTACATGCTGTAGCGACACGGGCAGCGAGAGCACGAGCCCTCCGAGCATGCCGACTCCCGCGAAGGAAGCCATGATCACCCGCGCCGGGCGCTCGCTGATCACGGCCGAGAAGCGCGCCAGGCGCAAGCCGCGCCCGAACGCGCCGGCCGCGACCACGATCGCGAGCACTACCCCATAGCTGCGCGAAGAGCCCCGAAAACTCTCGCTGGCCACAGCGGTCGCCTGCCACAGCCACCACTTGGCGGAGAGCAACACCAGCGCCAGCACCAGCAGCGAGAGCCGCAGCACCAGCAACTCGACCGCATCTTCTCGCGGCGGCCCGGAGCTGCGCAGCAGGGCGAGCGCCCAGGGCAAGAGCAGCGAGCTGAGCGCGCTCAGCAGCACTGGCGTGAGCCAGCCCTGCATCGGGTACAGGAAGTCGATCGCGAGCGCCGCCAGCAGCAGACACGCCGTGACCGTTCGCAGCGATGGGAAACGCGCGGCGCGCTCGGGTGCGAGGCTGCCGCGAGCTGGCTGCGAAGGCGGGAACTCCTCGCTCGCGTCTGGCGCGCTCATCGAGCCGCACTTTGCCTGGGCGGCGTGGATGTCGCAACCGCCACACCGGGCGACGGCCACGCGGGCCGGCGCCGAGCTCGAGCGAGAGCAGTAGGGCTCGCAGCTGCGCGCCGCCGTTCGACGCCAGCATGTGTCCACTGCCCATGCGCTGACGCAGGCAGGGCGCGACCAGACGCTGATGCTGCGCCGTGGCCCGGGCAACGAGGCCCGCAGGCGATGCGACCGCGCAGCGAGGCGCGCTGGACGACTCGGTACCTTGGCGCCGCGACTCGGCGACGCCTCCGCGCGCGCGGTAGCCAAAGGTCGGAGCGAGGGTCCACGGGCGATGCTGGCCCTGTCGGAGAACGCAGGACAGCGGAAGCAAGGTTCCAGGGCGCACGTGACCCGTCGCAGCCGGGGTAGCGGCTCCTTTTGTCACACTGG
>JAICTU010000283.1 GCA_025936205.1 Polyangiaceae bacterium | reverse complement strand
TTCGGGGTGCTGCGCTCCCGGCTTCTTTGGCCCAGCCAAAAAACAGACCCGGCCGCGGCTATCGCCGGGGCCGGAAATTTGGTGCTAGAGATGCACCGATGGTCGGATTACTTGCCCAGCTTGGCCTTGTAGTCGGCCAGCGCGTTGTCCTTGACCGCGTAGGTCGAGGTATCCTTGTGGCAGGCGTCACACTTCAGGCCGGCCTTCTTCGAGAGGTCGTTCATGACCTTCTTGGCCTCGCCCTGGCCGCCCTTGGCACAGGCCTCTTTGATCTTCGCAACGGCGGGATCCGAGAGGTCGCCCGTGCAGGGCTTCTCACCAGCGGCAGAGACGTTCTGCGCGGTGAAGAGCGCGAGGCCGGCGGCGAGGCCGAGGGATGCAACTAGAACAGTGGAGAGTGAGCGCGTTTGGAACATGAATCTATAATCCTTGTTTCTTTTTCCATCTGCTAGCCCGGGCCGATGAACACAGCGGGGGCACACAGCGATGCCTGCGGGTGCACTACGCGACAGGGGAAGCGAGTCTTCCTCGACCTCTCTCGCTTTGTAGGCAACCCGCGAGTTCTTTTGGGAAACCCTGAACATCGCAGTTCGTGGTGCTACTGCTCGCCCGCTGCCAAGTCAAAAGCGTTGTGGATACTGGCGCTCAAAAGTAACGATTCCATAAGCTTGCCCACTGTTGGCTACATCTGGCGCCACCAGGCGGCGCCATCAGTGACAAAAACTTATCAAACCTAGTGCTGGACGACTTTCAGGGCGTAGCCCGGCAGCACTTCATTGTGTGAACCGGTTCGGTACCCCTCCAGATCGAGTGTCACATACTGAAAGCCCTGGCGCTTTCCGGCGGCCACGAGTTCCTGGCGCACGGCGGGCGTGAGCGCTCGGGGCAGCTCCTCCGCACCGAGCTCGAGGCGCGCGACCTTGCCATGCCAGCGGACCCGGACCTGAATGAAGCCGAGGTCCTTGAGGTCCTGCTCGAAGCGACCAATCTGGTCGAGGCGCTCACGGGTCACCGAGGTGCCGTAGGGAATTCGACTGGCGAGGCAGGCTGCTGCCGGCTTTTGCCAGTTGCTGAGGCCGAGCAACTGGGCGGTGGTGCGCACGTCCTGTTTGTGGAATCCGAGCTCCGCGAGCGGGCTCTTCACGCCGGCGCGGCTCGCGGCTTCGAGCCCCGGACGATAGTCGCCCAGGTCGTCGCGGTTGGTGCCATTGAGGATGTGGCTGACGCCGTATGTCGCGAGTTGCTGATGGGCGATCTCGTACAGCTCGCTCTTGCAGTGGAAGCAGCGATCCGGACCGTTCGCGACGTAGCCGGGCCGCTCGATCTCGCGCGATTCCACAAACTCGTGGCGAGCTCCGAGCTGCTGGGTAAAGCGTGCGGCTTCCTCACGTTCGCGAGCAGGTAGGCTGGCGCTCACCGCAGTGATGGCGATGGCGCGCTCGCCCAGTTGTTCGTGCGCAACGGCCAGAACCAGGGCGCTGTCGATGCCACCGGAGTAGCAAATCAGGGCGGAGCCGAGGTGCCGCAGGTACTCGCGAAGGGCTGCCAGCTTCTCTTCGGGAGAGGCACTGGGGGAGGAAGCGAGCTCGGAAATCATGGCGCCGGGAAGCTAACACCTTTGCTTCCCGAGAGGGGCCAGGGGTGAAGGTGCGTCGCAGACGCCCGCACAGGGGCCCAAGTTATCAATATCAGGAATGTTTCTTACAATCGGGGAGCAGCCCCTTGCGCCTGAGCCATTATCTGATAATTTGTTCAGTAATGAGAGCGGAAACACTGATCTCACTCCGGTCCTCGTTGGCTCAAATGTCCGCACGCGGCGCCGACCCATCAGAGCGAGTGCTGTCACTCGGGATTCCGGCACTCGATGCTGCTCTGCCGGTCCAGGGATTGCCGCAGGGCAGCGTGAGCGAGCTGCAGGTGCGCGGCACGAGCGGCGTGGCGACCTCCTTTGCGCTGTGTGCCTGTCGCGCCGCTCAGCAGCAAGCTGCTGCTGAGCGGACACCCCGCGCCCCGAGTTCCGCTGGCCCTCACCCACGTTCATTTGGCGGCGCCACCGGCCCCTGGTGTGCCTTCATCGATCCTGCTGGCACGCTGTACGCGCCAGGTGTCGCGCGCTTGGGCGTCGATCTCGATCATCTGCTGGTGGTGCGTCCGGAGCTCGAGGCGGTGGGGCGCGCAGCGCTCCGGATCGTGGAAGCAAACCTCGCATCGGTGCTGGTGATCGATCTGACAGGAGCAGAGCGGCCGCTGGACGAGCATATTTGGCAGCGAAACGTGCGCCGCCTCGCGCTCGCGGTGAAGGCCACAGCCACCAGCATCTTGCTGCTCACTCGCTCCGAGCAGTTTCAAACTCTGCCGTTGCCGACGTTCATGCGTCTGGAATTCACTCGCAGATCGAGCGAGTCATTCGAGCTCCGGGTGGCCAAAGAGCGCACCGGGCGCATCTCCCCTGCGCACAGCCTCCCGTGCTCCATTTTCGACCCAGCAGCTGTTTTCGCTCCAGCAGCCCGTCGAGTCGAGCCGCTGCTCGCCGAGTCCAGGGCCGTCGTTTCTCTGTGCCGGGCGGATGCCGCGCCCGTGCGGCGGGTTTCGTGATGGATCAGGTCGCGCTCGAATCCTTCGCGCGATCCGCGGGGACAGGTTGCGCGGGGATGCCCCACACCCCGAGCGCGCGGAAGCAGCGCATCTTGGCTGTTGTCCTGCCGCATTTGCACTGTGAGCTGGTGCAAGCAGAATCTGCACTGCAAGAGCTCGCTGCTATCTCGAAGCCTGTTGCCTCGAAGCCTGTTGCCTCGAAGCCTGTTGCCTTCCAGAAAAAGCCACAGCGCACAGCGAAGCCGGCACGGGCCATCGTGCTCACGGATTCTTCGTCCCTCGATCAGAAGGCCGAGCTGGAGGGCAAGACCGAGCTCGATGCGGTCAATGCGACCGCTCATCGGCTGGGAATTCGCCCTCGGCAAACCATCGCGCAAGCCTGCGCCATCGTCGAGAATCTGGTCATCCATGCCTTGCCCCGCGCTCGATTGCTCTCCGCGCTGAAGCACATCGCCGAAGTCGCGCTCGGGTTTGGCTCGCCGGTCTCTTTTCAGGCACCCGATACGGTCTGGGTAGACATCTCAGGATCCGGGCATTTCTATCCCAGCGAGCGCGAGCTGGCGTTGGAGCTTTCCGAGCAGATCCGAGCACTCGGTCATGCGTCCCGCGTGGCTGTCGCGGATGGGCCCTGGCTCGCTCAATCGTTCGCACGCCATGCGCAGCTGTTTATGCAGGGACACCCCGCACCCCGAGTTCTGCAGGGACACCCCGCACCCCGAGTTCTGCAGGGACATCCCGCGCCTCGAGTTCTGCAGGGACATCCCGCGCCTCGAGTTCTGCAGGGACACCCCGCACCCCCAGGGCCCTCCGGGGTTCTTGTCGTTGATACGGATGACACGGAACGTGCCGTGAGTCAGCTTCCGATCATTGCTTTGCCCATTCATCGAGAAGCAGCCAGTTGGTTTGCCCGTCTGGGGCTGCTCAGCATCCAAGATCTGAGGGGGTTGCCGCCTTCTGCGCTGGCTGCTCGTCTCGCAGACCGCGTCCTCGATGTGCCGTTGGGCACCGTCTTGGACTTGATCCAAGGTCGAGACAGCGCGGTGCTCGTTCCACATCAACCCGAAGAGATGCCTCGTGAGGAGCTGTTCTGGGAAGACCCGCTCGAAAACGTCGAGCCATTGCTATTCGTGTTGAAGGGCCTGTCCGGGCGCTTGAGCGCTCGACTGGAAGGTCGCGGCCAGGCGGCTCAGGAGCTGCTGCTCACCATCCATTACGATCGTTCCATTGCGGCCAATTTCATCGCAGCCAATTTCATCGCAGCCAATTTCATCGCAGCCAATTTCATCGCAGCCGCTCCTAAACCGCCCTCGACGGACAGCCCCGCTGGAGAAAAGTCGCTTTCATTCAAACTCGCCTCGCCGCTCTTCCATGCGGAAGATCTGGAGCGCGTTCTGCGCTCGCGCTTGCAGAAGCAAACTCTGATTGCGCCGACTCTGGGTCTCAGCCTGCAAGCCACTTCGGTGACGGAGGCGCGATCCTGTCAGCTGGGGCTGCTGCTGGGAGAGCGAAATGGGTCCAGCGCAATGGCCACCGATCCGCGCAGTCTGGCGGTGCTGGTGGCGGAGCTGACGGCAGACATCGGCTCGGAATCTGTCGGAGTGCTCGCCCTGCAAGATTCGCACTTGCCGGAGAAGAGCAGCGCGCTCTTGCCGTTCTGTTCCACTGCAGCTTTTCCAGAGGGTTCTCCAGAGGGCTCTGCGAGAACCACCCCGCGCTCCAGCTCCTCCGGAGATGTTTTCTCCGGAGACCCGCCGGAGTCCCTGTTGGCCGAGTTGCCGCGCGTCCCCACGCGGCTCTTCGATCCGCCGATCGAGGTGCACGCGCCCATTCGCAAGAGCGAAATCTGGGTGATTCGCGAGCGGGCTTTCATCGTTTCCAAGATCCATTTCGAACAGCGGCTCGAAGGCGTCGAATGGTGGGCCCAGAACCGGATCTTCCGCGACTATTTTCGGGTCTGGCTGGCTGAAGTGCCAGGCAGCGGATTGCCGCACCCGCCTGGCGCTCTGATTTCGGCGGGGATACCCCGCACCCTGGGAGTTTGTGGGGGCACCCCACTCCCCGGGCCGGGTGGCAGTGGGCTCGAAGCGCTGGTGTACCGAGATCGCTTGGCACAGCTCCCCGTTCCCGGGAGGGGCAAGGCCTATTTGCAAGCGCTGTATGACTGATGTCTGGGTTTGTCGAACTTTCGGCTCGCTCCTCTTTTTCATTTCTTCGCGGCGCCTCCCACCCGGAAGAAATGATCGAGCAAGCGCGCGCGCTCGGACTCTCCGGCATCACGCTCTGTGATCGGGATGGTTTGTATGGCGTGGCGCGCGCCCACGCGAAAGCCAAGGAGATCGGCCAGACATTTCATTTGGGAGCCGAATTGCCGCTGGCTTTTTCCGAACGAGAGCTGCAGAGCGGTCACGCAGATGCAACCCTGGGTCCGCTCTCCGAGCGCCAGCGACGTCAGCTCACCCGAGGATCCAGGCCGAACGAGCTCAGAAAGCGTTTGCTGGCAGAGGATGGCTATCCCTCCGTCCACCTGATCGTCAAAAGTCTGAACGGCTACCAAAACCTGTGCTGGCTTTTGACGCGCGCGCACGCCGACCTGCCCAAGGGAGAGTGCCTGCTCGATCTCGATCAGCTCCAGGGCAGAACAGACGGGCTGGTGGCGCTCATTCCCACACAAATCCATCCCTTCATTTCGCGCTCGGTCCGAGGCATTTCCGCTGGCGTCCCCGCTGGTGAAGTCGACGCCTTTCCCGAACGCATGCTGGGACAGCTGCGCGATCTATTTCATGCTCCGCGCGCGCTGTACTCGCTCACGTACCGGCGTTTGAATCGCAATGACAGTCTGCGTCTGGGGATCGCGCTGCAGCGAGAGCAGCGATTTGACATACCCATCCTCGCGTCGGCATGGCCTACCTATCACTGCAAGAGCCGCAAGCGTCTGGCGGATGTGCTGCAATGCATCCGCCTCGGCACCACACTGGCCCAGGCAAAAACCAAATTGGCGGCCAACGGGCAAGCCTATTTACGCAGCGAAGCCCAGATGGCCCGCCTCTTTCTCGACCATCCTGACTGGCTACTGCGCACAGGAGAAATCGCCAGCGACCTCCACTTCAGCCTCGATGAACTCTGTTACCACTTCCCTTGCACGACTGACCCCGGGGAAACACCGGACAGCCAGCTCCGCAAGCTGAGCTGGGCGGGAGCGCAGCGGCGCTATCCTCAGGGTGTACCCGAAAAGGTCCAGCGCCAGATCGAGACAGAGCTGGCGCTCATCCAGCAGATGAACGTCGCGGCGTATTTTCTCAGCACCTGGGAGGTAGTGGAGATCGCGCGCCAGCGCGGCATCTTGTGCCAGGGCAGGGGGAGCGCTGCGAACAGCGCCGTGTGTTACGTACTCGGCATCACCGCCGTCAACCCGGAGTGCAGCAATTTGCTCTTCGAGCGCTTCATGAGCTCAGAGCGACATGAGCCACCGGACATTGACGTCGACTTCGAGCACGAGCGCCGAGAAGAAGTCATTCAGGAGATCTATCAGCGCTATGGCCGCGACCAGGCGGCCATGGTCTCGGAGGTGATCTGCTATCGCCGAAGAAGCGCCCTGCGCGAGGTTTCCAAGGTTTTCGGGTTGTCGCTCGATCAGTGTGATCGCCTGGCGAAGGTATTTTCGTTTTGGGACACCGAGCGTGCCGGCGAAGCCACCAATCAGCGCGTGAGAGAAGCCGGGCTGGACGCTTCAGCTCCGGAGCTGCGCGGTGTACTGGAGATGGCGGGAGAACTGGTCGGTTTCCCCCGGCATCTCAGCATTCATGTGGGCGGCTTCGTTCTGTCGTCTCGGCCGTTGCACGAAGTATCGCCGGTCGAGCCGGCTCGCATGGCCGATCGCTCCGTGGTGCCCTGGGACAAGGATGATCTGGATATTTTGCGCTTCTTCAAGATCGATGTGCTGGCGCTCGGCATGTTGACCGCTGTTCGCAAAGCTCTGCACACGGTTTGGCTGGATGGAAAGCTGCGATGCACTGCTCCATCGACGACCGAGAGATCGACCACCGAGAGGTCGACCCCGGAAAGCTTTGATTCACTGGAAGTAATCACCCGCATTCCGGATGAAGATCCTGCGGTGTATGCGCTGACGGCTCAGGCCGACACGGTGGGGGTTTTTCAGATCGAAAGCCGAGCCCAAATGGCCATGTTGCCCCGGCTCCGTCCTCGCTGCTTTTACGACCTGGTGATCGAGGTAGCCATCGTCCGGCCCGGTCCCATCCAGGGAGGTATGGTTCATCCGTATTTGCGCCGACGTAACCGTGAGGAGGCGCCCGATTGCCAGCCGTTGTTGCTGGGGATTCTCGAGCGAACGCTGGGCGTGCCGCTGTTTCAAGAACAAGTCATGCAGATCGCCATCGTCGGCGCGGGCTATAGCGGGGGAGAAGCAGACCAACTACGCCGCGATATGGCGGCCTGGAAGAAAACGGGGCGCCTGTCGCGACACCGGCAACGCTTGCTCGATGGTTTCGCAAAAAATGGCATCCCGCGCAGCTTTGGCGAGGCCATCTTCGAGCAGATCAAGGGTTTCGGCGAGTACGGCTTCCCCGAATCACACGCCGCCTCATTTGCCTCGCTGGTCTACAAATCAGCTTGGTTGAAGGCACACTATCCCGCCCATTTCACCTGCGCGCTGCTCAACTCACAGCCCATGGGTTTCTACTCGCCTGCCAGCTTGGTCAAGGATGCGCAGAGGCACGGGGTGGAGGTGCGCCCAGTTTCGGTGCTCGACAGCGAATGGGACTGCACTCTAGAAGCTGTACCTCTAGAAGCTGTACCTCCAGAAGGCGTGTCTCGAGAGAAAGCACTCCGGCTGGGGATGCGCATGATCAAAGGCCTGAGTCGGGAAGCCGCCGAGCGTTTGCTCAGCTTTCGCGCGCAGCTATTTGCAGCGGGCAAGACCTTCGAGAGCTTCCCCGAGCTGCTCCGCCAGCTGCCACTACCGAAGAAGGACGTGGATGCCCTGGCGGAAGCCGGCGCTTTCGAGGCGTTGTTGCGGGAAAGAAGGCAGGTACTGTGGGCGGCCCGCGCGCCTCGCCAGCTGGGCCTGTTTCGAAGCGTACCGGCGAACGAGCCAGGCGTGCAGCTGCCGGGCTTGCAAGACATCGAATTGCTGGCGCTCGACTATGAACGGGTGCGGCTTTCACTCAGCGATCACCCGCTGCGCCACCTGCGCGCCCAGCTCGCGCGCTCTTCCGTGATCACCATGGCCCAACTGGCACAATGTTCAACGGGAGAGCGCGTGGCAGTGGCGGGTCTGGTGCTGGCTCGTCAGCGCCCAGGAACGGCGAGCGGTGTGGTGTTCGTGACGCTCGAGGATGAGACGGGCATCGCCAATCTGATTTTCTACGCGAGGGTCTTCGAGGCTTACCGGCGCGCAGCTCAGCATTCGTCACTGCTGCTGGTTCGAGGCAAGGTCGAACGGCAGGATCCGAAGCCGGGCACCGTCGACCGTCGCGATCCACGTCAGAAGAACGGAGTGGCTTCGATCCTCCACCTGATCGTCGAGTCCGCCGAGCGCCTGAGCTTGCCAGGGCGCGAGCTGAGCCACAGCTCGCGCGACTTTCACTAATCTCCAGCGGCGGAGACTGGCTCACGCGACCTGGCTCGTTGCCTCGTCGAGCTCGTCCCCCAGATCTCGCTGCGGCGCTGCCACGGTGTTCCGCGGCGGCCGCGCCGCAATTTGCTCCGCCCGGGGCTGTGCGCGCTCGTTCACCTTCACGCTCACCACGCGCGAAACGCCGGGCTCTCCCATGGTCACACCGTACAGCAGGTCGACCGACTGCATCGTCGTCTTGATGTGGGTGATGACGATGAACTGCGACTTGTCCGTCATCGCGCGAATGGCCTCGTTGTAACGAGACACGTTGGCCTCATCGAGCGGGGCATCGACTTCATCCAGCACGCAGAACGGGGAGGGGCGATGCTGGAAGATGGCGAAGATCAGCGCGGTCGCCGTGAGCGCTTTTTCCCCACCGCTCATCAGCTCCACCGTGCTGATCTTCTTGCCGGGGGGCTGGGCCACGATGTCGATACCGCTCTCCAGCAGATTCTCTGGATCGGTGAGCACCAGCTCGGCGTTGCCGCCCTTGAACATGCGCCGGAACGTCTGGGAGAAGAGCTCGTTTACTGCCTTGAACGTCTCGCGCATCCGGCGCTTGCTCTCGCGATCCATGTGCTTGATCGCGTTGTCGAGGTCGGCCATGGCGCGCTCGATGTCCGTCTTCTGGCCCGAGAGCTCTTCGAAGCGCTTCTCCGCCTCCAGGTACTCGGCCGTGGCGTCCAGGTTCACCGGACCCATGCGCTCGATGATCTTGGTCAGCTCCTCGATGCGGCGCTTGTGCTCTTCGTCTGTCGGCGGGCGAGCATGATAGATGCCCACCACGCGCGCCAGCTCCAGGCCGCGGAAGCGCTCGCGCACGCCCGCAATCAGGTGCTCCAGCTCGATCTCCAGCTTTTGCAGCTTCATCTCGCGCTCGGCGAGCTGGCTATCCACCTCGCCCGACTCCGCGCGCATCGCCCGCAGTTCTTCCTCGCCCACACCCAGGGAGTTGCGAATCTCCTCCAGAACGGTGCGCACGCTCTCGAAATCATGATGCGCGTCGCGCGCGATCGCATCCGCCTGAACGCGCTCCTCGCGCCAGCTCAGCAGCTTGGCCGCTGTCTCGCCGTGCGCGGTGGCGGACTCCTGCGCGGCTCGCGCCAGTTCCTGCACCTGGCGCTCGGTCGCGTCGCGCGTCTCCTGGACCCGGCGCAACGACGACAGCACAGCCTCGCGCTGCTCGGTGAGCTGAGCCAAGCGCACCTTCTGCTCGGTCACGCTGGAGGAGTGTTCCGCCACCCGCTCCTGGGCTTCCTGGGCGGCCCGCTCGCTTTGCTCGAGCTCGTGGCGCAGGCCTTCCAGATCCGTGGTGGCGCTCTGCAGTGAGGCCATGCAGGCCTGTTGCTCCGCTTCGGCCGTCACGGCCGTCTGCTCCAGCAGGCGCCGCTCTTCCACCAACTCGGCCGCGCGCTGCTCCGTGGCCTTCAGCTCCTTCGCGAGCTGCCCCAGGTCCTTCTCCGCACCCAGCAGCAGCAACGCCGCCTCGTGCGTGGCCTTGCTCGCCGCTTCCAGGTCCTTGCGCAGCTGCGCCACGCGCTCGGCGTCGGCCACGGCGATCGCGGCGAGCTCGGCTACCTGCGTCGTGCGCTCGCCGATCTCGGCACGCAGCTCACCGATTTCACGCCGGCGTTCGATCTGCGGCGCGGCGACGCTACCGCCGGTGACGACCCCCGTCGTATCCACGACGGTGCCATCGAGCGCCACGGAGACCACGCCCGCCTGGCGGCTGACGAGCACCGCGCTGGCCGCGTCACGCACCACCAACGCGCTGCCGAGCAACGCACGCACCAGCGGCTCATCGTCGGCGCTGAACTGCACCAACTCCGCGGCGCGCCCGAGCACCTGCTCGCGCAGCTCCGCGTCGAGCGAGCCCCAGTCTTGCTTCGCCGCGGCGCCTGCGACGTAGCCGGGCCGCAAGGGGAGCAGCGCCACGCGCCCCTTCTTGTTGCGCCGCAGCTCCTCGATCAGAGTCGTCAGGCGCGCGGGGTCGGTCGTCACCACCGCTTCGAGCCGCTCGCCGAGCAGGCCCGCGACCGCGTCCGTGAGCTCCGCGGGCACTACCATGCGCTCGGCAATCGAGCCGAGCACGTCCGGGTTGCCGCTCGAAAGCACGGCCTTCGCCGCGGACTTGACGCCCTCCAGGCGCCGCTCGAGCTCCTCCAGCACCTGCACGCGGCTGCGCTTCGAGTCGAGCTCGCGCTCGGCGGCGCGCCGTGCCTTCTCACTCTCAGCTACGCGCGGGGTTGCGGCGCGCAGCTGAGCGTCCAGCTCGGCACGGGTCGCATCCGCGGTTTGCTTGTCGATCTGGGCGCGCTCGACCTTCGGCTGCGCCTCCGCCTCCCGCTCCAGGAGCGACGCGATGCGCGCTTCCAGCTCCTCACTTTGCGAACCCAGCGCCCCATGCCGCTGGCGAGCCGTATCGCGCCGCTGCTCGGTGGCATGGATCCGCACCTCGTCGGCAGCGATCCTGGACGTCACGTCGTTCACGCTCCGCCGCAAGCGCTGGGCCTGGGCGACCGCGGTCGACTCTTCTTGCAGGAGCCGAGCTAACAGATCTGCCTGGACCTTGGTCTCACCGGCGAGCACCGCTTCTCGCTGGGACAGCTGCTCCGCTCGCTGTGTGAGGCCGATTTCCTCGTCGGCCAAACGCTCGCGGCGGCCCTCCAGCTCGCGCCCCTGTTGCGACGAGCTCTGCAGCCGCTCTTCCAGGTGCGTCAGCCGATCGCGCCCGCGAGCGTACTCGGCCTGCAGTGTGGCCACGCGATTGTCCGCCTCGTAGGCAGCCTTCGATGCGGCCTCCGCGCGCGCCTCGATCGTGGCTGCCTCGCCACGGGCTCGCGCCATCTCGTTGTCTCGCGTCGTGACCAGCTGCCGCAGCTCTTCCGATCGGCTCGCCAGCGTCGCCCGCCGCTCGAGCTCACACGAACGCACCACGCTCAGCTCCAGCCAGCGGTGCGAGGCCTGGTGCAGCGTGAGGTCCTCGACCTCTTCACGATAGCGGACAAAGCGCTCGGCCTTGGCTGCCTGCCGCTTCAGCGAGGCGCGATTGCGATCGATCTCCGCCACAATGTCGGTGATGCGGAGCAAATTCTGCTTCGTCAGCTCGAGCTTCTTCTCCGCCTGGCGCCGGCGCTGCCGATATTTGGTGACGCCCGCGGCTTCTTCGATGAAAAGGCGGCGATCTTCCGGTCGAGCGCTGACGATCTGCCCGATGCGGCCCTGTTCGACGATCGAGTAGGCCTTGGTGCCCACGCCCGTACCGAGAAATAGCTCGGTAATGTCGCGCAAGCGCACCTGAGTGTTGTTGATCAGGTATTCGCTCGTCCCATCGCGATAGAGGCGACGCGCCACCGAGATCTCGGGGTAGTCGCGGTACATCAGCGGGAGGGTCGCGGCGTAGCCGGCGTCGCTGTTGTCGAAGGTCAGGATGACCTCCGCCAAGCCATGGGCCGGGCGCGACTCGGAACCGCTGAAGATGACGTCGTCCATGGACCGGCCGCGCAGGTGCTTGGCGCTCTGCTCACCCATGCACCAGCGAAGCGCGTCCACGATGTTCGACTTGCCGCAGCCATTCGGCCCGACGATACCGATCACATCATGATCGAAGTGGATAACTGTCCGGTCCACGAAGGACTTGAAACCGGAGATCTCCAACTTCTTTATATGCA
>JAICTU010000237.1 GCA_025936205.1 Polyangiaceae bacterium | reverse complement strand
TCGAACAGGAAGGGCTTGGTCACCACGCCCACCGTGAGGGCGCCTTCTTCGCGAGCCAGCTGCGCGATCACCGGAGCGGCGCCGGTACCGGTGCCGCCGCCCATGCCCGCGGTGATGAACACCATGTCGGCGCCGACGAGGGCTTCCTTCAAGCGATTGACGTCTTCCAGCGCGGCCTTGCGCCCGCGCTCGGGATCGGCGCCGGCACCCAGGCCCTTGGTCACGGCCTGACCGATCGGGATCTTCACCGGGGCGTGGTTACCGTTCAGCGCCTGAGCGTCGGTGTTCACGGAGATGAACTCGACGCCCTCCAGACCGAACTGGATCATCGTGTTGATGGCGTTGTTGCCCGAGCCGCCCACGCCGACGACCTTGATACGAGCCTGGTATTGTTGCGTTTCTTCCGCAAACTCGATGGAGAATCCCATGTGTCCCTAGTCCTTCCGCGTCTTCCCGCGCGATTGATCCGCTTGTCCGAGCCCACTCCCGAGCTCGCAGAAAACTTTTGCGGGGGCAGCCCGCACCCCGGCGCTAGAACGCTGCCCTGAGCCAGCCGAGCACGCCGCGGCCTAGGCCGTTCTGGGGCCGGGGCCGAGCCGCCTCTTCCGCGCGCGCTGCGACCGGCGCTTCTTCCACCGAGTAGTGGCGCGCCTCCGCCAGTCGTTGCGCACCGTAGTGCACCAGGCCGACCCCCGTCGCCCACTGCGGGCCCTGGATCAGCTGCACGATCCCCTTCACGCCCACCGGCACTCCCAGGCGCACCGGCATGCCCAGGATCTCCTCGGCGGCCTCGACGATGCCGTCCATCTGCACCGCGCCGCCCGTCAGCACCATGCCGGCGCTCAAGTGATCGATGAGCCCCGACTCCTCCATGCGCCGCCGCACCTCGCTGAACAGCTCCTCGATGCGCGGCTCGATGATGTCCCCCAGCACGCGGCGCGGCACCTTGCGCGGCTCGTGTCCGCCCACGCCCGGCACCTCGATCTCCTCGTCGTCGGCGATCATGCGGCCCAGGGCGCAGCCGTAGTTGCGCTTGAGACGATCCGCTTCGGCCACCGGCGTACGCAGCCCCGCGGCGACGTCGCTCGTCACGTTGTTGCCACCTGCCGGGATGGTGCTCGCGTGAGCGATGCCGCCGTCGGCATACAGGAGCAGGTCGGTGGTGCCGCCGCCCATGTCGATCACCCCGCCGCCGATCTCCTTCTCGTCCTCGCTGAGCACGGCTTCCGCGCTCGCGAGCGATCCGAGCACCACGTCGGCGACCTCCAGCTGCGCTCGTTCCACGCAGCGGATCGCGTTCTGCACGCAGGAGGTGGCGGCGGTGACCAGGTTCACGCGCACCTGCAGGCGCACACCGCTCATGCCGATGGGGTCGCGGACGCCGTCCTGGTTGTCCACGATGTACTCGCGCGGCAGCGCGTGCAGGATCATGCGGTCGGCGTCGACCGGGATGGCGCGAGCGCCCTCCAGGACTCGTTCCAGGTCGGCCTGGGTCACCTCGCGACCGGCCACGGCCGCCACGCCGTCCGAGACCTGTCCGCGCACGTGACTGCCGCCGACCCCGACGTAGACCGTGGTGATTTCCACACCGGCCATGGCCTGGGCCGCGCTGATCGCCTCGCGGATGGCGCGCACCGTCCACTCGATGTTGGACACCACGCCCTTGCGCAGACCGCGGCAAGGGACGTTCCCCACGCCGAGCACCGTGATCCCGTCGCCATCGACCTCACCCACGACAGCCGAGACCTTGGTGGTGCCGAGATCGAGTCCGACTACGATTTCCGGCGCGTTTTCGCTGTTTGTGGGCACGTTTTGCTCTCGTCCTCAGGGGTGGTGGCCTGACCTTGGGGGACGCTGACACAACCGCTTACGCACGGACAAATTTCGTGCAACGCGCTCGGGCAAGAACGCCGCGGGGCGGTGTCGGCCCGTGTGTGGCCGCCCGCCCCGCCCTCTCGGCCCCTTGCAGGAGGGCGCCTTTCCCCTGACTCAGCCGCCGGTGGCGCGCGCGACCGAGACGTAGTCGAGCCGCAGCAGGATATCGTCGATCCGCGACAGGTCGAGCCCGTCAGGCTGGCTGCTCTTCAGCGTGGAAGCCGGGAAGAACAGCACGTACTCGCCCCACAACCCGCGCGTCGCCAGCTCGCTGGTCGAGCCCTGACCGTATTCTCCGGCTTCGAAGCTGGCCCGGGGCACGTTGTGATAGGCCTGAACGCGCGCCCGTGTGTACTGGCTGAAACTGCGGCCGTTGCCTGGGGTGCCGGCCACACCCGGCTCCTGGAAGAGATTGATTTCGGGCCGCACGGACTCGACCTGATAGCGGGGGCCAGTGCCCGGCGCCGAGCACCACTGGCTGTAGAAGGTGTTGCTCTTCCACAGCTCGATGCGCGACGACGTGCCAGCATCCGGGGCGACGACGCCATCGCCAAGGATAGACGCATTCACGGACCAGAGCCGCTCGGCGCAGTCCGAGCCCGCGAGCAAAGGAATGCCAGCGCCCTGCCCCCCGTCTGCCGGCACCAGCGTGAACGGCACGCGCTGGCCCTGGTACGCTCCCTGGGCGTCGTAGTCGGCGAAGCGCGGCGAGCTCACGTACAGGCGGAAGCGTTCCGACTCGCTCAGCGTCTGAAAGCCGGGCGGGTCCTGGCTACGGTCGCGTAGCTGCAGCAACTGGCTGCGCAGGCTGACCACCGTCGAGAGGCTGCTCGGGCGGCTACCCGCGACGCTGCGCGTCCCGGTCGCGGCCCTGAGCTCATCCAGGACCGTCTGCAGGTCCAGCGGACGCCGGGCGGCGATCACGTCCTGGCGCAAGGCCAGCGACGCCTGGTACTCGTACTCCACCGCGCGTACCGCCAGGTAGGCGACGCGGCGCGCCTGCCGCAGCTTGTTCTGGTAAGCGAGCACCTTGTCGTTCAGCCAGAACTGCTGGGTGCTGGAGCGTGCCAGCAGCTCGCGCTCGCGGGCCAGGGCCATGTTTCCTTCCTGCCAGAGCGCCGCGGTGTACGACTTCTGCCCGCGCAGGTTGACCACGTTGCGCGCCAGATCTTGCATCGATTTGCTGATGCGCAGTGCCGCCGCCTTGGCACCCACCAGCTCGCTGCGCGCTTCGTTCAGGCACACCAGCTCCTCGCCCTTCGCCTGGCGCTTGGCCACCAGGGCGTCGTGCGCACGCTGGGCTTCGTCCATCTGTTCGGCGAGCACGTCGGAGGCGATCAGTGCGCCGGCCTCGAGCGCCGCTGCCCCCCCGGCCACCGCCACGCCGGGGCTGTCGGCGGCCGCCGCCGTGTCCTTGACGGCCCCCGCTGCATGAGCCACTGCATCGCAGGCCACCTTGGCCTGCGCGAATCGGGTGAGGGTGCCATTCAGCTCGTCCGTCGCGGCCTGAATGTCGGCGTTCGTCTGCTGGTAGATGGCGCAGCTCTTCAGAGCGATGCCATAGCGGTCGATGAACTCATCCGCTTCGGCGCGCGCGATCTCCACGTCCTTGGCGGCCGATCGCAGCGCCAAGGCCTGCTCGGCGATGGCCCCGTCGTAGTAGCAGTCCACGCGGTCGAGCTGGTCGTTGATCGCATCGCTCTGGCAAACGCCAGACAGGCAGGACTGCCCGAGCGCGCAGTCATCGGCGAGCTGGCAACTGCTCGCCGCCACCTTGCCCTTCCTGACGCTCTCCGTCCTGGCTCGCGCGTCGCTGCATTGTGCCCGCACGCGGGCGAGCTTCTGCGGGTCGAGCCCGGGGGATCCTGCAGCTGGAGGTTACCAGTAGTGCCGAGCGGGACCAAGAGCTGCAGCGGCGAATTGCTTCCCAGCAAGATGGTGGCGCTGCGATCATTGACGGTCTGCTGCAGCTCGGTGATGCGCAGCGGGAAGGAGCCGCCCTGCCGCGCGAGCACCGAGGGCTGCAAGTAGGGCGCCGCCTGGCGCAGCACGGCGTCCAGGGCCGGATCTCCAAAGCTGTAACCGCTGCCATAGCTCTCGGCGATGCCGCTGGCCACGCACAGCTGCTCGCCAAGCGCCGCCGCGCTCAGGCGTCCCTGAAAATCCTCGGCACGCTGCCGGCACCTGGGCTCGATGAAACAGGTCTCGGTGTCGAGCGGCTGATCGAGCACGTTGTAGGAACCGACGTCGAAGTTGGGGTCGTTGATCGGCGCGCCGCAGTAGCCGGTGATCAGCTCGCCGTAGCGCCGCGTGATGTCGTCGATGCGGCGATCGCTCGCCAGCTGCTTGTCGAGGCGGTAGCTCCACTCCCCCTGCGCCGCGTCGAACGCACTCTGGGCTGCAGCGACGGAGCGCGGCAACCAGGCCGTGGCCGTGCTCGCCCCGTCGCCGATCAGGTAGTCGCTGATCGCGGAGAAGCGGCGGTTCGGGTCATCGAGCTGACCCGAGAAATAAAGGGGCAAGTCAGCGTCGTCGATGCCGATCGGATTCCGCCCATCAGCGATCAGGCCCAGCCGCTCCACCAGCCGCCGATAGCTGAGACCAAAATCCGTCAGCGCCGTCTCCCAGTTGCGCTGCCAACCGATCGCGCCGCCGCTCTGCGCGCGGCGCGTCAGCTCGCTCGCGAGGCCCAGCGCCGCCTCGCCATGCTGCAGCACGTCGCGCACCAGCTCGTTCTGGGTCTGCGGCTTGCCGGCGTACCAGGCGCGCTCGAGCAGCGAGTCCGCGGCGTCGAGCTGCGCGCTCAGCGTGACCAGCATTGCCACGGGCAACCCAACGGCATTCGTGTCGTCGCGGTCCGCACGCAGGCTGGCGGTTGGCTGGATGCGTGGACGCGGGTCCGGGTCGCGCAGCGCCGACAGCGGCATCGCGAGCAGAACCTGGGCCTGTGCTGGATCGAGCAGGTGTTGCCAGCCCGCGAGCGAGCGGCGCACGGCTTGCTGCACGGCGTCGCCCACGTCGCCCCCCAGCGCGTCTTGTAGGCGCAGGTCTTCCAGCGCTTCGCGCGCCATGCGACCGTGGAGCTCGAGCCAGCGCGAGAGCAGTCGCTGTGCGAGAGAGCTGGCTGCTGGATCGGCCGAGGCGCTCAGGGCGAAGTCCAGCGCCACCTCGAAGCGACCTCGATCGATGCAGGTCGCGTTCGGAGCAAAGAGAGCGTCGTTGGCAGCGGGTAGCTGCCGATCGAGCTCCGCGGAGCAGGCGTCGACCAGCTGCAGGCCCGTGAGGCTCGTGCTCTGGAAGAGCGGGAATACGTCCGGTGGCGCGCCTGCCTGGCAGGTCAGATCGCCGCTCGGGCCGAGGGTAGAAGAGAAGAGGCTGGTCGCGAATTCATTGGGACTTGCACTGACGGCGCCGCTGCTGCACAGAGTCTGTTCGGAGCAGTCGAGGCCGGGCGTGCTGAGCTCGCCCTTTGCGCTGCCGGACGGCAAGCGCGTGAGGCCAGCGCAGTAACGGGTGGTCTGGAAGTACGGAAGACCGGTGCCGAAACCGCCCAAGGTGCCGGCGGCGCCTCCGCTCGGATCATAGAGTGGCTCGCCCGAGACCTCGACGATGCTGCAGCCGGTGACGCTGGCGAACGCATCGCACTCGTCGGCGCCCGGCACAGGACCGCTGAGAATGGTCACGTCGCCGGTCGCCCGGGAACGAGAACCGTTGTATTGCTGGTACGCGCACGGCACCGCTCGCGCCGGGATGGCGCCGTGCGGCTGCGTACAAAGCGCGGTCAGAGGGACCGGAGGCTGGCCGTTTTGGAAGTCGTACGTCGCCTGCCCGAGCGTGTAGTCCTCGCACAGCTGTTGGTAAGTGGCGGGCGCCAGATCATTGGCGGTGCTGAAGCAACCGAGCAGGCTGCTCTGCCGCCACTCGGCCAGTACATCGCCCACCTGCTCGATCTGCGTGCGCGCGCGCTGGCGCAGCGCTGCCGTCCACGGCGACTCCTGCGCGCTGGCCGCCGACGGGGATGGTTCGCCCGCGCTCGCGAGCAACTGGGCCGCGCCCTCGCTCAGCTCACCGACGCGATGAAGCGAAAGCCGCCAGCCCGGCAGGTGCGTGGGCTCTTGCTGCCCCGGCACGTCCACGCTGACGTCGAACAGCACCTCCAGGCCCTGCCCGTCAAAGCGAGCGCGATCGGCGCGCGCGGAGATCAGCTCACCGGACGCGTAGTGCTGGCGCGCCAGGCTGACAGCGAACATGCCGTCCGCGCCCGGCGAGAGGCTGAAGGTGGCATCGGGGAAGAAGCTCGTGCCGGAGAGCTGAGCCACGAAGCCCCCCTGCCCGTCCGAGGTGACGCGTGCGCTGACCGGCAGCGAGCCGGCGCCCAGCGTGGCGAGGGCTCGCGTTTCCTCGACGCTTGCGCTGGCCGGCACCAGCCGCAAGAAGCCCGCGTAGCTGCCCGGCGCTGCGGGGCCGACCGCCGCGGCCGGTGCTTGCCGTCGCACCGAAACGCTGGCCCGGTCGGGATCGGCAAACACTCGTACGGCGCGCGCCTCGCCCACGGGCACGCTATCTTCTAGCTGCAGCTCGATCTGTTCCTGCGTGGCATCGTCTGGCGCAGTGACGGTGCACTCGGACGTAAACTCCCCGTCGGTGCTGCAACGGACGCGCACGCCGGGCTCGCCGACCACGCGGGCCGGTCGCGCCGGACCGCCCACGAAGGGCAGTTGCAGCGTGCGGATCGATCCGGCCTCGGCGACGTCGATCAGCGACTCGCGCAGCGCGAGCTGCGCCGAACCGGCCGGCGTCGTGGCTGGGCCCGCTGCCAGACAGCGACCGAAATTGTCGCAGGACTCGCCCTGCGCGCAGTCTGCGGCCGACGTGCAGCCCGCCGTGCACACACCCTGCACGCAGGCGGCTCCGCACGGACACTGCTCATCCGCACGGCAATCGCCGCGCTGCGCCAGCAGCGCGGCGTCGCGCACACAGCTCAGCGCCAACTCGGCCGCGCCGGCGCCGTCCGCGCTGCCTGACGCCGCGCCGCTCGGACCGCCGTTTCCACCACCGCAGCCCGCCAGGAACGCGAGCAGCAGTGTGGACCATTGGGGCGATCGCCGGAGCCGGCGCTGCCGAGCCGCCGGAGCCGGCGGCTGCGTCTCTTCGGAACGGTGCGCGGCCGTCGCCGCCGCTGAGGACTCGATCTGCATCTGATGGCTGGAAATCATGTTTTCTCCCGTGTAACGAACACCTCCAGCCTGCTCACCGCGCCCCCGCTCGCCCATTACCGGGGCGCTACCGGGCCATTACCGCGCCATTACGCGCGCTCCTGACCCTGCCGCTCTCTGCCTGTATCCGATGGCGCGACTTCGACATTCCGCGAGCGGAACCGCTCACTACCTGGAGCACGAGAGCCTGCTCGGCCGCGCGCAGGCGGCGACCGTGTGCAGCGACCTGCCGAGCGTCTCACTGCACCATGCCACCGTGCGCTGGTCGGACTCGGGCCAGTGGGAGATCGAGGATCTGAACAGCCGCAACGGCACCTTCGTGGACGGCGATCGGCTCGCGCCCGGAGTGGTGCGCGCTCTGAAGGCAGGCGCCCGCATCGCGCTCGGCACCCCCGACAACCGCTACGATCTCGACGACGCGAGCGCGCCGACCGTGATGCTCTTGCCGCTCGGCGGCGGAGAGCCGCTCTGGCCGCTCGACGAAAAGATCCTGGCGCTGCCCACTGCTGACGCGCCGACGCACACCGTCTATGCACACCCGAGCGGGCTGTGGCTGCTGGAGGGACCCAACGACACCCGCCCCCTCCAGCACGGAGACATCGTGCCGGTCGAAGAGGCACGCTGGCGCTTCTCGTGCCCCAAAGCCGTGAACCGCACCATGACCGTCCCTGCCGCCCAGCTCGCCATACCCAGCACCGCGACGATGGGCTTCGGCACCGTGCGCGAGCTGCAGCTGCTCCTGAAGGTGAGCGCGGACGAAGAGACGGTTCTGCTCTCGCTCAGCGGCGCAGGCCAGACACGCGAGCTCGACTACCGCGCTTGCTTCTACCTGCTCCTGACCCTCGCGCGCTGCCGCTTGCGCCAGGGGCTACCCAAGTCGATCCGCGTCGATAGCCAGGGCTGGGTCGAGGTGAGCGCGCTGTGCAACATGCTGCGCAAGAACGAGCAGCACCTGAACATCGACATCTACCGGCTGCGCCGGGTCTGCGCCGAGCTGGGCGTGCTCGACCCGAGCAACATCGTCGAGCGGCGGGGACCGCCGCGGCGGCTGCGGCTAGGAACGGAGCTGGTGCGCGTCGAGGCGTGGGGATAGTTGTCACGTCGGGCGGGCCCTGAGGAATCGCCGCGAACTGGTCGCCAAAGAGCAGTTACCAGCAGCAATCGCGGCTCGGCCTGCACGGCACCCGCCGGCGCCTTTCTGATTCTCACCACTCGCGGCAATCCCTTTTTTGTGAAGATCTCATGTTCCATGTGGAACCTCACTTCGCGCAAAAATGAGGGCCACCTCGCGACGCGCTGTTTGTCGAATGCGTACCGGCGCAGCGCGGATACTGCTGCAGTGCCGTGCTCCGTGACTTTTTCGCATCCGCTCCGTCGAAGCAGCTCGCCAGGTCCCCCCGCGCCGTACAAATCGACGTTTCCATGGGAACTTCGATTTGCGAGCGCAGGACCCCTCCGCCAAACGCCTCAGAATGCTTCAGCGCCGCACGGCAATCCCGCGCGTCGATATCGGGTGTCGAGTTTGACGCCGCCTGGTCCTCTCGCGTGTCGACTGACCTGGACGCGAGGTACGCTGGCGAGATCAGCGGCCGCACTCGATGACAGCCGCCCGAGTTCGAAGAGCTTCATAGGCACGACGCGCTGAGAGGGGTGTGCTGGGCACATCCTGGAGTCGGGCGGCTCCGCTCTCTGCCGAGCCCTTCCCCCATCCGCGCCGGCGCGGATCGCGTTGCGGTTTGCTAGGGCAAGCCCCACTCCGTACGGAGTGCGCGATATTCTTCTTGCGGCAACGCCACCCACGCGGCAGCGCCGGGCTTCAGCCAGGTGAGCAAGCGGCGCAGATCATTTTTCGCCAGCGCCGTGCAGCCGCTGACCGGTATGTCCGGGCCAGCCCAGACGTGCGCGAAGATGCAGCTGCCGTGGCCCGGAGTGATCGGGGAGCGGTTGTGATCGATGTCGAGCGCGAGCTCGTAGAGACCATCTGGGCGCAGCATGTGCTCCGCGCTGTGCCAGGGTTCGCCCGTCTCGGCGATCGAGAGGACGCGATTGTAGTAGGGCGAGGCGGCATCATCCACGCAGCGCTGGTCGGCGCTGGCTTGACGGTAGGGCAAGCGCAGCGCGCCGGCGCTGGCGGCGTAGCCGTGCACGGTGCCCAGGGCAAACACGCCGGCGGGAGAGCGCAGGTCGCCTTCGCGTTTGATCGGGCCCGGGCGTTCGCCGGGCGCCCCGCGGCCGTGTAAGCCGTCGCCCCAGCCGTAGCCGGCCGCCCCCAGGACCGCCGGCTCCGACGCGCCGACGCGCCGGAAGGGCTTGCCGGGAGCGCGCTCGTAGCGCTGTAGACGCGCGTGCCAGTCCGCGAAGTCGCCGGACGTGACGACCACGAGCTGGGTGATGTTCGGTGCGATCGGATGGCGCGTCGGAACCGGGACGCGAAAGCGGTGCGTCACGGGGATGTAGCTGAGCAAGTCCATCGCTTCCGTGACGGTGCCGGTGGTCCAGTTATTGATGACGAGCAGCATCCCTTCTGGGGATCGCTGATCGGAGATGATGCCGACGTGGTCGGGCCCCGGCTGGCGCGGGAAGGTGTCCATGAATACGATGTCACCGGGGCGGTAGGGGTCGCTGGCCGTCGCCGCCGGGGCGTGCGCCTCGAAATGGCGTTCAAAGTACGGGAGCAGGGATTTGACACGGCGATGGTCGATGCTCGTGTTCGGGTGCGTCACGCTGGGGTACGCCTCCGGCGCGCGCAGGATGTCTTCGTGGACCTCTCGCTGTAGATCGATGCCCGCGTTGCGCAGGGCACGGATCACCACGTCCGTGCACACGCCAATGCTACGCGGCACGTCGCCGAGCGGATAAGCAATGCTCTGGTAGTGAGCATCGTAACGGTCGGCATTCAAGGCGGTCTTGTGCGCGCCCACGAGCACATCCAGCGGATCCGGAATCCCGTCGTCATCGGCGTCGCCGGGCAGCGGCGCGCCGTCCAGCGCCTGCACCTTGCGAGCATCGAGCAAGGCTGCCAGCTCTGCGCGATCGCCCGGGCGCAGGCCCAGGTGAAACGCACCGAGGTCCAGGGCCGGCGTCGCGTCGGCATGCACCGGATAGACCTTGATGGGCCAATTGCCATCGTAGAGCACGAGCAGCTCGTGCGCAGCGTCGTAGAGCGCATGCGCGCGGGTCGCATCGAGCCGCGCCGGCAGCGCCAGCTGCAGCCGCGCGTCGAGGTCGGAAAAGATGCCCCGGTCCTTGATTCCGAGCGATTGCTCGGGCGGCACCTGCTCAGCAGGGGCAGCGGGCTCGAGCGCGGCAGCCGTGACGGCAACGGGAACCGGCGCGGGCGCCACCGGCTGCGCTCGAAGCTCACCGTTGCCCATCCGCGCGCACACCAAGAGCCCGCCCAGCCCCAGGGGGAGCGCGCTGGTGCAGCGGGGCAGAGTCGAACGAGACGACCGAAACAGGGCCATTTCAGGGAATGCCGACTTCTCTCGAGAAGCGCGCTTTCTCAGCGTCCGTCCCCAGCTGCTCCCGCAAGTGCAGGCACAGATCCAGGTACGAATTGCTGCGCTGAGCGGCCTTGCGCGTGAGCACTTTGGCGATCGGGCCCAGCGAATCGGCTAGTGCCAGCGTGACGCGCGCGATGGCCTCGGGCGTGATGGCGATGGGCTTGGCCGGCGGCTGCGTGGGCTCGGGCCCGAGCGCGGCGGACGGCGAGGAGGTCTTTTCGCCCAGGGCGACGCGCAGCCGCTCCACCAGCGTCGGGCGCGTCGGCTCGCTCTCCAGGCTCTCGCTCATCAGGCGCAAGAGCTCGCTCGGGCTGGTCGCTCGCGCGGCGCTGCGGCGCACGGAGGCGCGCGCGACGGAGCCGATGATCGGCGCGAGAATCTCCTCGAGTTGCTGCAACAGCTCCGGGCTCCACAATCGCCGGGCAGCAGACTTGGAGCCGCCGGCCACCTCCAATGAAGGGGCCGACAGCAGCGAGCGGCGCAGCCCGGAGCCCTCATGCTCGTCGTTCGCGGGAGCCAGCGCCGTGTTGATCGCGCGCGACAGGTCCGCGGCGCTCGCGTAGCGCTCGGTCTTGGCCTTGGCCAGGGCCTGCGTCAGCACCGCGTCGATCGCGGGCGGCAGGTTCGCGACCAGAGACGTCGCGGGAACGGTGTCGGCGTGGCAGATCTTGTACGAGAGCTCCTCCAGCGACTGGCCCTCGAAGGGGCGCTGCCCCGTGAGCAGCTCGTACAGGATCACTCCCACCGCGAACAGGTCGACACGGTGATCGACCCCTTTGCCCATGAACTGCTCGGGCGCCATGTACGCCGGAGTACCGACCGCCACGCCGGTCTCCGTCTGGATCACGTTGTTGATGCGCGCGATGCCGAAGTCCGCGATCTTCAGCCGCTCGGCGACCAGTATATTGCCCGGCTTCACGTCGCGGTGCACCACGCCTGCCCCATGCGCATAGCCCAGCGCGTCCAGCAGCTCCGCCATCAGCGCCGCGATCTGCCGGTGATTCGGGCGATGCTGGGCGACGTACAGGTCGAGCTCGAGGCCCGGCGCATACTCCATCACGATGAACGCGACGTCTTTGTCTTCGCCGTAGTCGTAGACCGCGACGATCCCGGGATGATTCAGCCGGCCCGCGGCCGTCGCCTCGCGGCGAAAGCGCTCCGTTGCGTCCGCCACCGCATCCAGGGTCTGCTTGCGGATGGTCTTCACGGCGACGCGCCGATCGATCACCGGATCACATGCCAGGTACACCACGCCCATCGCGCCGGAGCCGATGGTCTCCAGGATCTCGTATTTGCCGAAACAGCGGGGCGTCGGGGCGTTCATCGCGCCGCGCTATTCCTCGAGCATCTTGATGGCATGGGCCACGCTCTTCTTCATGCGGTTGAACGACTGCGCCAGCCGCGACACCTCGTCCCTGCCGCTGGTGGGGAAATCGGGCCCGTCGATCTTGCCCAGGCTCACCTCGTCCGCGACGCGAGACAACGTCGTCAAGCGTTGTACCACGATCAGGCGCAGCATCACGTTCAGCGCCACGAACACCAGCAGGAAGATGCCGCCGAGAAAGGCCAGGAACGTGAACAGCGCGCGGTTGGCGCGGCTGATCGGCAACGTCATCGGCACGCTCACCAGCTGGGCGCCGATGGTCTCGTTCAAGCGCCAGCCGAAGCCGTTCGCCGGGCCGTATTTCTGCAGCAGGGACCTGGGCGCGGCCTCGACGGTGCTGTGGCAGCTCAAGCACGCCGCGTCGTGGATCACGATCGGCCTGCCCAGGTACAGCGAGCGACCGAGCGGGGTGTCTCGCTCGCCGATGACCTCGGTCAGCTCCGGGGAGCGGCGGAAGGAATTGACGATGTCCACCTCCCAGTCCGCGGCGCGGTCGCGCAGATTGGTGGGATTCAGCGTCGCTTCCTTGTACGCGAAGTCCGGCAGCTTGGTGTGCAGCGCGTCGAACTGCTCGGTGGCAGCGAAGGCGGGCACCGTCTGCGGCAGGAACTCCTCATCGCCCAGCTTGCGCAGCAGCGGCGCCACCTGGTTGATCGTGTAGGCGCGCGAGGCCAGCGCCGACTCCATGATCAGGCGCGCGTCCTGCAGCACGTCCTCGCGCGCGCTCTGCTCCAGCAGAGACCGCGAAAAAGCGGCGGCTGCCCCGAACCCGATGACGAAGATCACGAGCAGCACGAGGTTGAATTTGACGACCAGGCGCATGGCGGCAGTAGCGGCTCCCCAGGCCCTGAGCCGAGGTTCAGGCAGTGTATAGCAAGCACCGCCGTGGCGCTCGCGACCATGTGCAATTTATATATAACATCCCGCTCGCAAGAGGGGATTTTGGCTCGGCAACGCCCGACGGCGCCCGACTCCAGCAGATGCCCCACGCGCGTCGCTCAGCGCATGCGCACGACGACGCGCTCGGGATGCAGCTCGTTGTCGAGAAATACGACCCCGGGCAACTCTTTCTGACGCTCGAACTGGCGCATCACCTCGGCCACCATGAGCAGCTTCTTCGGCCATGGCCCTTGGCCGAGGTGCAGCGAGACGCCGCGCGTGCCCACCACCAATACGACCGCGCCATCGGGCGCCAGGTTCACTTCCTGTGCGCGCTGCACGCGGCTCACGGGCAGGCGCTCGTAGTGCTCCAGCACGCTCAGGCCAGTCGCGAAGCGAGCCAGCGAGCCCGGACGATCCTTGGCCAGGTCCTCCAGGGTGACGCCGGTGAGCATGGGCAGATCGGCGGCATCCCCCGCCTGCCAGGCCTTGAACGGCTCGCCCTGCCCGTCCACCAGGAACATCTGCCCGTCCAGCGCTGCGAGCGCGGCGGCCTCGTGCTCCTTCAGCTGGACACGCAGCGTGTGCGGCAGCTTGCGGGTGATGCGCACGCTCTCGACCCAGGCGTCGCCCAGCAGGCGCTGCTCGGCGGCTCGCAGATCGAGCGCGAGCAGGCTGCTGCCGTACTCGATCCCCGCGCGTC
>JAICTU010000310.1 GCA_025936205.1 Polyangiaceae bacterium | reverse complement strand
CTTCCTCGATCTGCATCACATCCAGCCGCGCTCCGAAGGCGGCAGCCATAGCGCGGACAATCTCGTCACGCTGTGCGCCGCCCATCACCGCGCGCTGCACCGGGGCGAGCTGCGCAGCGCAGGTGATGCCGGCGACTTTCGCGTGCTGCCGGGCACGCTCGGCGCGCAGCATCCGCCCGCGCCGCTGTCAGCCCCGAACTCGCTCGATGTCCCCGCAAAGGTGGCGTCTGGGTTATGCCAGCTGGGCTTTCGCGCGGCGGATGTGCACGCCGTGATCGCAGAGCTCCGGCAACACGGCGAACTCGCCGCCGCGGCTCCGCAACAATGGCTCCGCGAAGCGTTGCAGCGCCTGCATCGAGCTCCTGCGCGCCATCGCTGAGAGCAGCGGCGCCCGGCACGCTCGGTTCCGCTCCGGCGCACGTGTGCGACGCTGGAGGGCACCCCAAACCGCCCGGCACTTCCGGCAAGCCGGATGCAGGCCGCGACCGGTGCCGTGCGAAGCCGGACGGCACCCATCGACTCGCGCGGCCCGACACCTCCGGGCGCGGCCCGATACGACCCGCGCGGCTTCGCGCGTTGCCGGCGCCCGGTGCCCCGAGGGTTGTGGCATCGCCGTGCACATGAGGTCCGGCCAAAATCAAGCGCAGAGGTCAGCGGGGGCGCCACGCGCGAGATGTGACGAATCCTGAGCTCCTGGCCCCACTGATGCTGAAGTGAGAGCGGCAGCGGGCATATCCTGGCGACGCAGGGGGCAATGTGAGGCCGAGCCCCGTCTGATTCTCACCACTCGCGGCAGTCCGTTTTTTTTGTGCAGATCTCAGGTTCCATGTGGAACCTCACTTCGCGCAAGAACGAGGGGCACCTCGCGTTGGCGCTGTGCCCCGTGACTTTCTTCGTGGCGGCCGCTCCCGAGCCACTCGAACGCGGGTCGGTGCCGTCGCCCCACGCCAACCGAATCGCTACAGCCCGCGCCCGAGGCCGATGCTACAGATCGCTCATGACGCAATGGCACCTGGCAGAGTTGAACATCGCACGGGCTGTGGCGGAGGTGGACGGGCCCGTACTGGCGGAGTTCGTGGGGGCGCTGGAGGCGATCAACGCGCTGGCAGATGTGGCGCCCGGTTTCGTGTGGAGGCTCGCCGGCGCGGACGCGAGCGCACCGGCGGCGGCAGATGCGGTGGATCCGCGGCTGCTCTTGAATCTGAGCGTGTGGACCAGCCCCGAGGCGCTGTTCGACTACGTGTACAAGAGCCAGCACACCTCGTTCCTGGTGAAGCGCAGGCAATGGTTCGAGAAGCCCGCGCAGGCGCACATGGTGCTCTGGTGGGTGCCCGCTGGGCATCGGCCCACGCTGGCCGAAGCGCAGGAGCGGCTGGAGTTATTGCGGCGGCAGAGGCCGAGCGCTCAGGCCTTCACCTTCAAGGAGCGCTTTCCGCCACCGGGTAGCAGCGGCGAGGCCGAAGACATGCGGCCCGAGCCATATTGCAGCGGCTGGCAGTGATCCCTGAGGCAGTGATCCCTCAGGCAGTGATCCCTGAGGCAGTGATCCCTCAGCTCCGCGGGGCGGCCTCGGCGAGCAGCTGGCGGTTGCCGGTCTGGTACGAGGTCTGTAGCACGAGCTTGCGGATCTTCCACGCGCCGCCGTAGTGACGGTGCAGTGTGAAGATGTAGTGCCCTGCCACCATCCACTCCGCGCCGCCCGGCGCCTGCGGAGCGCGGTGGTACCCCTGCACGTGGCACTCGGCGATGGCAGAGCGCCCTTTGATGCTCACATCGATCGGGCCAAGCAGGTGGTGCGTCGCCTCCAGCGGGCTGAGCACGTTCTGCCACGTGCCGATCAGCTCGTCCGCGCGCTGCTGCTGCACCTCGCCGCCGAACAGAGAGGTGTAGTCCGTCTCCACCTTGTCCTCGAACAGCGCCCGCAGCTCTTTCCAGCGCCGCGCATCGAGCAGATGCGGAACCTGCGCGACCACCGATTGCACCGCGAGCACCTCCACGACGTCCATGACGATCTCCTCCCGGCGCCCCGAAGGCGCACGGAATGAGCGATTGTCAGCGGCGGCGGCGCAGCCAGCAAGCAAGAAACAGGGCACCTGCCAGGGCCCAGCGCCGATCGCGCCCCAGGGCGGCTGGCGCGCCCACGGAGCAGCCCGAATCGTCTTCCTGCGGCGTCGCCTGCGTCTTGCAGCTCACGTCCGGTCCCAGGCAGCCCGTATCGGAGGCTAGCTCGACCACGTCACACTTGGGGTCGGAGCGCTTGCCGCCCCGGATGGCGCACATGCCCGCAGCATCGTCCGCCGCCGGCAACACCGTGCCCCGGTAGTCCGCGTACATCAGCGCACTGGTCACGTTCGGATGCGAGAGCCCGAGCAGGTGCCCGAGCTCGTGGTTGATCACTCCGCGCAAGTCACGCGCCGTGCTGCCGGGGGGTGGCTCACCGATCACAAAGGTCTCGTCGCGCGAGTTGATCTCGATGTCCGCGTCGAAGATCTGCCCGGTGCGGATGTTGGCGGTGAGCGTGGTGAGCGCGATCACTCCGAAGCGAAAACTGTTGGTGTTCTCGAAGTCATCGCGAAACACGATCAGGTTGCTGTTCGCTTCCGGATCCTGGCAGTTGAACTCCGCTGCCTCGCAGACGATGACGCCCTGGTTGAGCGCGGTGAGCGGCGGCGTTCCACCGTCGTCACAGAGCACGTCGCTCCAGGCACGAAAGCCCGCGTCGACCAGCGGTGCCACTTGCTCGGCGGTGATGCCTTCCTTGACCGAACCGTCCCGCTGGATCGCATAGCTCATGCAGTCGCTGGGCCAGTAGACGGCGACCCCTTCCGAGTAGCAACCCGTGGCCGCGTCCCGGGTGCAGACCGCTTTCGAGTTCAGCTGGCAGGTGCGCGTGCGACAGTACGCGCTCGCGTCCGCGGCAGCGAAGAGCGACAGCGCACACGTCACGACACACGGCGACACCGCACGCCTGGGCACAGCGCGCGCAACCGACCCCAATGAAACGCGAGCACGACCCGAAGCGACCGAGAGCCAGCGCCCCATGCCTTGCGTTTAGCCTCCCGGGGCGGACGTGTCGAGCGCCGGCAGGGGTTGTCCCGCGTGAGCGCGCCGGAAACCCGCATACCCGTGCATCAACGCGGCGTAGAACAGTGTGGCGATGCGCCGCTGGCCGGCGACGGTGGGATGACGCAGATCCGGTGAAGCGAGCGGTGGCTTGTTCTTGCGCCCGCGCTCGACCGCGCCGGAACCGCCCATCGCCATGTAGGTGTCGAAGAACGCGCAACCCTCCGCCAGCGCGACCTTGCGCTGCGCCTCCACCAGGCGTGCCACGCCGGGCCGCGAGACGATCTGTTCGTCTACCTTCTTGGCATGGTCCGTCATCGACAGGATCAGGCACGAAGCGTTCGGCTTGCCCGCGCGGAACTTGCGCAGCACCCGCGTGTACTCGGCCTCGTAGGGCGCAGTGGTGGTCTTCAGATCGGAGTGCTCGCGCGACAGATCGTTGCCCCCGAACATGAACCCCAGCAGATCCACGTCGCGGCGCTTCACCTGCCCCGCGATGTGATCGGGGTCCTCGTAATCCAGGCGCTGGATGAAGCTGCCGATCAGCGCGAGCTCGTCCCACACCGCGCCGGGCGTGTCGCGCTCCAGCACCACACCGTAGCCGCGCGCGACGCCGGTCCCGAGCGCCGCCACCTCGATCTCGTGCTCGCCGTCCGAGAACCGCACGGTCTCGAAGCCATCGCTCACCTCGGGCGCGCGCGAGTCGACGACGCGGGCCACCTTACCATCCACGCGAATCTCGAATCCGCCTCCGTCCGGACGCTTCTGATACCAGAGCTCGAAGCGCGAGAGTTTGTGGCCCAGGTCGTCCCCCTCGGAGACCGTGCCCCACATGCTGAGCGCGTTGCCGAGCGACACACTGGACACGCCGCCGTAGCCGTAGCGGCGGTCCTTCTCACATTTGAAGATGATGAGACACGTCTCCCAGGGGCGCCGCTCCTGGTAGCGCACGCCACGATGCCCGTACCAGCGGCTGTATTTGCCGAGCGCATGGAAGCCGTGACCGGCGTCGCCGAAGCGGCGCTGCAGGCGCTGACGGATCTCTTGCGTCAGCCCGTCGCCGCCGATCACCGAATCGCCCCACAGGCTGCCGCGCGTGATCGCCCCCTTCACGCCCAGCTCACTGAGCGTGAGCTGGCCATAATAGTAGGCGAGGTTCTGCACCCCCTCGAGCTCCACCCCGGAGGGGTCGTCGTCCTCGGGGTGGCCCGCATAGGGCGGAAAGACGGTCGCCGCGGTCGCGGCAGGTGCGCTGGACGCGGCCGAGGCTGGCGACCCTGCACTTTCACCCGGGCTCGCGCCGACCGACGCGCTCATCCCAGGTGCGATCTGTTCGCTCGCAGGGGCGACCGGCACCGGGCTCACGTTCACGCCGGACTCGAGATTCGCCGCTGCTTCCGGCCCGCTCGAGTGGGACGCTGCAGGCGCCGGTGGCCCCATGTGCCACAGCGAGACGCCGCACGCGGCAGAGAGCAGACCAGCGATGGCGTAGGCCGTGTGGCGCTGCCCACGCCACCACGAGCGGAGGGGCCGCGGCATCGGCGGGACAATACCACGCGAGGCCCCGTGTTCCAGAGTTGACGGCAAAGGTTTGGCCGCTTCCGGGCCAGCTTTCTACTCCCCTACCCGCGGCCCAGGGCGCGAGCTAAGGTGCGGCTGTGTGCTTCTCTGGCGCACCGCGAGTCCCGTTTTTGGCAGGCGTGTTTCTGAGCGCCGCGCTGGGCTGCGGTCGCGAAGACCGCACATCACTCGAGTGGGAAGCCGCGCAGGGGCCCGGCGGAGCGCTGACGACGCCACTCGCGGACGGCAGAGCCTTTGCACAGCGCGCGCCCCAGAGCAGCCGCGACAGCCAGCTCTACTTCAACTCCGGCGAGGGCTTCTATGTGCAGCCCTGGCTGGCGCCTCCGACCGAGATCGAGACCCGCGCCGGCCTGGGGCCGCTCTATGACGCGCTCGCCTGCGCAGACTGCCATCTGGGCGGGGGACGCGGCCGGCCGCCGCTCACGCCGGACGAAGAGTTCACCGGCTTCGTGCTGCGGCTCGGCGACGGCGCGCGCGACACAACCGGTGAGGCCACGGGCGATCCCGTCTACGGAACGCAGCTCCAGACGCGCGCCATCGCAGGCGTCGCTCCCGAAGGCACGCCACACATCGAAACCACTCTGCTCGCAGGCCACTACGACGACGGTACTCCCTTTGAGTTGGGCTCGCCCACCTACGGCCTCGACCAACTCCAGTATGGGCCCACCGCCAGTCCCCTCGTGCTCTCGCCGCGCGTCGCCCCCGCGACCATCGGCCTCGGCCTGCTGGAGGCGATCCCCGAGGCACGACTCGAGCAGCGCGCAGATCCCGACGACGCCGACGGTGACGGCATCTCCGGGCGGCTGAACCGCGTCTGGGATCGCGAGCAGCAACACCAGAGCGCGGGGCGCTTCGGCTGGAAAGCGGAGCAGCCCAACCTGCGGCAGCAGATCGCGGCGGCGCTGTCCGCGGACCTGGGCGTCAGCTCGCTGTTGCACCCGGAAGACATCTGCACGGCGAGCGAGAGCTGCCGCGCTTCGGAGAGCGGTGAACCCGAGCTCGCCGAGCGCGTGCTCGACCGCATCGTGTCGTATCTACGACTGCTCTCCGTACCCGCGCGCCGCAACGCGGACGCGCCCGAGGTGCTGCGCGGCGAACGACTCTTCGATCAGGCGGGCTGCGCTGCTTGCCACGAACCGAGCCAGCTCACCGCTGCCGACGCCGCCCTGCCGGAGCTGCAGAGCCAGGCAATCGCCCCCTTTACGGACCTTTTGTTGCACGATCTCGGCCCTGCGCTGGGCGACCATCGCCCCAGCTTCGACGCCGAAGGCGACGAGTGGCGCACCCCGCCGCTCTGGGGGCTCGGGCTGTACCGCACGGTGAGCGGCCACGAGCGGTTGCTGCACGATGGGCGCGCCGACGGCGTCGCGGAAGCCATCCTCTGGCACGGCGGCGAGGCGGCAATGGCGCGCGAGGCGTTCACGGCGCTCGACGTCGACGAGCGCGCGGCGCTGGTGGCGTTCGTCGAGTCACTCTGAAGCGAAGCCAGCTCGGGATGCGGCTCCGAGTCCCCGCCGAGTAGTGGGACAATCGGCGCGCCACTCCCACCGCAGCAAGCCGTCGATCACCGAGCGCCCTGTGCCTTTGGTCCGCGGCCGCCGTTGCCGTGAGGACGTGTACAGGTATGTCGGTGCGTCCGCTCTACGTCGGGATTGACCTCGGAACCACGAACTCCGTCGCGGCCGTGTTCGACGGCGAGACGATCACCACGGTCCGCAACGCCGAGGGCGGCGTGCTCACGCCCAGCGTCGTGCGCATCGATCGCCGCGGCAACGCCAGCGTGGGTGCCAGGGCACGCCGCTTCCTCGAGTCGGATCCGGACAACGCGCACGGCGAGTTCAAGCGCCTGATGGGCACGGAGCACCGCTTCGAGTTTCGCGCGGCCGGGCTTTCGCGCTCGCCGCACGAACTATCGAGCCTGCTGCTGGGCGCGCTGCGCAACGACATCCAGGCGCAGCTGGGCGTCGCGCCCTGCAAGGCGGTGGTATCGGTGCCGGCCCTGTTCGAACTGCCGCAAACCAGCGCCACTTCGGTGGCCGCACGGCTCGCGGGCTTCGAGCAGATCGAGATGATTCAGGAGCCGGTCGCTTCAGCGCTCGCCTCGGGCTGGAAGCACGATCAGGATTCTGGAGCCTGGCTCGTCTATGATCTGGGCGGCGGCACCTTCGACGCCTCCCTGCTCGAGTCGCAAGACGGGCTGTTGCGGGTGGTCGGGCAGGACGGCGACAACTTCCTCGGCGGCCGCGATTTCGATGCGCGCATCGTCGATCACCTGCTCGCCGAGCTGGAGCGCAGCGGCGGGCCGCGCATCGAGCCAAGAATCCGGCGCACGCCGCGCTCTTGCGCCGACTTCGGCTACTGGCGGAAGAAGCCAAGATCGAGCTCACGCGCGCGGAGAGCGCGAGCATCACCTGCCCGAACCTGGAGCTCGCCGGCGAGCCCTTCGATCTCGATCTGGAGCTGGAGCGCTCGGTTCTGGAGCGGCTGATCGAGCCGCTGATCGAGCGCACGATCCAGGTGTGCCTGCGCTTGCTCGGCAGCAAGGGCCTAAACGCCGGCGCGCTGTCGCGCGTCGTGCTCGTGGGCGCTCTGGATGAAGTCGAGCGGCTTCGCGACGCGCTTCATCTTGGCTGCGAGTCCAAGGACCTGCCGAGCAGCGAGCGCTGGCGGCTCTGGGCGAAGCTGCGCGCCAAGCTGGACGCAGCGTGGCGACTGGGAGCCGATCCCGAGAGCACGTTCGAGAGTGTCGTCGTCGAATTGATCAGCGTCTCGGTAAAGCTCTGGAATGAACGCGGCGAACGAGTGCTCGCACGCGAGATCGGTCGCTTCCTCGACCGGCATCGCCAACTCACGCCGGACACCGCACGACGCGAGCTGATCCAAAGCAACCAGAACATCATGGGTTGCCCGTGAGTCATTCGGGGCTCGGCAACCCACGGCTCCGGGCCGAGCCAGGATGGGCCCGGCGTGTCGTCAATACCAAACCCGCCCCAGCAATGCGCGCCTCGCCGCAGTAACCAGGTGTGTGCTGGCAAAAGAGCCGCACACCGGCACGCCATTCCCGCCTACGCTCGGCGCCTACTTCAGGCCGAGACGGGATCATGCATCGAAGAGACTTCATTCGCGCGCTGGGCTCCGCTTCAGCGCTCGCACTCGTGCCCATCGCCACCCGCGACGCGCTCGCCGATGCCGCCGGCGACGCAGCCCTGGTCATCCAGGAGATCGAGGTGTTGCGCCTGCTGGGGACGCAGCAGGTCCTGCGCGGGGTCAATCATCAGCCCCAAAGCAACCCCGCGTACCTCTATCCCGAGCGCCGCCCGGCCCCGTACAAGGACGCGCCCAGCGCCAAGCCTGAACCGGCGCCCGTCACGCAGTACTACGTGCGCATCCGCACCCGGGGCGGCCTCGAAGGTCTGTACGGCGCGCTCGATCGCGAGGTGTTGCCGGTCCTGCTCGGGCCGCTGCGGACCTTGCTGCTCGGGCAGGATGCGCTGGCGATCGAGCGCCTCTGGGATCAGATGTACCGCTCCAACCGCCACTCGCGCGCCAGCCACTACATGATGGCCATCGCCGCGCTCGACAACGCGCTCTGGGATCTGCGCGGGCGGCGCTTCAGCGCGCCCGTCTTCCGTTTACTGGGTGGCCCCACACAGCAGCCCGTGCCGGTCTACGGTAGCTGTCTGGGCTTCGCTATCGACCCGGCGCTCGCGGCGCGCCGGGCCTCCCAGCTCCACAAGGCCGGTTTTGTGCGGCAGAAGTGGTTTCTGGGCTATGGCCCCGGCGACGGTGCTCGCGGCATGGATCAAAACGTGCAACTGGCGCGCGCGCTGCGCGAGGCCCTGGGCGACCAGGCCGAGATGATGTTCGATGCGTATCAGAGCTGGGATCTGCAATACGCCCTGGAATGGTGCCGGAAGGTAGAGCGTTACCAACCCACCTGGCTCGAAGAGCCGTTCGCCGTCGCGGATCTGGAGAGCTTTTCCCGGCTGAGCCGCGCCACGGGTGTGCCGCTCGCCACCGGTGAACACTTTTACAACCGCTGGGAAGTGGAGCAATACCTGGAGGGGGGTGCGCTGCACTACGTTCAGGCGGACCCCGAGTGGTGCGGAGGGGTGAGCGAGGTGCTCAAGATCGGGCATCTCTGTTCCGTGCGCGGGGTGAAACTCGTGCCGCACTGCCACAATGTGCTCGGGGCGTTGCACATCGTCGCGAGCCAATCGCCCGCGCTGTGTCCGTTCGGCGAGTATCTCATCAACCACGTGCCCGAGAAGACGCACTTTCTGAAAGATCCGCCCACGACGGCCAGCGGCTGGGTCGCGCTGAAAGAGCGGCCCGGCTTCGGCATCGAGCTCGATGCCAGCAAGATCGAGCGCCAGGAGGTGCTCACCTCGATCTAGTCTGGTCCCGTGCCCCGCACACCGCTGCTCCTCGCCCTTCTCGTCTCCTTGTTCGGCCTCGCGCTCGCGCCCGCGCCGAATGATTTCATCGATCCGCGGCCGCTCGCGCCCATCTATCACGAGGGCTGGCTGGATCTGAACAAGAACGGCGTCAAAGACCCGTACGAGGATGCGACGCGCGACGTCGAAGCGCGCATCAGCGACCTGATCGCGCGGATGACGCTCGAAGAAAAGACCGCGCAGATGGCGACGCTGTACGGCTTCGGCCGGGTATTGAAGGACGAGCTGCCCACGCCGGCCTGGGACCAGGCGCTCTGGAAGGACGGCATCGGCAACATCGACGAGCAGCTCAACGGCAACACGGGCACCGATAACAATCTGCCCGAACCCAAGTACGCCTTTCCCTGGCCGCTGCACGTCCGCGCTCTGAACGAGATCCAGCGCTGGTTCGTCGAACGCACCCGCCTCGGCATCCCCGTCGACTTCACCAATGAAGGCATCCGCGGCCTGCTGCACACCCGGGCCACGAGCTTCCCCGCCGAGCTGGCCGTGGCCAGCACCTGGGACAAGGCGCTCGTGCACGACATCGGCCGCGTCACGGGCAAAGAAGCCCGCGCTCTCGGCTACACGAACGTCTACTCGCCGGTGCTGGATCTCTCTCGCGATCCGCGCTGGGGCCGCACCATCGAGACCTACGGGGAAGACCCGTATCTGGTGAGCGAGCTCGGCGTGCAACAGGTGCGCGGCATCCAAGCCGAGCACGTCGTGTCCACGCTCAAGCACTTCGCTGTGTACGGCATCCCCGAGGGCGGCCGAGACGGCGACGCTCGCACCAACCCGCACGCCACCTGGAGCGAGGTAGAGAGCCTGTATCTCCTGCCCTTCCGGCGCGCGGTACGCGACGCTGGAGCGCTTGGGGTGATGGCGTCTTACAACGACTACGACGGCGTACCGATCAGCGAGAACCGGCTGTTTCTCGACGGCATCTTGCGCGGGCAGTACGGCTTCAAAGGCTACATCGTCTCGGACAGCGGCGCGGTCGAGTTCCTGCATGACAAGCACCGCGTGGCCGGCACCGCTCCGGAAGCCATCGCCCGCGCCGTGGAAGCTGGTGTCGCCATTCGCACCCACTTCACGCAGCCGGACGCCTATGTCTTGCCGCTGCGCGAGCTGGTACGGAGCGGGCGCATTCCCGTTGCGACCATCGATGCGCGCGTGCGCGAGATCCTGCGCGTGAAGTTCTGGCAAGGTTCATTCGACGCGCCCTATCGCTCCCCCGACCAGGCCACAACCACGGTGCGCGCGCCCGACCACCTGGCGACCGCGGAGCGTGCAGGGCACGAAGCCATCGTCCTGTTGAAGAACGAGGGTTCGCTGCTGCCCCTGCCCCGTTCTCTGAAGAAGCTGTTGGTGGCAGGGCCCCTCGCGGATGACCCACGCGCCTGGTGGTGCCGCTATGGGCCTCAGCACCTCGACTTCGTGACGCCCCTCGCCGGCATTCGCGCCAAGCTCGGGCCGGCAGTGGAGGTGCGTTACCAAAAGGGTGTGGCCGCGCGAGACGCAAACTGGCCCGAGAGCGACGTCTATGACGAAGGCAACTCGGCCGCGGAAGAGGCCGGCATCGCCGCCGCCGTGAAAGCTGCGCGCGGCGTGGACGCGATCATTCTCGTCGTGGGCGAGCCCGAAGAGCTGAGCCGCGAATCGCGCAGCCGCATCAGCCTGAATCTACCGGGCCATCAGGAGGCGCTGCTGCGCGCGCTCGCAAAGACCAAGCTGCCGCTCGTCGTGGTGCTCTCCAGCGGGCGCCCGCTCAGCGTGAACTACGCCGCGCGCCATGCGCCGGCGCTGCTCACGGTCTGGTACCTGGGGGAGCACGGTGGCAACGCGCTCGCGGACGTGCTCTTCGGCGACTACAACCCTGCCGGCCGCCTGCCCATCACGATCCCGCAATCCGTCGGGCAGATCCCGCTCGCGTTTCCGTACAAGGTCGGTGCGCAGGGCCGAGATGAAGGGCAAGTCACGGGGCCCTTGTTCGCGTTCGGGCACGGGCTCAGCTACTCGCGCTTTTCGTACTCGGGGCTCAGCGTGAGCCCTGCGCGCGCGCTGCCCAGCGCTCGCTTCCGCGTCGCGCTCGACG
>JAICTU010000748.1 GCA_025936205.1 Polyangiaceae bacterium | reverse complement strand
GTCAGCGATCTGCAGCTCGAACGAGGCCTCAGCGTGCTTGCTCACCGGCAATGATTCACCGGTGAGACTGCTGGCGTCCACCTCGAGAGTGGTCGCCTCCAAAATGCGACAGTCTGCCGGCACGACATCGCCGGGATTGAGCACCAGCACGTCTCCAACCACGAGATCGCGCTCCTCGAGCAAGCGCTCGGAGCCATTCCTCCGGACCAGCGCGCCCAGCTTGGCCGAGCGCGAGAGCCGGCGGATGCGCCGCTCGGTCCGGAAGCGCTGCACGCCCCCGGCCACGGCGCTCGAACCGACGACCCCGCCGAGCACCAGCGCGTCCGACAGCGAGCCGACCATCGCAGACAGCGCTGCCCCCGCCGCCAGGAGCGGCGCGAGCGGATTGAACAGCTCGTCACTGATGGCCTCGCCGAGCCCGAGAAGGCCGGTGGAACGACGCACCACACGCGACAGGCTGCGGCGCCGTTCGACTTCGCCCGCGGAGAGCCCGCGCGCGCTCGAGCCCAGCCGAACCAGCACGCCGTCGGCTTCCAGCGCGTGCCAAGGCGTCGGATCGCGCGGCTTTGGCAGCGCTTGCAGCTCGAGCTTGCGCGACTCGCGTACGCTGTTGGACATCGCGACCAGCGTGGCGGCATTCACCACGAACATCACGCGCCGGTGCGTCAATGACACAAGGCCGCCGGCGGATGCCACGGTCCCGAGCGTCGAGGCGGCGACGGCGATTTTCACGCAGCGCTTCGAGAGCTTGCGCGCCCAGGCGCACGCCTGGATCACGAAGTTTACGTCCGTCAGATCACTGCCCACCAGCAGATCGGCGCTCCACGGCGTGGGTCGATCCCGACTGCACAGACCGATGCCACAGTCTGCCGCTGCCAGCGCCGCCGCATCCCGCGGCGCCACGACGCACACCGCGCGGCCCTGGCGCTGCAGCCGCCGCACGCCGGCGAGCAGCCCTTCCGCTTCCGGGATCACTTCGTCCGCATTCAGATCGGAGAGCAGCTCTTCGCTGGCCGACGCGATCACGACCCGCATCTGGGCCTCGTGCGCGGCGTCGATCAGCTCCTCGACGCCCGTTTGCGCCAGGATCTCCACCTCCACGATGGCCACCATGCGGCCGGCGCGCTCCAAGCTGAGCACGAACCCGCCCTGCCGCGCCCGAGCGCGCGCGTGCTCGCGCAGCGCGAGGTCGGCGCTGGCGTCGGAGCGACCGAACGGGCCAAGCTGCCAGAGTCCGTCGGTCTGCGTCTCCAGCGGCCGCTTGGCGTTGAACAGCTGCTCGGCGTGCTGGCGAGCCTCCTGGCTGTCGTCTGGATCCTCGGACAGCACGGCACCGAGCACGAATTTTCTGCGGCCGATCAGATCACCGTGCAACACCAGACAGTCGATACGATCCAGCTGGCGCAGCACGCGCTGATCGAGGACCAGCACGCCGCGCGCGGCGAGCGCCTGCGCGACCCGGGAGGCGAACACTTCCCGCCCCAGCCGAGCGGGACGCGGCAGGCCACCGAACAGCGCCGCCGTCGCGCGTTGAAAGCTGCGCGTGGTGAGAAAGCTCAGCGCAAAGCCGCCGAGCGAGACGAACACCGCGCGGTCGGCATATTCCTCGATGGGTCCGCGCGGCAGAGGAACGGGGCGCGCCCAGCGCTCGGGGACCGGCTCCGGCTCGCCCGCGGGAGCTTTGCAGAGATCGGGCTCGCGCCGCTGCCAGAGATCGCGCTGCGAACGGACTTCTCCGAGCGAGGCGAGCTTGTGCAGCGCGTCCACGAACGAGTTGAACGGACGCTGCGCGACCCCCTGCGCGAGCGAGATCACCAGGTTCAGCGCAAACTCCGCGCGCTCGTGACCCAAGCGCTCTTCGAGCCCTTCCCGCAGCCGCCCCACCGACTGTACCAGCGACAGAAAGGCGACGAGATTGCCGCCGAAAGGCAGCGCGGGCAGCGGCGAGAAGCGCAGGCCGAGCCCGAAGAGAAAGGCCGCCGCGTCCGCCAAGAGCTCCACCAAACGCCGGAGCTGCTCTATCTCGTCGGCAGGATGCCAGCGCCGCTCCTCGGAGAAGCGGCCACCGTCGAGCCCTGCCTCACGCTCGGCAGCCTCCACCGCGCTGCACAGCTCTTCCGCGCCGTAGGCCCCGCGTTCGAAAGAGAACACGACGCGCTGCGTGTCCGGGTTGACGTCCACCCATGTGAGGCGCCCGAGCGAGGCCGCCATGCGGCGCATCGCGTTCGTGAGTGCCTGGAGCTGGTCCGCGCGCGCCGGACGAAACTCGACGTGCGCGTGCGTCCCACCCACGGCGACCCGCCGCGTGCGCGCTCGAAACAGGGCTGCTACGGAAGAAATCGCCCGCGCCAACGGCATGCGTTTGTTTCCTTCGCACGGGCAACCCAGGCGTGCAACCTTCCAGGGAGTGCCTAGCGCCCGCACGGACGCGCCGCACCACCTTCACCGGCCCGAGCTCACCTGATATCTAGCGCCTCGAGAGCCGAGCATGCGGGCCGGAGGGAATCCTTCACAGCACCGATCAGGTCCATCGCGGATGGGGCGGGGAGCACAGGGCAGAACTGGACGCGCGTCATTGGAGCGCCCGCGAACATGACAGTGAAGCCGGGGCCCGAGAGCGCGGGCGGGGAGCAGGCCCGCCAGAGTGAGCTGCTGCGCGCGGCGCGCGGCAAACTCGGGCGCATCGAGCAGCTGCAGATGCGCGCCATCCGCCGTACGCTGGAGCCCGGCGTGCTGGATACGGCAATGCGCTGGTGCCAGCGGACCATCGGGCAGAGCTGGATCACCCTGGCGACGAGCCGCCTGCATCATGTCCATCACATCGAACGACTGGATGGCGTACGGCCCGCGCGCAGCTTCATTTTGGTGTGCAATCACCGCAGCTTTTTCGACTTGTTCGTGGTGACGGCCAGCCTGCTGCGCTCCGGGTTGCGCCACCGCATCGTGTTTCCGGTCCGCTCGAATTTCTTCTACGACACGCTGCCGGGCTTTTTCGTGAACGGGGTCATGAGTTTTTTCGCGATGTACCCGCCCCTGTTTCGCGACAAGCGGCTGGCAGCGCTCAACGCGCT
>JAICTU010000788.1 GCA_025936205.1 Polyangiaceae bacterium | reverse complement strand
GGCTGGCCCGTGCTCGACCTGGTTCCCGGCACCCATCCGCTGGAGGAGATCGAGGCGGGCCTGCTGCGCCTGGCCCCCAATCCCCCGGTCAGCCTGCTACCCCAACTGCGCGAGGATCCACGCGGGCTGGTGCGCGCCGCCAAACGCGCCCTGCCCGACCCGCAGACCGGCCTGGTGCTCGTGCTCGACCAGTTCGAGGAACTCTTCACCCTGGTGCCCGACGAGGCGGTGCGCCGCCACCTGCTCGACAGCCTCTACGCAGCCGCGGCCGACGAGCGCAGCCCGCTGCTGGTGGTGGCGACCCTGCGGGCCGACTTCTATGACCGGCCCCTGAGCTACCGGGCGACGGGCGAGTTGCTGCGCGAGCGGGCCGAGGTGGTGCTGCCGCTGTCGGCGGAGGAGTTGGAGCAGGCGATTGTGCGCCCGGCGGCGCGGCGGGGGGTGGGGCTGGAGCACGATCTGCTGGCGGCCATCGTGCGCGACACGGGCGAGCAGCCGGGCGCCCTGCCGCTGCTGCAATACGCGCTGACCGAGTTGTTCGAGCAGCGCACGGACGGACTGATGACGCTGCGCGCGTATCGCGCCAGCGGGGGCGTGCAAGGGGCCTTGAGCCGGCGCGCGGAGAGGCTCTACGCCGGGCTGAGCGCTGCCGAGCAGGAAGAGGGTCGGCAGCTATTTCTACGGCTGGTGACGCTGGGGGAGGGCGTGGAGGATACGCGGCGCCGGGTGCGGCGGGGGGAGATTGCGGGGGCGGCCCGCGACGAAGCAGCGCTGGAACGGGTACTGGAAGTATTTGGCAGCCACCGCTTGTTGACCTTCGACAGGGATCCGGTGCTGGGGGTGCCGACGGTGGAGGTGGCGCACGAAGCGCTGCTGCGTTCATGGCCGCGGCTGCACCGGTGGATCGAGGCAGGGCGTGAGAGCCTGCGTGTGCATCGGCGGCTGCTGACGGCGACGAATGAATGGAGCGGGACGGGGAACGACCCCAGCTTCCTCGCGCGAGGCACGCGGCTAGCGCAGTTTGAGGCCCTGGCCGGGGAAGGCACAATGGCCCTTAACGCCGAGGAGCGGACCTACATCGCGGCCAGCGCAGCGGAGCGGGAGAAGCAGGCGGCCGGCGAGCAGCAGCGGCAGGCGCGGGAGCTGACCTTGCAACGGCGGGCGGCGAGCCGGCTGCGCTACCTGGCCGCCGGGCTGGCGGTCTTCCTGCTGGTGGCGACGAGCCTGGGGCTGTTCGCCCTCGCGCAGAGCCGCGCGGCCCAGGCCAACGCGGCCCAGGCGACGGCAAACCAGGCCGCAGCCGACAAGCAGCGCCAACAGGCGGTCGCCGCGCTGTCGCGGTCCGACGCGCAGCGCCTGGCGGCCGACGCGAATAGCGTGCTCCAGTCGGGAGGGGACCCGCAGCTGGTCGCCCTGTTGGCGCTCCGCTCGCTGCACACCCAGAACACGCCGGAGGGCGAGGCGATGGCCGACGCCTCCGCCGGCCTGGACTATCCGCTGCTCCAATATGTCGGGCATACCGGCCGGATATGGGCAGCGGTCTTCTCGCCCGACGGCAAGCTGGTGCTCACCGGCGGTGAGGACAAGACCGCGCGGCTCTGGGACGCCGCCACCGGCCGGCCGATCCGGACCTTTACCGGCCACACCGGCGGCATCGGGGGCGTGGCCTTCTCACCCGCTGGAACCCAGATCCTCACGGGCAGTGGCGACAAAACATTGCGTCTGTGGGATGCAGCCAGCGGAGAAGTCTTGCGAACGTTCACGGGGCATGACGCCCCTATCGAGCGCGTAGCCTTCTCCCCCGACGGCAAGCGAATTGCCAGCGTCAGCGACGACGGGACCGCGCGGGTGTGGGATGCTGCCACCGGGCAGGCGTTGGCCACTCTTGCTGCGGGGAAATTGCCCGTCAACGACGTCGCCTTCTCGCCCGACGGCACGCAGCTGCTCACCGTGAGCTACGACACCACCGCCCGGCTGTGGGATGTGGCTACAGCCCACGAAGTTCGCCGCTTCCTGGGCAGTACGTCTCCCCTGTTTGGCGCAGCCTTTTCGCCCGATGGCAAGCAGGTCCTCACTGGCGGTTCGGACGGGATCTCGCGGCTCTATGATCTCGCCACGGGGACGGAGCTGCGCCAGTTTGTGGGGCAGAAAGGCGGAGTCAATTCCGTTCGGTTCTCGCCTGACGGTAAAACCATCCTGACGACGGACGGCCCAGACGCCCGGCTTTGGGACGTCGCGACGGGCCGGGAAGTCCGTGGCTTCATCGGGCACACCGACTCTGTCGTCAGCGCCGTCTTCTCGCCCGACGGCACGCAAGTGCTCACCGCCAGCGAGGACGGGACGGCGCGGCTGTGGAGCGTGGGCTCCCAGCGCGCGCTGCCCCAGTTTGGCGTGGAGGGGAGGAGCATCTGGAGCGTGGCCTTCTCCGCCGACGGCAAGCGCGTGGCGACGGGCGGCACGCAACCT
>JAICTU010000414.1 GCA_025936205.1 Polyangiaceae bacterium | reverse complement strand
TTGCCGACGATGCGGATGTTCTGGAACGCTCCCCTGCCCTGGCGCTGCGGCTCGAGCGCGTTCAGCAGCGACGGCGGGCGGCGCTCGGGCAGGTAGTCATAGAGCGTGTAGCCCCTGGCGAGCGGGTAGTCGTCTCCGTTCTCTGAGCCGAGCAACGTCGCTCCCTCGGCGAGCTCCAGTGTCATATTGCTCTTCAGAAAGAGCGCGCCCGTCTTGAACGTACCCCCGCTGACCAGCACCGTTCCAGCGGGCGGACAGGCATCGATCGCCGCCTGAAGCGCCGCCGTATTCAGCGTGGCGCCGTCCCCCACGGCCCCGTACGGCGCAGCACGAACATCGAGCACGACCGGTCGCGGAGCAGTCCGCTGGACCACGCGGTTGCTGTCGGCTGACTCCGAGCCGTCTCTCAGCACCGAGCGCACGGTGAACGAGTGCTCGGAGTCCGGCTCGAGGCCGGCGACCGTGAAGTTGTGGATGGTGGCCCGGACATGAAACTGCTCTGTATCGGCAGCGTAAAAGCCGTCAATATGCGACTTCGCCGGAGAGAACTGGGTATTGTTCGCGGCGGCGCTGCCCAGTGGCTGGCAATCCATGTACACGCGGTAGTCGACCACGCCGGCAGAGTTGTCGGGCTTGTGCCAGACGAGCACGATGCTCTGTGCGTCGCGGGCCAGAGTGGGCACCTCGAGTTGCAACGGGACCAGGGCCGAATCGTTCGGGAGCGCCGCCGAAGTAGCTGGCGCGCAGCCGGCCGCTGGCGCGCCCGCCGGCGTCGAAGCCCCGCCGCGACAGCCCAGCAACGCTCCCAACCCCAGGATACACGCGACGCGAGGGTAATTCATGCGCTTCCGCCTAGCGCCGGCTCAGTCCGAGCTTGCGGGCTCCGGCGGTCGCCTCAGCTGTACGGTCTCCATCAGCTTCGTGGACGTGCCGTTCAGCGTCCGTCGTTGTCGTCGTGCTCGCGTCGTCAGAACAGCCGAGGCCGACGCATGCTGCCTTCCACGACGCTACGAAGAACCGGATCGAGTGCAACGAACGCTTCATGGCTCTACTTCGTCCTCCGCCCGCGATCGAAGCCGCGGCTGGGACCTACCTCACAGCGTAGCGCAGCCGCGCCAAGCAGCGAAGAGGGATACGGTGCGCTGGTTCTCTGCCGTTTCTTGCGTCGCTGGTCACAATTGCAAGGAGCGCCCTTCGTCCGAGCGCAGCGGGTTCAAAATAACTGATCCGTGGCAGCGCCTCGTGCATGCAAGCTGCTCCACTCCGCCACCGCGACCGCTGGCGCCGCGCATCTGATGGCGGAGGCCACCGCGATACCGAGCGACGCCTGGACGACGCTCGAAACGGGGATCCAGCCGCCCGCACCTTTCCTGTACGAGGAGGGACCGAAGGGCGACTTTCCGCCGACGGCCCGCGACATCTCGATCCAAAACGTGAAGGCCAGCGCGGCCCCACGCCTGTTCTTCATCCAGGGCTTCGAAGGGGCCACCATCGAAGGCATCCGGGCAGCAAACAGCGAGATCGTCCGCGCGACGACAGGGCTGCAGCGCAGGACACGCGGCCGGCGGGCGGTAGCGCCCGCGCCATCGCGCCTCGCCGGTCGCAGGTTGCCGCTCCTTTCAGCCGGGATCCGACAGCAAATGCGGGCATGGCATTTGCTGTGTCCCTGGACATGAGCAACTCGAGCATGCGCAGTGAAGGTAAGGGCGAAGAACTCGGCGGCAAGATCAAGGCTGGCGTCGGCAAGCTGATCGGCAACGAGCGAATGCAAGCGGAAGGCAAAGCTCACGAGCTGAAGGGCAAAGCCAAGCAGCAAACTGCGAAGGCCGCCGAACGCGCCAAGGGTACGGTTCAAGAGGCCGTAGGAGCCGCAAAGGGCGGCCTGGGCGACGCGATCGACGACGAGGAACTGGAGGCAGAAGGTCGCGTCCAGGAGGTCGAGGGCAAGGCCCGCCAGACCTTCAATCGTTAGCGGCTGTGTCAGCGCGATCGGAGCTGAGCTCTCCGATGAGAGCATGCGTCCGTGCAAAGCATGGGTCGCCGCCCGGCGACGCTGACGGGCGCTACCATGTGCCCACCGCCCGCCGCTGGGCGAGCCGCGCGGTGGGCACATTCTGGGGCCGCGGGGTGTCGTGCGCTGGTTCCGAGCCCACCAGCATCCGGACGAGATTCGTTCTTGGATGAAATATTGCGACCGAGTCTGATTGAGGTCTGTCCAGCGCGCCGCGTCGGCGTTCAGTAAGCCGTCGTCCAGCGCAGCGTCCTACAAATGTCCCCTCGTTGAGCGCCGACGCGATCTGGTAGGACGCTGGGAGCGTTTCCGCATTTTTTTCTGCGCACACTCAAAGGCGGCAGGGCTCCATGAACTTGAACAACAGACTTTGCGTAGCTTCTCTTTCTCTCCTCGGCAGCCTGGCTGCGGTTGGCTGCGGCAGCAGCAGCAAGGAGACCCCCACCGACGTCTCCAACCCGCTGACTCCCGAGGCCACCCCCGAGACTCCCGAGGGCAGCGGTGGCTCGTCGACGGCGATGGGCACGCCGGAGAATTCGGACGGCATCTTCACCTCTGCAGGCCTGGCGCGTCCGGCCGCGACGACCGAGAACAGCGGTGCCACTTGCGAGGTGGCCGTGGGCAACATGGCCAAGAACGACGCGCTGCCGAATCCGTTCGCGAGGCACGACGGGACGATCATCTCCGCGAAGTCGGATTGGGAGTGCCGCCGCAATGAGATCAAGAAGGACATCGAGCAGTTCGAAATCGGGACCAAACCCGATCCCTCGCTGTCGACCGTCGCTGCGACGTACGACGGAACCAACTTGAACGTCGTGGTCAGCACCGCGGCCGGTTCGCTCACTCTGACCTCTGCCGTGACGCCGGTGGATGGTGACAGCCCGCACTGCGTGGCCATCGGCATGAACGGCAACTCCAGCCTGATCAATGGCTGCGTGCAGATCCCGTTCATGCACAACCAGGTGGTGAACGCCAACCAGATGGGCATGGTCGATCAGAACGACCCCTTCTACAAAGTGTTCCCGGAGCGCTGGACCAACATCGCCAACTACGCCGCGTGGTCTTGGGGCATCAGCCGCCTGATCGACGGCATCGATCAGGTGAAAGATCAGCTGAACGTCGACATGACCAAGATCGGCGTGCACGGCTGTTCTTACGCCGGCAAGATGGCGCTGTTCGCGGGCGCCTTCGATGAGCGCGTGGCGCTCACGATCGCGCAGGAATCGGGCGGCGGCGGCATCAACTCCTGGCGCCTGTCGCAGGATTTCGTGACCCGCACCGGCACGCAGATCGAGAAGATCGACAACACCAACTACAGCTGGTTCTTGCCCAGCATGAAGGCCCTGGATCCGTACAGCCTGCCCCACGATCATCATGAGCTGGTGGCGATGGTGGCTCCGCGTGCCTTCGTGACCTTCGGCAACCGGAACTACGAGTGGCTGGGCGACGAATCCGGCTACAAATCGGTCGTCGCGGCGCAGCAAGTCTGGAGCGCGCTCGGCGTCCCCGCGCAGTTCGGCTACGACTTCACCACCGATCACACGCACTGCACCGCGGCGCCGAGCCAGGTGAGCGCGGCCACGGCCTACGTGAACAAGTTCCTGCTCGGGCAGGACGCCGATACCAACATCGCCATTCCGACCGACGCGATGCCTCACACGGCGGGCCAGGCCACGTACGAGCTGGACGAGAGCACTGCCGTCAACTGGACGGCCCCGACGCTGCAGTGAGCGGCGAGCGCATCGTCCCTCGAGATAGCCGACGGGCTCGGAGCATCACCGAGCCCGTCGCGACACCCCGCGGAAGAAGTGATGCTGCTCCCCCCAGCGCAAGAATAGGTCCGGCCAGGCTTCGGCGGGTTTGCCGGCAACGAGCCGGATCCCGAAGCCGTGCCCGCCTTCGTCGAAGATGTGCATCTCCGCGGGCACGTTGGCTGCCTTCAACGCAGAAAAGAGCTTCAGGCTGCCTTCGACGGGGACCGACTGATCGTCGGCCGCATGCAGGATGAAACACGGCGGGGTCGCATGATTCACGAGCGATTCGAGCGCAATGGCCTTGCCATCCGGCGCTGGTAAGGGGTGGAGACCCGGGTACACGAAGCCCGCAAAGTCGGGCCGCGTAGCGAGGCGATCGGCAGAGTCCACCACTTCATAGGTGCCCGCGTCGGGGCGCAACAGGAGGTTCGCGGCCAGGTCGCCGCCCGCCGAAAAACCGAGCACTCCGATGCGCGCGGTGTCCAGCGGCCCTGCCGCACCGGACCGCAGCAGGCGCAGCGCCCGCTGAGCATCCTGCAGCGGCGCGTCGCGCCCTGCTGCCCAGCCATCTCCCGGCAGCCGGTAGAAGAGCACCGCCGCCGTGATGCCTCGCGCGCTCAGGCGGCGCGCCGTTTCGTCACCTTCCTTGTCGATGGCGACGCGCTGGTACGCGCCGCCCGGCAGGATCAGGACCGCCGAGCCATCAGGCTTTGCCGGGGCATACACGCTGATCCTGGGGCGCCGGATGCCCATCAGCACGCGATCGTGCAGGCCGGGCGTGGTGCTGCGCTCGACGATGGTCTCCTTTACCTGGACGGCGGCGCCGCCGGGGGGTGGCCCGGGCCAGATAACGATCTCGCGGGGTGAGACCGGCGCGGGTTCCGCCGCGGAGCACAGCGCGCCTCTCAGGCTCGCAATGACAGAGGCGCAGACCGCCAGCAGAATCGCGCCGCGAGGTCTCGATCTCGAGCGCGGCTCGCGGCGCTGGCGCGCCTGGGCTGGGCAGCTAGTAGGTGAAGCGAGCGCCCAGCAGAACGTTTCGCCCTGTGTGGTTGTAGAGGACACGACGGTTGGCATCGATATCGACCCTGGTAGCGGTGGGCGTGTCCAGGAGATTGAGCGCTTCGAGGCTGACCTTCAGGTTCTTCGTCACGTCGTAGCTCGAAGAGAAGTCCAGCCGCGTATCCGGTTCATTGAACTCCCAGAGGTTGCCCGTCAGGTTGGGACCGTTGAGCAGATAGTCGCTGCGATGCGCGAGCGACACGCGGGCACTGAACTTCGAATCTTCGTAGTACAGCGTCGTGTTGTAGGACATGGTGGAAAGGCCCAGCAGCCGCTCTGTCACGGTGTTGCCCGAGAAGTCATAGTCGGCCTTGGAATCCACGAGCGTGAAGTTCGCCACGACGCCCAGACCGCGGATCACCGGCGGCAGGTGCGAGTAGAATGAACTGAACGGAGCCTGGAACCCCAGCTCGAGGCCTTTCAACTTCGAGCCCGGGCCATCGGTGATCTCACTGATCTGCCAACAGCCCTCGGGCACGCCGCAGGTGCCTTCGTTGTTCTCGTCGGCGGGAGACGTGGGTGCAATCACCGAAGTGGGCAAGCCGGTGGAAGCGAAGGTGCCGGTCCGTGACTGCCGGATCGGGAACGACTGGATGTCTTTCCAGAACAGCGCCAGAGACAGGATCGAGTCATCGGCAAAGTACCACTCCGTCGCCAGGTCCAGCGCATTGGCCCGCGTCGGGTTCAGGTACGGGTTCTGATTGTTGATCGCGAAGTTGAACGAATCAACGGTGCCGCCCGGGCTCAGGTTCGCCAGCGTGGGGCGCGCCATCACCTGCGCAGCAGCGAGCCGAACCACCAGTGCCTCGCTGAGCCAGAGGGCTGCGTTCGCTGACGGCAGCCAGTCATGGTAGGGATCCCGATCGATCGTGACATAGACGCCGGAGTTGTAGCCAGAGGAGGTTTGGCGGGTCTCCACATAGCGGACCCCCGCGTCATACAGGAAGCGCATCTCGCCCACGCCCAGGGCGACTTCGCCTTTCGTCTGCAGGTAGTAGCCGAGATTTCTCTCGCTGACCTTGTACGTGGAGTCTTGATCGGCGATCACCGGCACGCTGGAGTAGCCGATGGCCGCGTTCCAGTCGTCGATCGACGGCGACGCCCAGCGGGTGTTGGACCCTGCCCCCACCTTTCCGGGATAGTTGATGATGTCCGACAGGGCGGGCGTCGCTGGTTGCCCCAGCAGATCGTCGGTGCCATCCCCATTGCTATCGCACTCGTAGAGGTTAAAGCCGCAAACGGTGCCGTCGCGGTTGGTGCCCCGCGTGTCGAGCGTGGCTCGCTTGAAGTTGACGCCCGCGGCGAGCTTCAGCTCGTCGAAGATGTCGGCGTGCAGGTTGAGCTCCACCGTGTCAAAACCGGTGGTGGTCTTGCTCTGCCGGTCGCGCAGCTCCGTCAGCGTGTAGTTCTCGGCGTTGGCCACGTCGGGGCCAGCGAAGGCCAATTTCGGATACTTGTCATTGGCGTAGTTGTAGCTGTAACCGTCGTAGTTGCGGATGTCGTAGGACATCGTCGTGTCATGCGGCAGGCGCCCTGCGGAGCGCGTGGTACCGCCCAGCGCATTGACGTAAAAGATGTCGTTGAAGCGCTGGTCAACGGCCAGGCTGAGCTGGTGAAAGGTCGACTCCAGATCGATCCGGTTTCGCTCGCTGCGAACCCAGGCATTGTCCACATCCAGACCGAGCAGAGTGTTGTTGGTGGCACCGAAGCGATCGGGACGGGCTTGCAGGGTGTAGCCGGTGACATCCATGGTCGGCTCGTTGCCTCTGAACAGCATCTCCAGCCACTCCAGATCCGTCCGGGTTCGATAACTGGCATACAGACCGTCCAGGCGCACTTCCGTCAGAGCTGTGGGACGGAACTGGAGGCCTGCCGTCAACCCGAGGCGGTCGGCGCTGTTGACCTGTTGCCCGTAGCGCGGGATGCGCGCATGGAAGGCGTTCGTCACGTCAGAACAGCCCGGATCCGTGAGATTGTCGGCGCAGACCACGCCGTTGACGGAGCGGAAAGGGCTCTTCTGCCAACGCACCGTTTCGGCCGCCGCCGCGTCATTGCGGGCCGTGGAATATGCAGCCGAAGCCGTCGCACCCCAGACCCCTCCCGGGTCGCGGTAGGCGAGCAGCCCTGTCAGGCGCGGTCTCACCGTTCCGCTGAGGTCGTTGTAGGCCCCCGTGGCGCTGGCAACGGCCGTGAACCCCTCTTTGTAATTGAAGGCGCGGGCCGTGTTCAGGTCAACCACGGCGCCCAGTGATCCTTCATCCAGCTCGGCAGACGCGGTCTTGTGCACCACGATCGAGTTGAACAACTCGGCGGCAAAAATGCTGAAGTCGAAGTTCCGGGTGGCGTTGTTGCCCACGGCGGCCCGCGTCTCCATGCCGTTCACCCGTACCCGTGTGTACAGCCCGGAGAGCCCCCGCACCGTGATCTGAGCACCTTCGCCATTGGTCGCGGCCGCTCCAGCGCTGCCGCGCGTGATCGCGATCCCAGGGATGCGCTGCAGGGCCTCCGCCAGGTTCAGATCGGGAAAATCCGCGATGTCGTCCGCGACGATGGCGTCTACCTGTGCCGTGGACCTCTGCTTCCGACTCAGCGCGGCACCGAGGCTCTTTTGAAAGCCGCTCACGACGACTTCCTCGGTACCCACGGCCTCGATGAAGCCCTGTGTGTCTTCGCCGCTCGCCTCGCCCAGCTCGAGCGACTCATCACTCGGTGCCGCGGGCGTCGGTGAGGCCTCCTGAGTCGGCACAGCAGAGGGCCCCGATTCCTGCGCCGCTAGCGCCGCCGTTCTGCTCAGCACCCCGGCACAGGCGAGCAGAGAAGCAAAGCAGGGAAGAGAGATTCTGCCTTCTGAAGAGAGTTTGAAAGAACGAGATCTTTTGGCGACAGTAGATCTATTCATGCAGTGAATCTCGGACGCCAGCAGCGTCGCTCCGCCTGGCTCCATGCGCCGCCGATCGTCGCCGATCACGGATCCCGCATCTGTGCTTGCTTTGACTTGGCAACTCGCAAAATCGGCGCGCCCGCGCAGACAGTGTCCGTCCACCAATATCGGTTCGGTGCCGGTGGGCAGAAGCGCGAAGTCGCGCGACGCCCACAACACCCTGGGGTCTGCCGCGCCAGCGGCAGCAGCGATGACAAAAGCAAGCTAGATCGTCGAACCACTTCACTCGTCACTGTCGAGTGACGCTACCTCGATGTGCCGAGGTCACCACTCCGTGACATCGCACCCCACCACGCCGCGCTGAAGCGCGAGCCGCGACGAAATGCGTCCCGTCGGGCGAGCCATCCATCATAGTTGCTCGAGTCAGGAGGATTGGGGGCAGTAATGAAAACAGCAGAACACTGCAGGCTGGAGGAAGCGCGGCAGCGCAAGGTCGACTGGAAGAAGTGGGGGCCTTACCTCAGCGAGCGCCAGTGGGGGACGGTCCGCGAGGACTACAGCGCGAATGGCGACGCCTGGAACTTCTTCACTCACGACCACGCCCGCTCGCGCGCCTACCGCT
>JAICTU010000241.1 GCA_025936205.1 Polyangiaceae bacterium | reverse complement strand
CTGGCCTCAGCCCTGGCCCAAGCCAGCGAAGCTGCCGGGGCGCGCGTGCATCGCGGCGGCACCTACGTGTGCATGGAAGGTCCGCAATTTTCGACACGCGCCGAAAGCCTGCTCTACCGGCAATGGGGGGTCAGCGTGATCGGCATGACCGCCATGCCGGAGGCGAAGCTCGCCCGCGAGGCGGAGCTCCCTTACGCGACGCTGGCCCTGGCCACGGACTATGACTGCTGGCATGAGTCGGAGGCCGACGTGGACGTGCAGGCGATCCTGACCGTCTTGAAGCAGAACGCCGATCTGGCGCGGAGCACGGTGGCGCAACTGGCTGGACTCCTTCCCCCGCCCGAACAGAGCCCGGCGTTCGGAGCGACGCGCCATGCGCTCCTGACGCCGCTGAACGCACTCACCCCCGAGGTCGCCACCCGCCTTTCCTGGCTACTGGAAAAACGGCTGCTGGCGAAATAGCCGCAATTACTGCCGGGAGCCCCGCGCCCCGGGACAATATCTGACGGGTGGAAGGCCTGCTCCTCTTGACCGCTGCCCTGTTTGTGAGGTTGATCTCGCGAAATGAGCAGCGGTGAACTCGACGTCGTGGGCGTGGGCAACGCCATCGTGGACGTCGTAGCGCGGACGGGCGACGAATTCCTGGCTCGGCACAGCCTGATCAAGGGCGCGATGCGCCTGATCGATGAGACGGAAGCGCAAGCCTTGTACACGGCCATGGCGCCGGCGCAGGAAACGTCCGGGGGTTCCGCTGCCAATACGATGGCAGGCGTCGCTTCCCTGGGCGGACGTCCCGAGTACATCGGCCGCGTGCGCCGCGATCAGCTCGGCGAAATTTTCTGTCACGATCTGCGCGCCATCGGTGTGCAGTTGGCGGTCGCCGCCGCCAGCTCGGGTGCGCCCACGGCGCGCTGTCTGATCCTGGTCACGCCGGACGCTCAGCGCACCATGAACACGTACCTGGGCGCTTGCGTCGATCTCGGTCCCGAGGACATCGATGAGGAGCTGATCCGGCGCGGCAAGGTCACCTACCTGGAGGGCTATCTCTGGGATCGGCCTCGCGCCAAAGAGGCGTTCCTGCACGCGGCGCGCTTGGCTGGGGCCGCAGGTCGCCAGGTGGCGCTATCGCTCTCCGACAGCTTCTGTGTCGATCGGCACCGCGAGTCTTTTCTGGAGCTCGTGTCCCATCACGTCGACATTCTGTTCGCGAACGAGGCCGAGATCAAAAGCCTGTATCAGACCGACTCCTTCGAGGCAGCAGCGCAGTGCGCGCGCCGGCACACCTCGCTCGCGGTGCTCACGCGAGGCGCGAAGGGCAGCCTGCTGATCGCCGGCAGTGAGCAGGTGGAGATCGCTGCGGAGCCGCTCCCGAGCGTGGTGGACACGACGGGCGCGGGTGACTTGTATGCCGCCGGCGTGCTGTTCGGTATGACTCACGGCCAGTCGCTGGCCGAGTCAGGTCGGCGCGGAGCCATCGCCGCAGCCGAGGTGATCGGTCACTACGGCGCGCGTCCGGAGACGCGACTGGCGGAGCTCACGCAGCGCACCCTTCATCCTCACGCACTGTAGCGGCGCTCGCGGCGGCATCGTCAGCGGCCGCGCCAACGCGCGTGCTGCTGATCCCGACGAAAGGTCGCGCCTCCTCACGGCGATTGGACTCCTTGTCCACCAGAATGCGCGTCGCAGGCCCCATCAAGCGGAAGCGCTCGTCGGCGACCAATGCGCTGAGCTCCTTCGGGTTGGTGGCGCCCAGCTCGATCAGCGCGAGCATGAAGCCATCTGCCGCGCCGTAGGCGCGCCCGAGCGGTACTCCCGCCGCGCCCTTCTGATGCAGCGCGAATGCTTCGGCGAGCAGCCTTCGGAGAGTCGGGAGCCAAGCGTCAGGGTTTGCTCGAGACATGTGTCATCCGCTCCTTTGGAGAGGATGTACGACTACCTGGGAGACGACGGATGGGCCAAATTTGGTCGCGCGTCGCGTGCGCCGTTCCACTCCCCGAGCAGCTCTTCCGCGAGGCTCATCAGGCGTTCGAGCTGAGCGCGGCTCACCTCGACCTGACCGGAGATGCGCGTTCCCGCTGAGCGCAGCTCGATCCGATCGATGAACGCGATCGAGCGCATGCCGAGCAGCGCGCCGAGCGCACCGAGATCGGGGTTGGTGAGCGCATTGATCGCGAGCGACAGGCTCTGGCCGTGGCTGCGCGCGAGCTCCGGGCTCGCGTCCTCCGCCGTGACTCTCAGCTCGGCCCCGCCGTTCTCCAGCACCGTCACGTCCAGCCGTAGCCAGGCGATCGAGTCGGGCAAGCCCAGCGGCAAGCCGCGCAGCGCATGCGCAGGCGAGCGCACGTGCAAGACCAGAGCTTCCCTGCCGTCGGGCGCGGGAAACTTCAGTGGGGGCGCGGAGAGCAGCTGCTTCTCCAGGTGCAGCGGCGCCACCACCAGCAGATTCGGGCTGGGCAAGACAAAGAGCCGCTCGGCGCGATCGGCGTGCGCGCGGGCCGCTGGTATCTTGGCCTTGAGCCAGCGCCCATGGGGCGTACGTTGCACCAGGCGATCGATCGCCTTGCGCAGCACCTCGCGCCCGAGGCGGTGTTGAATGATGGCGACCACGTCCGCGGAGCGCCGGAACTCGGGTCCCACGATCAGCATGCGATTCAAGTCGCGGATGGGATCGATCTCCGCCGTTGCAAAGAAGCTGCTCCACTGGGGGAAGTCCGTCAGCAGCTTGCCGATGCGGGGACCGAGCGGATGGGCGCGCACGCGATCGCTGAGCAGCAGCAGATTGACGTTGGCATTGCTGTCGACAAGCTCCGACTGCACCCCCGATATGGCTACCGGGTGGGCAATGTCGGGACCCCCCGCTGCAGCCTTGGGTTTCTCCCGGGGCTCCGGCTTCTCCTCGGGCGGCGGAGGCCGCGGTGGGGCGGGCGGCGGGCTCGGCGCCACCGGAGGGGTCCGCGTTTCGCTGGGAGCCTCTGTCATCGCCACCGGGGCGGTCAGCGCGGGTGCGGGCGCGGGGACCTCCGGTTCGAGCTCTTCCTCCCCCAGCCAGGTGATCGGGATCGAGGTCAATTGTTCCGCATCGGACGTGTCTTCCTCGCTGGTGTGGAAGAACCACGCGAACAAGCCGATCCACGCCGCCGCTGGCGTGAGCGCCACATGCAGCGCCAACGACAGCGACATGGCCCAGGTGAGCACCCGCCCCGAACGTCTGCTCCTTGCGCCTCGATCGGAGGTCTGTTTCAGCATCACCTGAGGCAGCGCTCCCGCGCCCTGTCCGCGCCGCTCGTCCCAGATTCCGCTGGAACCGTGACGAATCCTTCGAGTTCTCCTAGCATGGGCCTACGCGGGTCCCAGGCGCCAGCCTCACCAGTTCGGCCGAAAGGCCATTCCGTTGTGGACGGCAGGTCTCTGGAACGCGCCCTGCTCGAGAGATGCTGTACCGCACACACCGTCACAGAGAGTCTCCCATGTTCCGCCCACCGGAGCCCAACCTCTGGCGGCTGGCGTTCGTTCTCTCGCTCGGCTCGGCCCTCGGCTGCGCCGGTGGTTGCATGGACGAGCAGCGCCACGAACCTCGGCCGCGCACGGAGGGCGTGCTGGTCGCGACACCGGCGGAGCCCAGCGCGCGAGCCACACGCGACGCCGGGTCCAGCACCGCACCTGGCGCGGAAGTCGCTGAGCCGGCGGACGCCGGAGCGGACGCGGCGGCGCCCTGGCCCGGTCCCTTCTTCACGGTGATCACGGGCTCCACGGGCATCTACGCTCAGCCCGTCGCAGATCGGGCCCTCAAGGTCGGTTACGCTCGCAACGGCGGGCGCATTCCCGTACTGCCCGAGAAGGTCGTGAACGACGCCTGCCGCAGCGGCTGGTACGAAGGTGTCCAGGGCGGCTTCATCTGTTCGAGTGAAGGCACGATCGATCAGGAAGACCCGCGCGCGCGCCTCAGCGCCACCCCGCCGAATCTGGACGCCATTCTTCCGTACCCGTACGCGCGCAACGCGCGCAACGGCACGCCGCTCTACAACTCGGTGCCGTCCGTCGACCAGATGGCGACCTATGAAGCACACCCGGAGCGCGACACGCCCGCTGCGGACTCCAGCGATCGACCCTGGTGGCAGCGCGATCGCGTTCAGCTGAGCCAGGTGCGCCTGGCCGAGCTCTCGACGGAATCCGATGGTCTGCTGGCGCGGCGCCTGGTTCAGGGCTTCTACATCGCCGTCGATCGCGAGTTCGAGTGGGGTTCCCGCAGCTGGTACAAGACGACCAAGGGTATGGTTGCGCCCAAGGATCGCTTCGTCGCAGTCGAAGGCTCGAACTTTCACGGGGTCGAGCTCGACGAGGCGCTCACCCTTCCGCTCGCCTTCGTGTACGGGTCGCGCGACAGCCGTCCTCGCTACCACATCGATCGCGGCAGTGTGAAGCAGGTCGGCACGCTCGCCAAGCTTCAACCCGTTCACTTGACGGGCGAGAAGCTGGATCTCGCCGGCCACAGCTACCTGCAGACGGCAGACCAGGACTGGGTTCAAGCGGATCAGGTGCGCGTGGCGAGCGCGCCCGCGCAGTTGCCGGCCAACTTGGCGGCGGACGAGCGATGGGTCTCGGTGGATCTGCGCACGCAGACCCTGGTGGCACTGGTGGGCGAGCGGCCCGTGTACGCGACGCTGGTCTCCAGCGGCAAAGAGACCAACGACGTGACGACCGATCACCGCTCGCCGAGCGGCGAGTGGACGATCCGCGAGAAGCACGTCACGACCACCATGGACGGCGACGGCACTGCTGCGGGCGACCTGCCCTACAGCATCGAAGACGTCCCGTATGTGATGTACTTCGAAGGCTCGTACGCGTTGCACGGTGCTTTCTGGCACCGCAACTACGGCGTGCGCATGAGCCACGGTTGTATCAATCTGGCACCGCTCGATGCGAAGTATCTATTCTTCTTCACGGACCCGCCGGTTCGCGCGGGTTGGCACGGCGCCTGGGCCACGGCTGGTTCGAAAGGCAGCCGCGTCGTGATCGACGGCTCGACTCCACTGCCCCGGCCCCGCTGAGAGCAAGCTGCGAAGCTATCGCTCGCTGCCGCCATTGGCCGGCCCTTGACCTCGAGTAACCACTGGCGCCCAGGCCGTGCAGGGAGATCGACCGGGAGGGCGATCCTCGGTCGCAGGGCTCGAGTGCTACAACCGGGGTGTGGGGTGCCCCGCAGAATTCCAGGCGCGGGCGTCGCCGCGAAAGATGCGACGCGGTCACAGGGCGCAGGCAACTCTTGACTTGGCCCGCCCTTAGGACCATCACGAAGAAAAGATGGATCGCTTCTCGGCACATCTCGATCGCGGCTGGGACCTCGTTCAACACGGGGATTCACAGGGTGCGGAGCTGTCCGCTCGCCGTGCACTCGAGCTCAACAAGCAGGCGCCGGAGGCCTACAATCTGCTGGGGTACGCGGCGGCACTGCGCGGCGACTTCGAGGCTGCGATCCGCCACTACAACCACGCACTTTCGCTGGATGAGGCGTACTTCGAGGCTCTGCTGAACGCGGCGGAAGTCTACATCCACCCGCTGGGCGATTATCAGGAAGCGCTCGAGATGTGCGATCGCGCGCTGGAGCTGGCGGAGACCAACGACGAGCTCGTCGATGCGCTGCTCCTGAAGTTCGATGCGCTGCTCGGCGAGGATCGCATGGACGACGCGAAGGCGCTCTGTGCTCGATTCCCGGAGGGCCCGTTTGAAAATCCCAACCACGTTTTTCTCGTGGGTCGTGCGCTCTACGAGGTGGGCGACATCGATCGCGCTGCCCCGTTGATCGAGCAAGCCGTCAAGGCCACACCCGGCAACTCGGAGGCGTATTACTATCTCGGCCTGATGCGAGATGAGCAGGGTGACCGCGTCCGGGCGACGCAAGCCTTCGTGCGCGCGCGCGCCCTGGACCTCGAGGCGCCCGTTCCGGAGTGGTCGCTCTCGCTCGACGCGTTCGAGCACACCGTGCGGCGAGTGGTCGACGCTTTGCCGCCGCGTCTGCGGCAACTCATCCGTCACGACGAGATCTACGTGGCGGACATGCCCGGCATCGAGTTTGTGATCGACGGCGTCGATCCGCGGGCTCTGATCCTGCTCGACGACATCTCGCCCAGCTCCATCTCCGTGAGTTCCTTGCCGCCACATCCGCTCGCAGGCAGCTCACGCAGCCCGAGCATATTGCAAGGCCCCACCGCGCGCCTCTTCGTCTATCAGCGCAACCTGGAGCGCCTGGCAGGCGCGCTGGAGGCGGTGGAAACGGAGCTCAGCGGTGCGCTGGAGCGGGAGCTCAGCGCCGTGCTCGAAGAGCAAGACGTCACGGACGTGAGCCCCAAGCTGCTAAATTAGCGGCTCTGATGCAGACCCCCCAGTCCTCGCAGCGGCGCTGCGAGGGACTTCCCCCAACTCCGCCCGCGCGGCGCCCTCTCCCAGGAGCCAGGGCCCCAACCCCGCTTGCCCCTCCGTTGTAGCTAGGGCTACCGCAATCGGACGCCGGGGCCTCGGGGCTTTGATTTGCGCCGGGCCGCGCTGTGCCGAACTTGACGGCGTATCGAGGCGCTCAGCGGCTGCGGGCGGCGAGCTGCTCCGCCACCGCTCCCAGCAACGTGCGGGCGGGGGATGGGGGCAGCTGCTCCAGGTATTCGGTAGCGCGAGTGGTGTACCCGAGGGCTTTTTCGACCACGCGATCGCGGGCGCGCGACGCGACCACGCGCTGACGCAGCTGGGAGACTCGGCTCAGGTCGCCGGCGCGGATCTGCTGGAGCCAGCCGAACAGCTCCGGCTCCTGCTCGACGGCGAGTACGAGCGGCAAGGTCAGCTTGCCCTGCCGCAGATCGGCGGACATCGTCTTGCCGGTCTGATCACCAGCGTAGTCCAGCAGGTCATCGACCAGCTGAAAGGCCATGCCGATGCACTCACCAAACTCTGCCAGCAACCCCTGGCTGCGCGTGGATGCACCGGCCAACTCGGCGCCCGCGCTCGTGGCGAAGCGAAAGAGAGCCGCGGTCTTGTCCCGCAGAATCGACCAGTACACGGATTCGCTGACGTCGAGCTCCGCACGCCCGCGCAGTTGAACGATCTCTCCGTCGACGAGCCGTCGCAGCGTGCGCAGCAACTCGGGCATGAGTGCCGGCGCATGCTGCTGGGCTGTGACCAGAGCGTGGGTCAGCAGCAGGTCGCCGCCCAGCACGCTCACAGCGTTGCCCCACACGATCCGAGCCGCGGCTTGACCACGACGTTCCGTGCCCTCGTCAATCACGTCGTCGTGCAGCAGAGTGGCCGAGTGGATCAGCTCCACGCAGACCGCCATGTGGCGGCTCGCGTCCGGAACCTGGCCGAAGCACGCCGAGCTGAGCAGCAATGCCATCGGGCGAACCCGCTTCCCACCGAGCGACACCAGGTGACGCGCCGCATCAGATGCCGGCACCGGTCCCTGCGCTGCGCTGTCGCGCAGCAGGCGCTCGACCGCGCTGAGGTCGTCATGCAGCAACGCCTGAGCTTCGCCCAGACGAGCTTCCAGCGGAAATTCAGCGGCAGAGAAAGCGGAACACTTCGCAAGGCTCCCTAGCGCGGCGTCTGTAGATTGCGTCATGTCCCTGATGTGGCGCGAGTCTTAACAGAAAGAGCCCGTCCGAGTTCTAAGCTTTTTAGGTTTCGACTCGAGGTTGTACTTCCAGGTTTGACGTCCCGCGGATCATCTGTGCACTAAGAGCGCGTGGAGCCACAATCGGCCGACCCCAGCTTCGCTGGTGCCCGACAGCTGGGTCGGACTGCGGGCATCGCCGTCTTTGGGCTGATCGTGGCCGCGTTCACCGCGGTCTGTTCCATAGAGATTTGCCTGCAGGTCTGGAACCCCACGATCCTTCCGACCAAAGCCGGCTGTTCAGCCGGCACACTGGATCTGGTTGAAGCTATTGAAGCGGCGCGTGTCGCGTCTGCCGATCAAGCAGAAGAACATGCCGCGCTGGCGCGTTTTCGCGGCGCCCTGGCGGCGGCTTGGGCTCATCGACCCGCCCTCGAGCACTCCTGCGCGGGCGACCCGGAGGCGATTCGCCGCCTCCATGCCGTGGATCGACTGCGATATGCCGAAGAACACGCCGTAAGATACGGCGCCGTCGATCTCGCGAAGCGACGGCAGGACGTCAAACGCTTCACTCCCCTGCTCCAACAGTCCGTGAACCGGGCGCTCTGACTGGAGCCCCTCCGGGCATCGCCCGCACCCCCGGGCTATCTGTCGACCGAATCCCCCTTTGCCATGGCCATAGCATCAGACGCCGAAACCCCTAAAGACGAACCGACGTTCGACATCCTCCCGCTGACTCCCGAAGTGCGGAGTGCCGTCGACGATATCGGGTACGTCCATCCCACCCCGGTGCAGCGCGCAGTGTTCGAGTCGGCGACGCGCGGCAAAGATCTAGTCGTGCAGGCGCGGACAGGCACAGGCAAGACGGCCGCCTTCGGTCTACCGCTCGTCGACCGCATCGTGCGCCGAAAGGTCAAGGCCGTGCAGGCGCTGGCGCTTTGCCCCACGCGCGAGCTGGCTTTGCAAGTCACGCGCGAGCTCGAGGCGCTGGGCAAGAACACCGGCCTCAGCGTGCTGCCGATCTACGGCGGTGCACCGATGCCCAAGCAGATTGAGGGCCTCAAGCAGGGCGCTCAAATCCTGGTGGGAACCCCCGGACGCGTGCTGGACCACCTGCGGCGCAAGACGCTCGACCCTTCCAAGATCCGCGTCCTGGTCCTGGACGAGTGCGATGAGATGCTCTCGATGGGCTTCCTGCCGCAGATCCTGGACATCTGGAACCAGCTGCCGAAGGAGCTGCAGATCCTGTTGTTCAGCGCAACCGTGCCCCGCCCCGTGTTGCGCGTCGCGGACTCACGGCTGCGCGAGCCCGAATTCATCACCTTGAGCGGCGATCAAATCGGTGCCCTGGAGATCGAGCACTTCGTCTACATCAGCCAGGGCGACAAGCTTCAGGAGCTGTTGCGTATCTTGCAGTCGGAGGCGCCCGAGAGCGCCATCATCTTCTGCAATACGCGCGACGATACGCAGCGCGTGGCCCAGGAGCTTCAGCGAGCGGGCTACCGCGCCGACTGGCTCAACGCCGATCTGTCACAGAAGGAGCGAGAGGCGGTCATGGCCGCGACCCGCGAGGGCCGGTTGCCGTTCCTCGTGTGCACGGACGTCGCGGCGCGAGGCATCGATATCTCGCACCTCACGCACGTCATCAACTTCGACTTCCCCGAGGCCACCGAGAATTACGTGCATCGTACCGGTCGCACGGGGCGAGCTGGGCGCATGGGGACGGCGATCTCGCTGGTGAGCCCCTCCTCCATCGGCAATCTCTACTACCTGCGGCTCGAGTACAAGATTCACCCCATCGAGCGTCAGCTGCCGAGCGCGGCCGAGCTCAAGACTCGCGCCGAGACGGATACTGTCCTGCAGCTCGCCGGGCGCTTCACCAGCGCGCGCGACGCCGACCGTTCGCTGGTGCGACGCCTGCTCACCCACGAGCGTGCCGAGACCATCATCGCCGGTCTACTGCGCGAGCACCTGGCGGCGAACGGCGCGGAGCTGCCCGGTGCAGCCCGCGTCCGGACCCCGCGGCAGTTGGTGCCGCCGCCCCCCGAGGTGCGAGCGCCGCGGACCGAGAAGCTGCCTGCGCCGCGGGTGGAACGCGTCGCGCCGATCAAGGCCGAGCGCAGCGAAGAGGCAGGGCCGGATCGCTCACGGCGGCGCGGACCCCGCGACTCCGAAGCGCGCAGCTCTCGGGAAGCGGAAGCAGTGCGCGGACCCCGCGACGTCGAAGCCCGTGGTCCGCGCGAGCCCGAGGGCGAACGTCTCAGCCCCGCGACGGAGCGAGGCCGCCCGCCAGAGCCCTCCACGCTCTCTCGGCGCCGTGCGCGCCCGGCGAGGGCCGCGCTGGGCGACGCCGGCATTCGCTATGAGGTGCGGAGCGTCTCTGACGCAGACCTGGCGGGACTCGTCCCCCCCCATGCAGCCTCGAACCACTCCGGGGTTCCCGAATCTTCTCCCAGCTCGAGTGAAGGGGTGACCGAGGTGCGCACGGACGACGCTCGCGCCGACGCGGCGGGCGGCTCGGCGCGCGATTGGGAAGGCCCGATCGACGAGGCTTTCGTGAACGTGGGCAAAGACGACGGAGTGCGGACCAGCGACGTACAGCAGGCGCTGAGCAGCGCCGGGGTCAGCGAAGACGACACAGCCTATGTGCGCATCCGCCAGCGCCACACGTTCATCGGCGTCCGGCAGGGTCTGCTCGAGCGCGTGGTCACCGGCCTGAGCGGGCAAACCATCGCGCAGCGCGAAGTGGAAGCGCAGCCTGCGCGGCCGCGCCAGGCGCGCCGCTAGCTCAGCACACAGAAAAATCAAGCCTCCGTTGCCATAGTTAACGCGAGGCTCGAGTCGGCACGATCCGCTTCTGATCCGGCACGTTGCCGTGTGTTCACGAAAATGACGGCTGCACGAAATGCGGCTGGGTCTAGCGTGAGAATCAGGTTGCGAGCCCCTCGAGGCACTGCAATGGCTCCGTGGCCGCCGCCGAGTCATCCCAGTGTTCGGCGGCCTTCAGGGCCCGGTGGGACCGCTAGACACGGCACAGGCTGAACGCAAAAACCAACGCTGCACAAAACGCCCGGCGGCGCAAATGCCCACGCTGGAGCACCTCGAGCCGTTGGTAGACCCTCGCTGCGCGTCGATTGCCGAACAGTGGCAGCTCGAACGACGGGGACCCGAGCAACGGACGAGCACCAAACGAGCAGCAAACGAGCAGCAAACGAGCAGCAAACGAGCACCAGCCGAGCAGCAGAGCCCCGACGCGGTCAAGTAATGCAGCCAAGCAACGGAGCCGAGTAATAGCGCAGCAATCGAGTCGCGTCCCTCGGCTTCAGAAATCCGGACCAGCAAATCGGGACGGGCGAGCCGCCAAACGCTTTCCAGGGGCAAAATTGGCTTGGGGATAGCAGATTCTGCACGGTGCGCTGCATGGACAGACTCTCCTTCGAGTCCTGGTAGCAAGCGCCTGACCGACAATTCGCGACCTAAAGGAGCTACGCGATTGCACGCGATGCTCGCCGATCCATACTTGTTTGTTGGGAAGTGTGCGGTCCCAGCGTGCACGGTCGAGCGCTCTGATGCGTTCCCTCTCCTTTGCTCTCGACGCCTTTTTCCTTTGACTGCGCCGCGATCAATGCTCGCATGAAGCCGCTGCAGGCGCCGCAGTTGCTTTCTTCAACAGGGACAACCATCAGCCCGAGAGCGTGGGCTCTCGAGACGAGCACGCAAAAACCGTTGCGCGAGCCTTCTCCCAAAGCTACGACAAACACCGATGGCTAGGCCTGTGAACGTGGAGCGGTTGCAAAGCAACATCGCGTGGGCGGTTGCGCACGGGCTTGGTGCTCGCGATCTGATCCCGATGTTGGAGCGTTTGATTCGCCATGCTCCGGCCGGCAGCGACTGCAAGATCTCGGCGCAGAGGCAGCTTGCCGAGCTGATCGTCGAGCACGCGCCGTGGCGCGCTGCGCTGCTCACGCGAGACGTGCTGCAGCACAAGGACGATGACCGTGCCTGGGCACTGTTCGGGCTGGCTCACACGCTGCTCGGGAACCACCGCGTGGCGCGTCGGGCCTACTCGCGCGCGCTGGCGCGGGCTCCGGGTTGTGCTTCGTACGCTCACAACCTGGGTCACCTGATCGATGTGGCGTTTGACCAGCCGCGCGAGGCCCTGCGCTGGCTGAAGCAAGCACATGGCTACGCGCCGGACGAAGAGGAGATCGCGGCCTCGTATGCCCACGCCCTCGCGCGTTGCCGGCAGTTGCCCGAGGCGCTCGCCGTGCTCGAGCGGGTGCTGAATTCCAGAACAAAAGCCGTGGCATTGTTGCAGCGCTGGGTCACTCGGCCCAACACGGTGCCCGCACATCGTTCCGCGGGCGCTGCCCGCAGCATGGGTTCGGCGGGTGCTCGGAACCCGCGGCAGAGCTCGGTGGCGCCCGGCGTTGTCGAGGAGCTGGTGGATTCCGAAGCGCAGGAGTCCACGGAGCTCGGCAGTTATTCCGCGGCTGAGCTGTCGGCTGCTGGTGGCCGTAGTTCTAGTAGTAGCCATGGTTCTGGGGACCACCTGGCGCCGCCCGTCTGACGCTGCAATTTCCGGGGTCATGCATCCCTGGGTCGCGCTCCGAGAGTCGTGACTCATCCGTGGGGGTAGCCATCCGTCGCGATGGATTCCCGGAGGTTGTTTTCGCGACCGTTTGGGCGTTGCCGGCTGCGACCGCAGCGGCGGAGCTTGCCGGGCGAGCGACGGTGACGAAGTGCGGCACCAGAGGTCGCCAGTCCGTGGCCACGCGGTGCTGCCAGGAAGCGACTTAGCGAACGGCTCCGCTCGACGCGCGCGCTTTGTCCTTGCATGTTTGGAATTGGACATTATCGATTCGGGGCGATGCGGTCCCTCAGCGCTTGCTTGATCTGCCTGTGCGTGAGCTTCAGCACTTCCGCAGGGGCACAGGCGAACGCGCCCGTCCGCCCCGCAATGCCCGCTGGGCCGCTTCCTTCTGGGGGCACCCCGGCGCCCCCTCCAGCGAGCCCGTCTCCTGGCGCGCCTGCGAGCAACCCCGCACCTGCCAGCGGGGGCACCCCGGCGAGCCCTGGTGCCGGTGTTGCCAACGCTGCTCCGAGCAGCGGCATGCCGGAAGTCAACGATCCGATGCTGACTCCGGTCGAGGCCGCTCCCCAGGTGCTCAGCACGTGGCAGCAGGCACTCGCGCTGGTGCGCAGCCGCTCGACCAGCGTGGCCATCGCGCAGAGCCGCGTCGTGGCTGCGCAGGCGCGAGCCCGGCAAGCACTGGCCAGTACCTTGCCGAATCTCAGCGGCAACGCGTCGATGCAGCGCAGCTTGCTCTTCGGAACCAGCACACAGAACGGCTTCAATCAGCGCGTTCCTTCCTCGTCGACGGTTTGGGGTGCGGGCGTACAGTTCAGTCAAACGCTGCTGGACCTCCGGACCTGGCACGACGTCGGAACCGCCCGGTCCACGGTGGAAGCGGCTCAGGTGAGCGCGGAAGACGCCGAGCGTCTGGCGCTCGGTGCGCTCGCAGACACGATCGTGACGGTGATCACGGCAGAGCGGCTCGCCGAGGTCAGCCGCGTCTCGCTACGCTCCAACCTGTCCACGCTCGATCTGACGAAGAAGCGCACGCTGCTCGGTGCCGCCAGCGCTGTCGACGTGCTGCGCGCGGAGCAAGAGGTGGCCACCACGCGCGCCAGCGTCGTCCAGTCCGACGAAACACTGCGCCAGTCGCGCGAGGCACTGGGCATGGCGCTCGGCTATCCCGAAGCATGG
>JAICTU010000304.1 GCA_025936205.1 Polyangiaceae bacterium | reverse complement strand
GCGCACGACGTCGAAAAGAGCTACGGAGTCCACCGGGTGCTCGCCGGCATCTCGGCGACGCTCGCGAGCGGCGAGCGCATCGGGCTGGTGGGCAATAACGGCTCCGGCAAGAGCACGCTGGCGCGAGTGCTCGGCAAGATCGAACAGCCGGACGTCGGCGTGGTGATGCAACGCCGCGGCAGCCGCATCGGCTTTCTGCCCCAGGTGCCGGTACTGGACGAATCCTTGACCGCGTTGGAGGCGGCATCGCGCGGGCTCGAGCGCTGGCAGACGGTGCGCCACGAGCACGAGCTGCTCAGCCAGAAGCTCGGCACCACCGGTGCCACCCTCGATGCCGAAGCGCGCCAGCAGCTGCTCGATCGCCAGGCGGAGCTGGCGGCGGAGCTCGAGCGCATGGGCGGCTGGGATCAGGAGCACCGCGCGAACGCGATCCTGCAGCAGCTGCACGTGGCGAACGTGAACGCGAAGGTGGGCACCATGAGCGGCGGCGAGCGCCGGCGCGTGGCGCTGTCGGCGTTGCTCGTCTCCGAGCCCGATGTGCTGATCCTGGACGAGCCCACCAACCACCTCGACACGGACAGCATCGATTGGCTCGAGACGTACCTGGAAGACAACTTCAAGGGCGCGCTGCTGGTGATCACGCACGATCGTTACTTTCTCGACCGCGTGGTGAACCGCACCTGGGAGCTCAACGCGGGCGTGGTGCAGAGCTATCAGGGTGGTTGGGAAGCGTACCTGACGGCAAAGGCGGAGCGCGAGGCGCAGGAAGCGCGCACGGAGGCCAACCGCCAGAACTTTCTGCGCACCGAGCTGGATTGGTTGCGCCGCCAGCCCAAGGCCCGCGGCACCAAGCAGAAGGCGCGCATCTCCCGCGCCGAAGACGCGATCGGGACTGCCGCGCCCAAGATCGCCCAGCCCGTGCGCCTGGAGGTCGGCTCCAGCCGCCAGGGCTCGGAGGTGCTCGAGTTGCAAGGGGTGAGCGTGGTGCGCGGCGACCGCACGTTGATCGAAGGTCTCGATCTGATCGTGACCCCGGGCCAGCGGGTGGGCGTGCTCGGCCCCAATGGCTCCGGCAAGACCAGCCTGCTGCAGGTCATCTCCCAGCAGCTCCCCCCGACGCTGGGCACGGCACGGCTCGGCAAGAACACGCGCATCGGCTACTTTGCGCAGACGCGCACCGAGCTCGACGATGCGGCGAGCGTGGCCGAGAACGTGGCCGGCAAGCGCACCATGCTGACGCTCGCAGGGCGTGAGATCAGCATCTACAGCTACCTGGAGCGCTTCCTGTTTCGGGGTGAGGAAATCCGCAAGAAGGTGGGCGTGCTATCGGGCGGCGAGCGCGCGCGTGTGGCGCTGGCGAAGCTGCTGCTCTCCCCCGCGAACCTGCTGTTGCTGGACGAGCCGACGAACGACCTCGACATCACGATGATGGGGGCGCTCGAGCAGCTGTTGATCGATTTCGCAGGCTCGGTGCTGGTGGTGAGCCACGACCGCTACTTCCTGGATCGCGTGGCCACTTCGATCCTGGCCTTCGAGGGGGCGGGCAAGGTGGGCCACTACGTCGGTGACTACACCGGCTACTCCCGCCTACGCGCCGAACGCGAGCGCCTGGCCAATGAGGCAGCAGCGCCGGCAGCGGCAGCGCCCGTGGAAGCGCCGGCAGCCAAGGCTCGACCGACCAAGCTCAGCTACAAGGAGACGCGCGAGCTGGCCGAGATTGAGAACACCATCCTGGCTGCCGAGGCCGAGGTGACGCGCATCGAGCAGGAGCTGAACGACCCCGGCCTGTACCGGCGCGACGCGGCCAAGGCCACGAAGCTGGGCACCGACCTGGCGGCAGCGCGCGAGCGCGTGTCTCAGCTGATGGATCGCTGGCAAGAGCTCGAATCGAAGCGCGAGGCCTTCGAGGCCAGCAAGGCCTTCACTCCGCCGGATCGGCCACCGGCAAGCTGACGGGCTCAATGGTCACCGGCGAGGCGGGACGCAGACCGATGTCTTCGTGCTCACTCGCGCGGTTGCCATCGAGCACGTGCTGCGGCGGCTTGCGCAGATCCCAGGTGAGGCCCACCCAGCTCAGCATGCGCAGCACGTAATAGGAGATGTCGATCTCCCACCAGTAGAACCCCTGGTTCGTGGACGACTGGTAGTAGTGATGGTTGTTGTGCCAGCCCTCGCCCAGCGTGATCAGGGCGAGCAGGAAGTTATTGCGGCTGGTGTCGCGCGTGACATAGCGGCGGCGGCCCCAGACGTGCGCCAGCGAGTTGATGGTGAACGTGCCGTGATAGAGCAGCGCCGTCGACAGGAAGAAGCCGCACAGCAGCATGCTCCAGCCGCCCAGCAGCCAGAGCCCGAGGGCGAGCGCGATCGGCGGCACCAGGAAATGGCGATTCAGCCAGACCAGCTCCGGGTACTTGGCGAAGTCTTTGATCCACTTCCAGTCGGTCTCGTCGTGCTGATGGCTCAAGATCCAGCCGACGTGCGACCAGCCCAACCCATCCTTCGGGGAGTGGATGTCGCCGGGCTGATCCGACAGCTTGTGGTGCTTGCGGTGATGCGCTGCCCACCACAACACACCCTTCTGCACGGCCATCGTGCCGCCCAGGGCCATCAGGAACTGCATGACCCGACCCATCTTGTAGGTGCGGTGCGAGAAGTAGCGGTGGTAGGCGCCCGTGATGAAGAACATCCGGGCGAAATACAGCCCCGCACACACCGCCCAGTCGATGGCGCGCGCGCCTGTCCAGAAAAGACCCAGCGGCGCCAGGTGAACCAGCAGAAACGGTACAGACGCAGACCAGCCCGCACGCGTGTCCGCGGGGCTCAGAGTACGGTGCATGCACTATTTTCTAGCTGGCGGAGGCCAGGGCTTCCGTCACGGGCTGGTCATGATTCGTTCAGCGCGGCGCGGTGTCGCGTCGTGTTGCGCCGCGTCGGTGGAGCCGCTCAGCGGGGCCCCGAGCAGCGTTTCGCGGGGATCTGACCGATCCACCGACGCAACGCGCCACGAGGGGCTTGCGCCGCGGGGCCCACTTGTTTAGACGCGACGCCCGATGCACGGAAACGTCAAGGTCTTCTCGGGCTCGGGACATCCCGGCTTCTCGCGTCTCGTTTGCAGCCATCTCGGTCTGCCACTGGGGCACTCGAAGCTGGTGCGCTTCTCGAACCAGAACATGCTGGTGCAGATCGAGGAGAACGTGCGCGAGGCGGACGTGTTCTTCATCCAGCCTTCCTGCCCTCCGGTTTCCGACGGCATCCTGGAGATGCTGATCACGATCGACGCGCTGAAGCACGCCTCGGCGGGGCGCATCACCGCGGTCGTGCCGTATTTCCCCTATTCGCGGTCAGACAAGAAGGACCGGCCGCGGGTGTCGATCACGGCCCGATTGATGGCCGATCTGATCGAGACGGCGGGCGCCGACCGGGTGCTCACGATGGACCTGCACGCCCCTCAGATTCAGGGCTTCTTCAGGATTCCGGTTGACCAGCTGATCGCCGCGCCCTTGATCTGTCAGCGGCTCACCCAGGGCTCGTTGGCGAACCACGTGGTGGTCGCCTCGGATATCGGCGAAGGCAAGGATATCGAGCGCTATGCCAGCCGGCTCGACCTGCCAGTAGCGATCATCGACAAGCGCCGCTACGCGGACAACTCCAAGCCGGTGGCACGGCAGATGGTGGGTGACGTGGCGGGCAAGACGGCTCTGATCATCGACGACGAGATCGCGAGCGGCGGGACGCTGCTGGAGGCGGCCGCGTTCTGTCTGGAGCGCGGGGCGCGCGCCGTGCGGGCGGCGGCGGTACACGGGGTCTTCTCGGGATCAGCGCTGGAGCGCATCGCGGCCTCGCCGATCGAGTCGGTGCTGGTGACCGACTCGCTGCCGCTCGGCGCGGGCGACGCGGCGCCGGTCGCACACCCCAAGGTGGAGCAGGTTTCGGTGGCGGCGCTGTTTGCCCGCGCCATCGAGGCCATCCACGATGGCACGAGCGTGTTCGAGCTGGTGAGCTGACTCGGGGTGCGGGGTGTCCCCGCAGTATGAGCGGAGACGGGCCCCGCAGACTCGCGGAGCGCCCGCGCTCCGTGCTAGCCCTGGGGCCATGTTCGCTGCAGGCCATCGCATCTTGTTTCAGGGGGACTCCATTACGGACGCCGGCCGTGACCGCATGCGGCGCGAGGTCAACGATGCGCAAGCTCTGGGTCGGGGCTATGCCTGCCTGGCGGCGGCGCGCTTGCTCGCCGACCAGCCGAGGCGAGGCCTGATGATCTGGAATCGCGGCATCAGCGGCAACCGCGTGCCCGATCTGCTGGCCCGCTGGCAAGCGGACTGCATCGACCTGCAACCGGACCTGGTCAGCATCCTGATCGGCGTGAACGATCTGTGGCACAAGTTCGACGGCCGCTACACCGGCAGCGTCGCGGACTACGAGCAGGGCTATCGCGAGCTGCTGGAGCAGACCCGCCAGGCCTTACCGCGCGCGGAGCTGGTGCTCTGTGAACCCTTCGTGCTGCGCTGCGGCGTAGTCAGCTCCAAGTGGTTTCCGGAGTTCGATCAGCGGCGCGAGGTCGCGGGGCGCCTGGCACGGGAGTTTCAGACCCGCTTCGTGCCCTTCCAGAGCAGCTTCGAGCGCGCCCTCACCGATGGCTCGCCGCCCGCCTACTGGGCGGCGGACGGCGTGCACCCCACGGCAGCGGGGCACCAGTTGCTCGCCGATACCTGGCTGCGCGTGGTCGCCAGCTAGCAGGGAGCACTTTGCCGGGCGAGCGCGTGAGAACTCATCCGCGCCTGAAGCATGACAACTGCGGCCCGCAGTTTGTTGCCTGCGCTGGTGTTTTCTAGTAGGCCGAGCTCCCGCGTGCTCGTCACGGCGCGGGTGCCGGAAAATGGGCTGAACGCGGTGTCGCACTCGGGCAACTCCCGAGCGTTTGGTGCAACTTCCTCGCAGCGCGTGCGCGCCGGTTCAGTGTCACACGCACAGTGGGCAGAACGACGCGCGGACCCCACGAATTCGCCGCGTGAAGGACGGAGACAACGCGCTCACGTTACAGGTTGGCAGCGTCGGCAGTCGGTAATAGGCAAAGCATGGTTGCGAGACGAAACCAGCGCATGCAGCGCGCGCTCGGCGCGTGCGGATTGCTGCTCAGCGCCGCGCCGCCCCTGTTCGCAGAGCCGCCGCCACAGAGTACTTCTGCGCCGGCGGCGAGCGAAGGCGCAACGACCGTGGATATCGCGCCGAGCACGGCGCTGGCCGAAGCAGCGCAGCCGAGCGTGAGCACCGCGCTGGTGCCGCTGGCCTCCTACGCCCAGGAGACGAGCGTCGCGCTGGGTTTGATGTTCGTATTGTTCACGGACGTGAAGAACCCCGGCGAGCGTCCCTCGAGCCTGGAGACACTGGGCATCGCGACCGCGCGCCGTCAGTTCTTGTTCGAGCTGCAACCCGACAAATATTGGGACGAGCAGCGCTTCCATCTCTGGAACAAGCTCGAGTACCGCTACTACCCCGATAGCTTCTTCGGCGTCGGCAACGATGTGCCGAATCGGCCCGTGTCGTACACAAAGCAAATGCTGCGCGGGCGCCTGCTGTTCGAGCGGCGCTTGCTCGGCAGCCTCTGGCTCGGCGGCTACTCGGAGGCCATGTACGTCGACCCGGTGTACGGTACGGCCGCGCCGCGCTTCGAGGACACGCCCGGGCGCGATGGCGGGCTGGCGGTGGGCGTGGGCCCGCAGCTCGCCTGGGACTCGCGCGACAGCGCTCTGGCCGCCTCCGAAGGCACGCTGCTTTCGCTGCAAGCCATCACCTATCTGCACCAGCTGGGCGGTGACTACGCCTTCTGGCGCCTGGTCGCCGACGCGCGCCAGGCGATTGGACTGGGCGGCGGACACGTGCTCGCGCTGCGCGGCCTGCTGGTGCGCAACTCCACGGAAGTGCCTTATTACATGATGGCACAGCTCGGTGGCCCTGACCTGCTGCGCGGCTACTACCAGGGTCGCTTCCAGGACCGCGCGCTGAGCGCACTGGAGTTCGAGTACCGGACTCCGTTCCTGTGGCGGCTGGGCGCAGCCGTGTTCGGCGGCGTGGGGCGCGTGAGCAGGGACATCACCGAGCTGAAGCTCGAGGGCTGGCATCCGAGCATGGGCGCCGGGCTGCGTCTCAACGTCGCTCGAGCCGAGAAGCTCAACTTGCGCGCCGACGCAGGCATCGGCAGCGACGGGCCGGCGCTCTATGTCGGCGTCGGCGAGGCCTTCTGACGGCGAGCGTTGCCGCCGGCCCTGGCGCAGTCCTCAGCCGCGTCCCGCCGCGAGCTGCTCGAGGCGCGCCGCGGGCAGGCCGAGAGTTTCTCCCGCCTCTCGAATCTCGCGCCAGGTGGCGACGTCGATGCACAGGCCCTGCTCCGCCGCCCGGCGGCGCGCCGCGCGCTCGGGTTCACCGGCGATCGTGATGCCCGCGCCGCCCGGGCTCGGCGACTGCCGCAGCCAGGCGATGTACGCCTCGGCCTCCGCTGCGAAGTGTTGTGCCGTGCCGAGCTGCGCCGGATCGACCAACACGGAGAACATGCCGTTCAAGATCCGGCGCGGGCCGCCAGCGGGCTGCCGGCAAGTGCTGCCGCCCGTCAGCGCGCCGCCCAACAGCTCCGCGACCAGGCTCAGCCCGAACCCCTTGTATTCGCCGAACGGGAGCAGCGCGCCGTACGGCGGCGTGACGCCAAATTTCGGCTCCGTCGTCGGCTGGCCGCGATCGTCGATCAGATTGCCCGGGGCGAGTTGCTGACCGCGGTTATGCGCGACGCGCGCCTTGCCCTGCGCGATGCGGCTGGTGGCAAAATCCAGCACGACCGGCTCCTGCCCGGGCCGCGGAATGCCGATGCACACCGGGTTGGTGCCCGTCCGCGCATCCAGGCCTCCGTACGGCGCGACGATCGGTCGCGCCAACACGTTGACGAAGTGCAAGGAGACCAGCCCGTGCTCGAGACACTGCTCTGCCCAGTGACCGATGCGCCCGAGGTGATGGGCATTGGCGAGCGCCACCACGCACACGCCGTGCCGGAGCGCGCGCTCGATCCCGAGCTCCATCGCCTCGCGCCCGACGACCTGCCCGTAACCAGACGCGCCGTCGAGCCTCAACAGCGAGCCCGAGTCGACCTGGATCTGGACGTGCTGGTTCACGTGCAGCGTGCCGTCTTGCAGCGAGTGCACGTAGCGCGGCAGCATGCCCACGCCGTGCGAGTCGTGCCCGCTGGCATTGGCGAGCACCAGATTGTCAGCAACCAGCTGGGCTTCTCGCGGGGCCGACCCGCCCGCCTCCACCAGGGCCCGCACCGCGCGCGTCAAATGCTGTGATTGCCAGACGACCGAGCCTTCCGCGGGAGCGTTCATCGCCCAGCAGCCTACGCCAAGCCGGCGCCGATCCGGAGCGGTTCCGGGCCCGGCGCTGGGCGGTCGCTGGCCGAAAGGCTGAAATTTCTCGCTCCCATCGACTCCCACCGCGCGGAGCCCGCAGGCTCTCGCCTCGCGCGCCGGTCTGTGCCACCGTCTCGGCCATGTCTGTTTCGAGCGCCTCCGCTCCCATCCGCAACCAGAAGCCCGGCATGCAATACCGGCGTTTCGGCAAGACGAACCTGCCGCTCAGTGTGATCACGCTAGGCGGGATGCGCTATCACGACGGCTGGTCTTCCCCGCCCCACGAGCTATCGGCGCGCATGATCGATCAGTGCGCGGACACAGTTCGGCGCAGCCTGGCTGCCGGCATCAACCACATCGAGACGGCAAAGGGCTACGGCAAGAGCGAGCATTGTTACGGCAAGGTCCTGAATGAGGTGCTGAACGTCCCGCGCGACAGCTACTACTTCATGACCAAAGGCGCGCCCGAGACGGCGGAAGACACGCATCGCAGCATCGAAGCGCAGCTGAAGGCGCTGCGCATGGATCACATCGATCTGTACGGCTGGCACGGCGTCAACACGCGCCGCCGCTTCGAGATGGCCGTGGCCAAGGGCGGCCCGGTGGAGGTGCTGAAGCGCTACCAGGAGCAGGGCGTGATCGGCCACGTCGGCTTCAGCACGCACGGCGATCTGCGCACCATCTCGGACGCGATCGCGACGGACCTGTTCTCGTTCGTGAACCTGCACTACTACTACTTCTGGCAGCGCAATTGGTCCGGCGTGCTGCAGGCCGCAGGCCATGACATGGGCGTGTTCATCATCTCGCCCAACGACAAAGGCGGGCAGCTGTTCCACGCGCCGCAGAAGCTGCGGGAGCTGACGGCGCCGCTCACGCCGATCCAGTTCAATGCCCGCTTCTGTTTGCGTTCTCCGCATGTGCACACGCTCAGCTTCGGGTTGACCGAGCCCGAGCACGTGAGCGAGATGCTGGGAGCGTTGCCGGTGTCCATGCCCATGACGGAGAGCGATCTCGCCATCCTGCGCCGGCTCGACGCGCAGGTGGACGCGCTCAGCAGCTACGACGGCTTCGAGCTGGCGGACGACCCGAGCGGCATCAACATCCCGGAGGTGCTGCGCTTCCGGCGCATGCTCAAGTGCTACGACATGCGCGAGTTCGGCCGCTATCGCTACAACATGTTTCAGCCCAACAGCGAGTGGTTCTGGGGCGAGTTCGCGAACGACGAGAACCTCGCAAAGATCGACCGCTCGCGCATCCCGCACGGCATCCCGCTGATCGAGATGCTGCGCGAGACGCATCGCGAGCTGTACGTGCCCGCGGCCAAGGCCACCTGAGCACCCGAGCCAGACTCGAACAGCGCCCCGCCGCTCACTCGTTGGGCGGCGCGACCAGGCAGCGCGCCGGCACGGACGTATAGCCCGAAGCGACCTTGGTGTTGCCCGTGGCGATGAACCCGGAGTCGCCGTCGTCGATCTTCACGAGATCGCCGTACGTCCAGAGGTTGGCATTCGTGGCCACGTACTCGCGGCCCGTGCCACCCAGACCATCGCCCCAGCTGACGTAGGAGACGAGCTTGTCGGGTTCGTCGAAGGTGCCCGACTGCACGTAGATGGCGAGCTCCGAACCCTCCGGCGGAAGAGCCCAGAGGCCTTCCGTGTTGTAGACCAGGACAAACTTGTAGGTCTTGCCGGGCCCCAGGACGACGTCACCCTGCGGGGCAATGTTCCAGTAAGCGGGGAAACTGCACCACTGCCACCCCTGGCGCGTGCCGGCGATGGTCTGGTTGGTGCTGGTGATATTTCGCAGCACTACTTCACTGGTGGCGAAGTTGAAGCTCTGGATCGCGAGCTTCTGCCCGGGCTGCCCGACAGGGTTCGGGGTGGGACAGCCCGCAGGATAGCTGAACTCGCCGGGCGCAGAGCCCGCATCCGCGACCATCGCCCCGGCATCCGGCTCTGGCATCACGACCACGGTGCTGCCGCCCCTGCCGCCGCCGCTGGAACCGCCCATCGCAGTGCTGCCGCCGCCCCCCCCGTTGCCGCCTCCCCCGCCAGAACCGCTCGGACCGCCGGTGCGCGCGTCTTGCTCGCCGCTGCAGCCCAACAACGCCGTGGCCGCCACTCCGAAGCCGACCGCCAGCAGAAACGCTCTCATGATCGGACGTCTTATGCCGGGAAACCGGTCCGAGCAAGGCGCGAGTTTCCCCAACATTTGCCGGCGGCTTCAGCGGCATTTCCCCGAGGCAGTGCCGCTCAGTCCGCCAAAACGGTACGGTCACGCGCCCAATCGCGCAAAGCTCGCACCTGCTCCGCCAGCATCACGCTCAGCGGCTTGGTGGCGAGGATCTCGCGCTCCAGCAGCTCCTGCGTGAGGGTACCCCCAGCGTGAAACGCCGCAAACAGTGCCGAAGCCACCGCCTGGGCCAGCTCGCTGCCGCTGAAGCCGTGCGCCAGCGCCGCGAGCCGCGCGAGGTCAAAGGGCGCGGGATCCCGGCCCCGCTGGCGCAGGTGCAGAGACAGGATCTGCTCGCGCACCGCGGCGCTCGGCAGATCGACGAAGAAGATCTCGTCGAAGCGGCCCTTGCGCAGGAGCTCGGGCGGCAGGCGCGAGATGTCGTTGGCCGTGGCCACCACGAACACGTTGCCCTCGTGCTCCGCCAGCCAGGTCAGGAACGTGCCGAGCACGCGCTGCGAGACCCCACCGTCGCCGTCCCCTCCAGAGGCCAGCGCCTTCTCGATCTCGTCCACCCAGAGCACGACCGGAGCCAGTCGCTCCGCAGTCTCGAGCGCCTTGCGCAAGTTCTGCTCCGTGGCCCCGACGAACTTGTCGTAGAGCCGCCCGGCGTCCAGGCGCAACATCGGCAGCCCCCAGCTCGCTGCCACCGCCTGCGCGGTATGGCTCTTGCCACAGCCCTGCACCCCCAGCAGCAGCATGCCGCGCGGCGCCGACAATCCAAACTCGGCGGCCCGCTCCGGATCCTGGAACACCAGCGCACGCTGAGCGAGCCAGTTCTTCAGGTTGGACATGCCTGCCAGATGCTCGAAGCCGCTCTTGACCGGAAAATACTCGAGCACGCTGCTCCGGGCCACGCTCTTGCCCTTGGCCTCGGCCACGCTGGCGATCGCCCGCTCGTCGAGCGCCTGGTGCTCCACGAGCGAAGCCGTGAGCAGGCGCCGCACCTCCATCAGCGTCAAGCCTTGCAGGTGCGAGAGCAGCTGATGCACTTGCTCGCGGCCCAAGCGCAGCGCCACGCTCTGGCGCCGCCGCACGTCCGCGAGGATCTCGCGCAGGTACTGGTAATATTCCTCGCGCGTGGGCGGGCTCAGCCGCACGGCCGCGAAGGCGTGGTTCAGCTCCTCGGGGAGCGCCTCGGCCGCGGACACCACGATCGCCTCGCCCTGTTGCACCATATCGTCGCGCAGCTCGAGCAACTTGGCGATCACGCGCGCGTCGTCCAGCGTCTCCCCCGCCAGGCTCAGATGGTAGATGGCGGGCACGCGGCTGGCGTCCACGTGCCCGAGCGCGCCCAGCAGGTGCTGCGTGCCGTACACTGCCCCTGCAGCCCCCTTGCGGCGCAGACCGCTGGCAGGCGACCACTCGAAGAGCGGCAGAGCGAAGCAACCGCACAGGTACTCGACCAGCACATCGACTCGCTCCGGGTCCTGAGCCTCGATCCGGATCAGGGGCTGACGCGCGCGGACCAGCAACGTGAGCTCGTCGAATTCCTTGATCGGCAGGGGTGCTTTCAGCACATCCAGCGTCTACGGCGGCGGGCCGGCAACGCAAAATGCCCGACTCACCAGCCAGGCCTGCCCTCACGGGCCTGGGTTTGGGGGAAAGCGGGCACTGCACGGAGCCGAGCGGCGCGTAGCCCGCTGCCGTCAGCCGTACGCCCGGAGCCTCGCTCCGGGGCGCTTGCTCGGGCGCGCCGCG
>JAICTU010000321.1 GCA_025936205.1 Polyangiaceae bacterium | reverse complement strand
TTCGCGCAGCTCCGCCAGCTTGCTCTTGAATTCAGCGTGCTCCGCGCGCTCGACCGTATCCTTCCCAGCCTTGTTCTCGGCCTGCTCGGGCTTGCCCGAGTCGGGATGGCTTGGCCCGCCCTTGGCGTGCGGAGCCGCCTGCGCCGCGGGCTTCTCGTTCCCGTGCTTTTTGTCTTTGGCTGCGGCTGCCCCTCCCGCGAGCGCGAAAGACGCGCCCAGCGAGACCACGACCGACGTCATTTGACGAGCTCGACGTACCATTGCCTGCCTCCGGATAGAGTCCAGTGGCCCGATACGGCGGCGGGTGGCGAGAGTTTATTCAAAAGCACAGATGCGGCGCCACTGCACTGGCTGGCTCGACGCGCCGCCTGGCGCGGCGCTCGAAAGTGAACGGCTCCTCGCCTGTCGCTGTTGCACGATGGAAGCAGCGTGAGGCGGGCCCACGCGCTGGAGAGCATCGGCCAGCGCCCGAGCGCGCACGACAACGCCGCGCTGCAACGGCTCCTTCAACCCAAACCTTTCCGGCCTCCATCGCCGCGCTGGCAACACAGACAGGGCTCAGCTGCACGGCCTGCGGGGCCAACGGCGCGGCTTGCCCTTGACGCCCCGTCCGGCGCGGATGAGAAACCGCACGTGACCCGGGTTCTCATCGTCGATGATCAGCAGGCCGTGAGGACGGCCCTGGTGGTGGTGCTCGAGCTGCACGGCATTGCTTGCCTGGAGGCCTCCACCCCCGCCGAAGCGCTCGACATCGTGCGTCGCGAAGACGTGGGGGTCGTGATCCAGGACATGAACTTCTCGACCGACACCACGTCGGGCGCGGAAGGCATGCAGCTGTTCCGCTCGATCCGCCAGCTCGATCCGGACCTGCCGGTGATCCTGATCACCGCGTGGACCTCGCTGGAGTCAGCCGTCACGTTGATCAAGGAGGGCGCCGCCGATTACATCGCCAAGCCCTGGGATGACCAGAAGCTGGTGATCAGCGTGCAGAACCTGCTCTCGCTGCGCCAGGCGCGCTTCGAGGCCCTGCGCCTGCACAGTCGCGATTCGCTCGCGCGCGAAGAGCTGGCGCGCCGCTTCGATCTGCGCGGACTGGTGTATCAGAGCCGTGCGATGCACGAGTGTGTCTCGCTGGCCGTGAACGTGGCCGCCTCGGACGCGGCCGTGCTGATCACGGGACCGAACGGCTCCGGTAAGGAGCGCCTGGCGGAAATCGTGCAGGCCAACTCGCGGCGCAAGGCGCAGCCGTTCGTGAGCGTGAACGCCGGCGGCTTGCCGGATCAGCTGCTCGAGGCGGAGCTGTTCGGCGCCGAGCCCGGCGCCTACACGGGCGCTACCAAGCTGCGCGTGGGTCGCTTCGAGGCCGCGCATCACGGCACGCTGTTCCTCGACGAGCTCGGCAATCTCTCGCTGACGGGGCAGATGAAGCTGCTGCGCGTGCTGCAGACGGGCGAATTCCAGCGCCTGGGCTCGAGCCAGACGCGCCGCGCCGACGTGCGGCTGATCAGCGCCACCAACGCCGACCTGAAGGCGGAGATCGCCGCCAATCGCTTCCGCGAAGACCTGTACTTCCGGCTCAACGTGATCGAGCTGCATGTGCCGCCGCTGCATCAGCGGCCCGAGGACATCGAGCTCCTGGTGCAGCACTTCCTGGGGCGTCATGCGCCCGGGCGCACGCTGGCGCTGACGCCGGAGGCACTGCATGCCCTCGAGCAGCATGACTGGCCCGGCAACGTGCGCGAGCTCGACAATCGCATCCAGCGGGCAGTCCTGGTGTGCGAGAACGGGCCCATAGTGCCGAGCCACCTCGGGCTCTCCGAGCGGGAGCCGGCTTTGCAGCCCGTACCCAGCTCGGCGCCGCCCCCTTCCGCGCCGCCGGCCTCCAGCCCACCGAAAGCCGCTGCCCCCAACCCGCTGGAGGAGGCGGAGCGGGCGGTCGTGGAGAGCGCGCTGGAACGCGCGCAGGGCGTGGTTTCCCGCGCGGCGGCGGAGCTGGGCCTGAGCCGCCAGGCGCTGTACCGGCGCATGGATCGGCTCGGCATCGCCATCGAACGCCGCGTGCGTTGAGGCCCGGTCCCCGGGAGGCTCTTAACTCGGCGCCGGCAAACGTCGCAGGGTTTGTGGGCCCGGCATTGGGCTCGTCCCTGCCATGGCCCTTCCCGTCCCGCTCGTGCCGGAGCCCGCGTCGCGGAGCCAATCACCTACCTCGCACGACCTCGGCGAGCACGAGATGCTGGCCCAGCAGTTTCACGAGGTGCGCTTTCTGGGAGCGGGCCCCGACGGTACGGCGCTGGCGGCGGTGCGCCGCGACGGCGGCGCGGAGGTGGAGCTGCGCTTCGTGCAAGAGCACGCGCAGACCGATGCGCTGCTGGAGCGCTGGTCGCGCTATCAGCTGATCGATCATCCACACATCATCTCGCTGCAGCAGGTCGAATCCGCGAACGGCGAGTGGTGCGCCGTGCTCGATACGGCGCAGCTCGGCACGCTGGAGCAAGCGCTGGCACAGGTGTGGACGCCGGAGGCGAGCTTGCTGCTGCTGGAGCAGCTGGCCTCGGCGCTCGCCGCGGCGCACGAGCTCGGGCTCTGGCACGGCAATCTGTCGCCGGGGGCCGTGCGGCTCGATGCGCGGCGCGGAGCGCGGCTCGAATTCAGCGGCGTGAGCGTGTGGAGCGCAGTGGCCACGGCGCAGCGCTGGCAGGAGCGCGACGCGAGCGACGACGTGCGAGAGCTGGCGGAGCTCGCCGAGCGCCTGCTGGGCGGAGCCGAGACGGCGCATAAGCGTTTGCCCTGGCTCTCGCAGCTGAAGGACGCCGATCCCTGCCGGCGGCCCGCGGCATCCGAGCTGGTCGAGCCCTTGCAACGAGCTGTGCGCGATGCGCGCGCGTCGGCCGAGCGACAGCGCTTTCAGACGCTCGACACGGAGCGGCCCGTTGCGCCGCCGCCCAGCTCGCAGCTGAAAGCGCGCCCTGCCCTTTCGCTCGCGGGCCAACCCACGGCCGGCGACCGCGTCGGGCGCTTCCGGCTGGAGCAGCTGCTGGGAGAAGGCGGCATGGGCAGCGTGTATCGCGCGGTCGATGTGGCCTCCGGGCAAGTCGTGGCGCTGAAGCTGCTCAAGCAGGAGCTCCTGGGCGACGAGGGCGTGCGCTACCGCTTCAAGAAAGAGGCGCGCGTGCTCAAGGCGGTGAAGAGCCCCTACGTCGCCAATCTGGTCGAAGCCGACGTCAGCGACGAGCACGGCTACATCGCGCTGGAGTTCATCGACGGCAAGGATCTGGCGAGCGCGCTCGACGAGCTGGGCGCCGGGCTGCCGGAGCCGCTGGCGCTGCAGCTCGTGGCCGACATGTGCCGTGCGCTGGTCGAGCCGCACCGGCGCGGCATCGTCCACCGCGACATCAAGCCGCAGAACGTGCTCTTGCTCGGCGACCTGAGAGCGCCCGCGAGCGAGCTGGCGATCAAGGTCTGCGACTTCGGCATCGCCAGCGGGCGGCTGAGCGCGGAGACCGTCGGCATGACGCAGGACGGGCGCATGTGGGGCACGCCCCAGTACATGGCGCCGGAGCAGTGCCAGAGCGCGCAGCTCAGCCCCGCCACCGACGTGTACGCGCTCGGCCTCACGCTGTACGAGCTGATCGCCGGCAAACCCGCGTTCGCGGCGGATGACTTGCTGCAGGTGCTGCGGCGGCAGGTGCACGAGGCGCCGCCGAGCCTGAGCGAGCGCGCCGCCGTCAGCAGCGGCACCGTCGAGCTCGTCAACCGCGCGCTCGACAAGAGCGCGCAGCGGCGCTTCGCGGATGCGGCGGAGCTGCTCGCGGCGATCGAGCTGCTGCGCAACGGGCAGCCGCTGGTGCGCGTGAGCGAGGCCCCGCCCGCCCGGGCAGAGCTAGTGCAAGAGATCGGCTTCTCGCTCGATCTGGCCTCGCCCGCTCACGATCTCTGGCCCTACGTCGCCGACACCGATCGCATGAACCAGATCGTCGGTCTGCCACCGGTGCGCGTCGAACGCACGCGGCTCGACGGCGAGGCCGCGACGTTCCTGTCGAACGTGGTGCTCGGGCTCTCGCTGCGCTGGCGTGAGTACCCGTTCGAGTGGCTGGAGGGGCAGCGCTGGAGCGTGCTGCGCGTGTTCGAGACGGGCCTGATGCGCTGGTACCGGGTGCGGCTGGAGCTCGAACCGCTGCCCTCCGGCGGCACGCGCCTGCACTACACCATGCAATTCGAGCCGCGCTACCGGCTGCTCTCGTTCCTGGTGCGCTTCGAGGTCGGCGTGAAGCAGAAGGCGCGCCTGCTGAAGATGTTCCAGCGCATCGACGCGCTGCTCGAGCAAGGCGTCGTCAAGCGCACGCCTTCGCCCCATTCCGCGCCCAAGGCCGCGGATGCGAAGCTGGTGCGACAGCTGGGCACCAAGCTCTCCGCGCTCGAAAACGCTCGCGTCCCCGCGCCCATCCTGCGCGCGCTGGAACAGCACGTGCTGTACGGCTCCGAGGCGGAGATCGCGCGCCTGCGCCCGCTGCGCTTCGCGCGTGCCCACAACCTCGACGAACGCGCCTTCACCGAGGCCTGCCTGATCGGCGCCCACCAGGGCCTGCTGGACTTGCTCTGGGACGTGGTGTGCCCGCTGTGCCAGATCCCGGCGACCTTCGCGGAATCGCTGCAACGCCTGGAGACGCACGGCCACTGCCCGGCGTGCGAGCTCAGCTACCCGCTGCAGTTCGCGAACTCCGTGGAGCTCGTGTTCCGCGTCTCGCCCGAAGTGCGACCCAACGAGATCCAGGCGTACTGCATCGGCGGCCCCGCGCACTCGCCCCACGTCGCCGCCCAGCTCCGGCTCGAACCGGGCGAAGGCCGCGTGCTGCCGCTGACCCTTTCCGACGGACGCCACCGCATCCGCTGCACCGAGCTACCCGGCGTGATCGAGCTCGACATCTCACCGGGCCACGGCTTCTCCCGCGCGGACCTGGTGATCGGCTCCCGCCTGCGCCGAGAAGGCACGGACGGCAACGACCCGCGACTGACGCTGGCCGTCAGCGAACCGATGGTCGAGCTGGGCAGCGGCGCGCAGACCCTGGGCTTGCGCAACGAGCTGCCGCGCCCCGTCACCGTCCGCATCGAACGCACCGCCACCCGCGACGACGCCCTGACCGCGGCGCGCGCCTGGGCCATGCCCAAATTCCGCGAGCTCTTCCCCGGCGAGACGCTGGAGAGCGGGCGCCTGATCGCGGTGGGCCAGCTCAGCTTCCTGATCCTGCGCGTGATCGACCACCTGGCGCTGATCGAACGCCAGGGCGACGCCGCGGCCCTGGCCGAAACCGTCAAAGCCTTCGACCGCCTGCAGACTGCCGCCGAAAGACACCACGGCCGCCTCACCAGCTCCAGCATGGACCTCGCGATCGCCAGCTTCGAACGCCCCGGCGACGCCCTCGAAGCCTGCCTCAGCCTCTGGAAGACCCTGGAAGCGGCGGGAGATGCGCTGCCCACCAGCCTGGCGCTCCACCGCGGCCCGGCCGTCGCGACCAGCATCGACGATCGCATGGCCTACTACGGCCGCACCCTCGCCCGCGCCCTCGAGCTCGTCCACGAGCTCTCGCCGCATCAGCTCGTGCTCAGCTCCACGGCCCTCGGCGACGATGTAACGCCCCTGACGAGGGCGGGGCTGACGACCGCGATTGTGCCGGCGCCGCGACTCGGGCCGGCGGCGTGGTGCGTGAAGGTCGAACGCTGACAACGCTGCGTGAGCGAAGGCTGCGTCAGCCCGCCAACGGACAGCTGGTCCCCGTCGCGCCCGAGATCGTGGAGATGGCCCCTTGCGACGCGCAGCGCTTGCCGGCGCCGGCGAACGTACGTCAATCCTCGATCGCCAGCCGCAGGATCGCCGCTTTCGTGTCGTCGCTCAGCTGGGCTTCGATGGAGCCGCCATCGCGCCGCTCGAGCACGATGCGTTCGGTGATTTCGGATGCGCCGGTACGCACCTGGTACGAGGAGACTACGATGCCGAGCGCGAGCAGGGTGCCGTGCAGCCGCGCGATGATCGGCGCGCGCGCGGCACGCACGATCTCCACCGCCGTGAGGCGCGAGCCCTTTTGCTCGAACTGGATGCGGGAGGACATGGAGGACATGTCAACGCGCTTCACTTGAGCACGGCGGGGCAGATCGTCAAGGCAACCGCCGATAGATTTCGTGTCCGGCGCAGTTCTTCTCGATTTGTCACTGCTGCGACGCGTAGGTGGGTGGTTGTCGCTCTGAGCCCCGAGGGGACATTCGTTGCGCTATGGGGCAGGCCCGGCCCTCCCGTCCTGAGAGCCGAGGCTTGCTCCGGATTGGCGCGGGCACTAGCGTCCGCGCCGCTTGCAGCCCGCCAATACAGCGTCATTCCACTCTGAGCGTTCCAGCGCCGGTGTCGAGTTCGTGGCGCTCGTGGCCCTGACGACGTCGATGGTCGCGATGTCCATCGACACGATGCTGCCCGCGCTCGGTCAAATTGCCACAGACCTGGCGACCACCGACCCCAATGATCGCCAGTTGGTGTTGATTGCCTTCTTCGGGGGGCTGAGCGTCGGGCAGCTGGTGTGCGGTCCCGTCTCGGACGCCATCGGTCGCAAGCCGGCGCTGTTCGCAGGGCTCGGGTTGTTCATCGCGGGCGCAGTGTGTTGCGCGCTGGCAAGCGACTTCTCCCATCTGCTGCTGGGGCGCGCGCTGCAGGGTTTTGGCGCCGCGGGTCCGCGCATCGTTTCGGTGGCGGTGGTGCGCGACCTGCACGCGGGGCGCAGCATGGCGCGCGTGATGTCGTTCGTGCAGTCGGTGTTCATTCTGGTGCCCATCCTGGCGCCCGCGTTCGGGCAGGCGGTGCTGTTGGTCACGGGCTGGCGCTCGCTGTTCTGGATTTTCGCGGTCTGCGCGCTGCTGGACGGCGCCTGGTTCGGCTTGCGGCAGCCGGAGACGCTACCGCCCGAGCGACGCTCGGCGCTCTCGGCGCGGCACGTGTTGCGTGCCGCGCTCGAGGTGCTGAGCAACCGCATCACGCTCTGCTACACGCTCTCCACCGGCGTCGTGTTCGGCGCGTTCATCAGCTATCTCACCACCTCGCAGCAGGTGTTTCAGGAGCTGTTCGGCGTGGGCAAGCTCTTCCCCCTCTGCTTCGGCGTATGCGCGCTGGCGCTCGGGGTCGCGTCATTCACCAACGCCTCGCTGGTGATGCGCTACGGCATGCGCACGCTGTCGCGGCGCGCGGTGATCAGCGAGGTGGTGTTCGCGGCGCTGTTCTTGCTGGCGGTCGTGCTCTGGCGCGGGCGGCCGCCGCTGTACGTGTTCCTGCCGGGCATGATGTTTTGCTTCTTCTGCAACGGGCTCCTGTTCGGCAACTACAACGCGCGCGCGATGCAGCCGATGGGGCACATCGCCGGCGTCGCGGCGGCAATCTCTGGTTGCTTGTCGGGCCTGGTGGGCATGCTGTTCGGCGGTCCGCTGGGGCGCGCCTACGATGGCACGGTGACGTCCACTGTGGCTGGTTTCGCGCTGGCGAGCCTGATCGCCTGCGCGCTCACCGAGTACGCCGAGCGCGGCGCCAAGCCCGACTGATCTTTCCCGCCCTGCAGCTGTACCGATCCGGTCAGCAAAACCATTCCACTCCAGGAACTGCCTTCCAGGACGCTCCGTCTCAGGTGCGTGACCGCGCTGGACGCGGCCATCCTTCACCTACCAGGACCGGAAACATGACCTTCAGACTCACACGCTCTTTCTTGCTCTGCTGGACCCTGTCGGGAGCGTTCGCCTGCGGTGGCGGCTCCGATGACGAGCAGAAGGTCCCCGGTCCCGGCGACAGCTGCGAGCCCGCCGCGAGCGGCGACGCCTGCCAAACGGGGCTGCGCTGCGATCCGCTGGCGGACGGCAGCGGCAACGTGTGCGGCGCAGCTCTGACCCTGCGCGGCAAGGTGAACGATGCGGCGAGCGGCGCCGCCATCGACAATGCGCGCGTGATCGCGCTGAACGCTGAAGGTACTCCGGTGGGCGATGTGGCCCAGACCGACGCCGACGGCAACTATCAGCTGAGCGTCCCTGCCCTGCGCAACGCCGACGGCAGCATCTCCGCGCAGAGCAGCTGGAAGCTCGTGGTGGCCGCCCAGGGCTACCAGATCTTCCCCGCGGGTCCCCGCCCGGCGGTTCCGATCTCGGGCCAACAAGCGAGCGGTGAGCCCGCCGTGATCGAAGCCGCGAACACGCAGGTGGCGCTGCTCGCGCTCCCCGACGCCGCGACGCTGGATCGCCAGATCCAGGGTACGCTCGCCGGCCCCAACGCGGGCGGCACCCTGGTCGTGGCGGAGGGGGGCAACGTCCCGGCTCCGTACGGCATCGCCGCCGGCGACGGCAGCTTCGTCATCTTCAACGTGCCGGCAGGCGCCTTCGAGATCGCGGCCTATCGGCAAGGCCACCAGTTCGAGCGCACGCCCGCCGACACACGCGCTGGCTCCGCGAGCGGCCTGACGGTGAACGGCACCGAAGGCACGCTGAGCCCGGTCTCCGGCAATGTGAGCATCGTCAACGCTCCCGGCGGCAGCATGACGAGTGTCGTGCTGGTACCGGAGAGCGTGTTCGATGCCACGCTGGAGCGTGGTCCCGTGCCGCTCGGGCTGCGTGCGCCCAAGCCGCCGGAGCTGCCGAGCATCTCGGGGGCCTTCACGGTGGAAGGGGTCCCGCAAGGCAAATACGTGGTACTGGCGGCGTTCGAGAACGATCAGCTGGTGCGCGATCCCGACTCTTCGATCGCGGGCACCGACATCCAGCACGTGGATATGGCGGGCAGCAGCGTGAGCATGTCGCAGTCGTTCAAGATCACCGAGCAGCTCGCGATCGTCGGGCCTGGCGCGGACCAGCCCGAAGCCGTATCGGGTACGCCCGTGTTTCGCTGGGCAGATGATTCCAGCGAAGACCGCTATGAGCTGGAGCTGTACTCCGCGCTGGGCGATCTGATCTGGTCGGATCGCGCCATCCCCGGCGTGAGCGGCTCCAGTACGGTCGAGCGGACGTACGACGGTCCAGCTCTGAGCCCTGGCATGATCTATCAATTTCGCGTGACCTCGTTCCGCGACAAGCGCGGCACGCCGACCGCCATCTCGCGCAGTGAGGATCTGCGCGGCGTATTCAGTTACGAGTGAGCCGACGTCACTGAACCGCGCCGGTCCCGAGTCGCGACAGCGGAGCGATTTGCGGTTGCACCGGGCCACCGCGCGAAGACGCCCGGCACGAGCGGGCTTAGGCTTCGCGCATGAGCCACTCGGACGTTCACGCGCAGTGCTGTATCGCCGGCGGTGGCCCCGCCGGCATGATGTTGGGTCTGTTGCTCGCGCGAGCAGGCGTGCGGGTCGTGGTGCTGGAAAAGCACGCCGACTTCCTGCGCGACTTTCGCGGCGACACGGTGCACCCCTCGACGCTGGAGGTGATGCACGAGCTGGGGCTGCTCGACAAATTCCTGAGCCGCCCGCACCAGCGGCTGGAGGAGATCGGCGGGCGCATCGCCGGGCGGCGTGTGCGCCTCGCCGACTTCTCTCATCTGCCGACGCACGCGCGCTTCATCGCGCTGATGCCGCAGTGGGACTTCTTGAACTTCATCGCCGACGAAGCGCGCAAGTGTCCGAACTTCGAGCTGCGCATGCAGAGCGAGGTGACCCAGCTGATGCAGCGCGGCGGCGCGGTGGTCGGTCTGCGCGCGCGCGGTCCCGAGGGCGAGTTTGCGGTCCAGGCGCCGCTCAGCGTCGGCGCGGACGGGCGCTCGTCGCTGGTGCGCAGCCAGGCGGGGTTGCTCGTCGAGGATCTGGGCGCGCCGATGGACGTGCTGTGGATGCGGCTGTCGAAGCGCGAATCCGACTCGACGCAGGCCCTCGGCTATATTGCGCAGGGCCACGTGCTCGTGCTGCTGGACCGCGGCGACTACTGGCAATGCGCCTTCGTGATCGCCAAGGGTCAATTCGATGAGCTGCAACGCCAGCCGATCGAGGCGTTGCACCACGAGATAGAGGCCATGGTGCCTTTCCTCGCGGATCGCACGCGCGAGCTCAGCTCCTGGCAAGACGTGCGCCTGCTCACGGTCAAGGTCGACCGGCTCCGGCAGTGGTACCGCCCGGGGTTGCTCTGCATCGGTGACGCTGCGCATGCGATGTCTCCGATCGGCGGCGTCGGTATCAATCTGGCGATCCAGGATGCCGTCGCAGCGGCCAACCTGCTCGCGCCGGCGCTGCGCAAATCGCGCGGGGACACCCCGCACCCCGAGCCAGGCGAAGTACCCGTGCGCGTCCTGGCGCGCGTGCAGCGCCGCCGGGAGCTGCCGACGCGGCTCACGCAGAGCGCGCAGCTCGGCATTCAGAACGGGCTGATCCGTCCCACCCTGGCGGGGCAGGCCCCGAGCGTGCCGCTGCTGGCGCGAGTGCTCGAGGCCGTGCCACCACTGCGCCGGGTCTCGGCGCGCATGCTGGGCCTCGGCGTGCGCCCCGAGCATGTGGACGCCAAGCTGCGCAGCCCTGCTGCTTAAAGATTGGAGCCGGGCCTGCGCCGCGCGGCACCGTGCGGCGCATCGGGGCGCTCGGCGCCGCTGCTCGTGCTACGTTGCAACACGTGAGCACTGAGTCAGACAGCGACGGACTGCCCACCGACGGTCGGCCCACGGCGCGCTTCGACAAGGCGCAGGCGCGGCGAGCCGCACGCCG
>JAICTU010000556.1 GCA_025936205.1 Polyangiaceae bacterium | reverse complement strand
TGCGCTTCGCCATCCGCGAGGGCGGCAAGACCGTCGGCGCCGGCGTCGTCACCAAGATCATCGAATAACGGGGCGGATCAACGAGGAACCATGCAAGACACGACCAAAATCCGAATTCGCCTCAAGGCGTTCGACCACCAGCTCCTCGACAAGTCCACCTCGGATATCGTCGAGACCGCGCGCCGCACCGGCGCGCGCGTCGCCGGTCCGATCCCGCTGCCCACCTCGCTGCGCCGCTACACGGTGCTGCGTGGCCCGCACGTGGACAAGAAGTCCCGCGAGCAGTTCGAGGTGCGCACCCACAAGCGCCTGATCGACATCATGGAGCCCACCCCCCAGACCCTGGACGCCCTGATGAAGCTGGATCTGAGCGCGGGCGTGGACGTCGAGATTAAAACCAAGTAAAGAGCCCGGCCCCGGCCATTGTGGGCCGGGGCCATCTCAAACCCCCAAATCGGAGACCTACGGTATGCCGACGGTCGATGTATTCAATCTCAAACGAGATAAAGTCGGGAGCGTCACGCTTCGGGACGACGTGTTCGCGGTGGAAGTCGCGCAACACCTCCTCCACGAAGTCGTGATCGCCCAGCTCGCCAGCAAGCGGGCGGGTACTTCCGCTGCCAAGGAGCGCGCGGCCGTTCGCGGTTCCAAGCACAAGATTTACAAGCAGAAGGGCACCGGTAACGCCCGTCACGGCGGCATTCGCGCGCCGCTCTTCGTGGGCGGTGGTCGAGCCCACCCGCCGAAGCCGCAAGACTGGTCGCGCCGGCCGCCGCGCCGGGTGCGCCTGGCGGCTCTCAAGAGCGCGCTCAGTCTGCTGCTGGGGCAGGGCCGGCTCACGGTCGTGGAAGACCTGCAGCTCGCGGAGATCAAGACCAAGGCGCTGGCCTCGGTGCTCGGCGTGCTGAACGCGCCGCGCGAGAAGGCGTTGGTCAAGACGCTGGTCGTCGACGCCAAGGATAACGACAAGCTCCAGCTCTCGATCCGCAACTTGCAGGGCAGTTCGTTTCTGCCGCCGGAGGGCGTCAACGTGTACGACCTGCTGCGCCACGAGCATCTGATCGTGAGCAAACGAGCGGTCGAGGCTCTGGAAGCGCGCTGCACTCGGGAGGCCACATGAGCGAGCTATCGCGAATCATCAAGCGCCCGCTGGCGCTGACCGAGAAAGCCTCTCGGTTGAAGGTCGAGAACAATCAGATCGTGTTCGAGGTCGATCGCGGCGCGAACAAGATCGAGATCCGCAGCGCCGTCGAAGCCATGTTTGGCGTGAAGGTGCTGAGCGTGAACACCCTGGTCCAGCGCGGCAAAGTCAAGCGCATGGGCAGGGGCGTGGGCAAGCGTCCCAACTGGAAGAAGGCCGTCGTGACGCTGCGCGCGGGCGACGACATCTCCTTCTTCAACGAAGCCAGCGAGGAGTGAGGCCATGGCCATCAAGAAGACCAATCCGACATCCGCTGGTCGCCGCGGCTACTCCTACAGCGATCAGAGCGACATCACCGCAACCGAGCCGCTGAAGAAGCTGCTCGACCACAAGGCGAACACGGGCGGCCGTAACCACTACGGTCGCGTTACCAGCCGCTTCCGCGGCGGTGGCCACAAGCGCCGCTATCGCATCATCGACTTCCGTCGCAAGAAGATCGGCGTGCCCGCCGTGGTGGCGACGATCGAGTACGATCCGAATCGCACCGCGCGCATCGCGCTGCTCCACTACGCCGACGGCGAGAAGACCTACATCCTCGCGCCCGATGGTCTCAAGGTGGGCGACCAGGTGCTCTCCAGCCGCTTCGCCGATATCCGCCCCGGCAACTGCTTGCCGCTGGCGTACATCCCCTCCGGCACGCTCGTGCACAACATCGAGCTGCGCAAGGGCAAGGGCGGCCAGCTCGTGCGCTCTGCCGGTGTCGCCGGTCGCTTGACGGCCAAAGAGGGCGAGTACTGCTCGATCAAGCTGCCGAGCGGTGAGGTTCGCCTGGTTCACCAGGAGTGCCGCGCCAGTATCGGGCAGGTCTCCTTCGCGGAGCACCAGCTCGTGGCGCTCGGCAAGGCGGGCCGCTCGCGCTGGCTCGGCCGGCGTCCCCACAACCGCGGCGTCACCATGAACCCAGTCGATCATCCGATGGGCGGTGGTGAAGGTCGTACCAGTGGTGGTCGCCATCCGTGCTCCCCCTGGGGGCAGCTCTCGAAGGGCCTCAAGACTCGCAACAATAAGCGAACCGATGGCATGATCGTGAGCCACCGGAGGAACAAGTAGTCATGGCGCGCAGCATCAAGAAGGGCCCCTTCATCGACGGGCACCTGGCGAAGAAGATCGAAGAGGCGGTCAGCACCAACTCCCGCAAGGCGATCAAGACCTGGTCTCGCCGCTCGACCATCTTCCCGCAGGCTGTTGGTCTCACCTTCGCTGTGCACAACGGCCGCAAGTTCGTGCCGGTGTTCGTCAGCGAAAACATGGTGGGTCACAAGTACGGCGAGTTCGCACCGACCCGGACCTTCAACGGTCACTCGGGCGACAAGAAGAAGCCCGCTGCTCGTTAACGCTGCCGCGCGCTGATCCATCAGCGGCTGATTGCCCGTGCCTCCCCTCCTTCGAGCGGGCGGGCACGGGTCTCGCCGCAGGCCAGCGCACTGCCAAAAATCAGGCCAGATGAGCTCAAAGGAGCTTGTCGGGCACGGGGCGAGCTGGTAAGAGTGTCGCCCCCTTTCCGGGAAGCATCTTCGACTTCGGGTCGCAGACGGCTTCTCTCCCGAGGGAAACCGAGCTCAATGGCTCGGGTTCGCTCGCGGAATTCACTGAAACGGACGCCTCGTAAGTGTCCGGGGTCAGTCCAACAAGGGCCGACGGGTCTCCAACCGGGAAACTGTCGAACGTGATCAGTCAAGCAAAAGGTAACTTTCAGGGCATCAGTCCGCGCAAGGCGCGGATGGTGGTGGATCTCGTCCGCGGTCGTCCCGCGACGGAGGCTCTGCAACTCCTCGATTTCACGAACAAGGCGGGCGCGCCGTACGTGAAGAAGGTGCTGGCCAGCGCTCTCGCGAACGCTCAGGTCAAGCAGCCCGGCGTCGACGTCGACTCGCTGTACGTGAGCCGCGCGAGCGTCGATCAGGGACCCAACTCGCACCTGCGCCGCTGGCGCCCTCGCGCCATGGGCCGCGCTACCCGCGTGACCAAGGGTACGAGCCACATCCATCTGGAGCTCGACGAGCTGTAACAGCGGAGCCTTGGCTCTGGTGCCGTGCGACGGAAGAACATTGCCGTCGCCGGGCGCCGGGGAAGGGCTCCTGAGTCCATAGGCGCGGACGGTGCCGAAGCGGGCCGCTCGCGAGTGAAAACGAATGGGACAAAAGACACATCCGTATGGCTTCCGGCTCGGCGTCATCAAGACGTGGACGAGCAAGTGGTACGAGGACTCGCGCTACACCACGTGGCTGCACGAGGACCTGCGCATCAAGCGCGCCGTCAAGGACTACCTCTACAACGCGAACGTTGCTGGCGTCGAGATCGAGCGCGCGGCGAACAAGGTGAAGGTGGTCGTCTATACCGGTCGCCCTGGTATGGTGATCGGCAAGGGCGGCCGCGGGATCGAGATCCTGAAGAGCGGCAACCTCGACTCCGCCGCCAAGGGCGAGACGAAGTTCCCCGGCGTGCAGTCGTTCACGACCAACGAGGTGTTCATCGACGTGCAGGAGGTGCGCAAGGCCGAGACCAATGCGCAGCTCGTCGCCGAGAACATCGCCACCCAGCTGGAGCGCCGCATCGCGTTCCGCCGCGCCATGAAGAAGGCGCTCAGCACCGCCATGAAGTTCGGCGCGAAGGGCTGCAGGATCCGCTGCTCGGGTCGCCTCGGCGGCGCCGAGATGGGCCGTGTAGAGACGTACCGCGAGGGCCGCGTGCCCCTGCACACCCTGCGCGCGGACGTCGACTTCGGTCTGGCCCAGGCTCGTACGACCTACGGCATCATCGGGGTGAAGGTCTGGATCTTCAAGGGTGAGGTCTTGCAGCGCAAGGCTCGCCGGATCCTGCAGTAATCCACCGGACGCAGCTCTGCGGACGTTTTTTTCGCAAAGAGATAGAGGCCCAACGTGCTTTCTCCCAAACGAACCAAGTTCCGGAAACAGATGCGCGGCAACAACCGCGGTCTCGCCTGGCGCGGCAGCGATGTCTCGTTCGGTGATTTCGGGCTGCAGGCGGTCGAAGCCGCACACCTTACCGCTCGTCAGATCGAAGCGGGTCGTATGGCAATTCAGCGCGCCGCCAAGCGCCAGGGGCAGCTCTGGATCCGCGTGTTTCCGGACAAGCCGGTCACCAAGAAGCCCCTCGAAGTCCGCATGGGTGGCGGTAAGGGTGGCGTCGAGGAATGGGTGTGCGTGGTGAAGCCCGGTCGCGTCTTGTTCGAGATCGCGGGCGTGGACGAGAAGGTGGCCCGAGAGGCGTTCACCCTCGCGGCCAGCAAGTTGCCCTGCACCACCAAGTTTTTGCCGCGGAGTGAGCTCTGATGAAGGCCAAGGATCTACGCGAGCGCTCGGAGGCGGAGCTGGTGGACGTGAGCCGTCAGCTGGAGCGCGACCTGTTCGGTCACCGCATGAAGAATCAGACGGGGCAACTCGACGACACCAGTCAGCTGCGCAAGGTGCGGCGCGATCTGGCTCGGATTGCCCAGGTACGGGGTGAGAAGGCCCGTCAGGCCGCCGCCCAATCAGGGAGCAAGTCGTGAGCGAGCGCAAGTCATCAGGTAAGGGTACTGGCGGCGGTCAGCCGAAGGCAGCCGGCGGCGCCAAGTCCCCCGCGGCGAAGCCCGTGGCGGCGAAGCCCGCAGCCCCGAAGGCCGCGCCGGCCAAGCCGGCAGCCAAGGCTGTCCCCGCGCCGAAGGCCGCTCCGGCAGCGCCGGCGGCCGCTGCGCCAGCAGCTGCGTCCGCGCCGAAGCAGACGCAGGTGCGCGTCGACGCGAGCGGCCGCAAGCAGGCGTTCAAGCGCACGCTGATCGGACGCGTGAAGAGCGACAAGATGAACAAGACCATCGTGGTCGAGGTCGTCCGCTCGAAGATGGACCCCATGTACAAGAAGTACGTGCGCGTTCGGAAGACGTACCAGGCTCACGATGAGGAGAACAGCGCTCGCATCGGCGACCGCGTGGAGATCATCGAGCATCGCCCGCTGTCCAAGAACAAGCGCTGGGCGTTGCTGAATCTGGTGGAGCGAGCGGTTCAGGAGTGAACCTCGCTGGGCTTCGCGGTACCTGGATGGAGGGAACCCGCGGCCCGACCTGCCTCGCCGCCAGGAGTTGGCGTGCGAGGCTCGCAGAGAAATTTGAGACGGTTGGTTTTGCGGACCGCAGTTTGAGGACAGTGTCATGATTCAGGTCCAGACAGTTTTGGATGTGGCCGACAATTCGGGTGCCAAGGTGGTGCAATGCATCAAGGTGCTCGGTGGGTCGCGTCGCCGTTATGCCCAGCTGGGCGACGTCATCGTCGTCAGCGTCAAAGAAGCCCTGCCGGACAGCAAGGTGAAGAAGGGCGAGACCGCTCGCGCCGTGGTGGTTCGCACCAAG
>JAICTU010000584.1 GCA_025936205.1 Polyangiaceae bacterium | reverse complement strand
GATCCGGATCTCTGCAACGTGATCCACGCAGATGGCAGTGGCACCAAGTCGGTGCTCGCCTACCTGCAGTATCGAGAGACGGGCGACGCTTCGGGGTTTCGCGGCAGCGCGCAGGACAGCCTGGTGATGAATCTGGACGATCTCGCCTGCGCCGGCGTGACCAGCCGCATCCTGGTGTCGGCCACCATCAACCGCAATGCCAAGCGCGTCGGCGGGGACGTGCTGCGCGAGCTCATCCTGGGCACGGAAGCCTTCCTCGGGCGCTTGCGCGAGCACGGCATCCAGATCTGGAGCGGCGGCGGAGAGACGGCCGATGTCGGCGACCTCACGCCAACCGTGGTCGTCGACAGCTGCTGCAGCGCCGTGCTGCGCAAGAGCGACGTGCTCAGCGGCGCCGGTATCCGCCCCGGTCTCGTCATCGTGGGGCTCGAAAGCGCGGGCCAGGCCAAGTACGAGGAGGCGGAGAACAGCGGGATCGGCAGCAACGGGTTGACCAGCGCGCGGCACGACCTGCTGTCGTCGCACTATCGAGAAAGGTACCCGGAGACCTTCGACAGTGGCATCGATCCCGCGCTGATCTACACGGGGCCGTTTCGGCTGTCTGATCCCCTGCCCGGCTCTCGACAGACGGTCGGCCAGGCTCTGCTCAGCCCCACGCGCAGCTATGCGCCGCTGATTCGTGCCTTGCTGGAGGCCGATCGGCGCTGGATCAAAGGGCTCGTGCATTGCTCCGGCGGCGGGCAGACGAAGTGCCTGCGTTTCGGCCGGGGCGTGCATTTCATCAAGGACTCGCTCTTGCCGATTCCAGCGATTTTCCGCGCCATCCAGCGCACCAGCAAGACGTCCTGGAAGGAGATGTACCAGGTCTACAACATGGGCCACCGCATGGAGGTGTACTGCACCGCGCGAGATGCCCGGCACGTGATCGAGGCGGCTCATTCCTTTGGCATCGCTGCACAGCTGATCGGCCGCACCGAGGCGAGCGAAGCGCGCGGGAGCGCCAGCGCACGCAATCAGCTCACGGTCTGCCATGGCGCGCGGCGCTTGCAGTACGCCGCGCCGTGACGGCTCTCTCGGCCGCCTTCGCGCCATCTCCGAGTGCCCTCGCCGCGGCTCTGTGCATCGACGTCTGCCTCGGTGAGCTGCCGGCGCCCGTGCACCCGGTGGTCTGGATGGGTTGCGGCGTGCGCTGGGCGGAACGGCTTTTTCCTGCGCACGGTGCTCGGCGTCAGTTCGCAGCAGGAGCGTTGCTAGCGGCCCTGCTTCCGCTCGGCAGCGCGGCGCTCGGCGCCGTCGTTCTCGTCGCTCTCGGGCCTTGGCCTGGGCTCGCTTGGCTCGCGCAGGTATTCGTGCTGACGGCGATGTTCGCGGCCCGCGCTCTCGGCAGCGCCGCCCGGCAGGTCGCGGCGGAGCTCGGCGCCGGGCGGCTCGCTGCGGCGCGAGTGGGCCTGGGCAGCCTGTGCAGCCGGGACGCGCGGGAGCTCTCCGCGAGCGAGCTGGTGGCTGCCAGCATCGAGTCGGTCGCGGAGAATGCCTCGGACAGCTTCGTGGCGCCGCTGTTCTACTACGCGCTGTTCGGCCTGCCCGGAGCCGTGCTGTATCGCGCCGTGAACACGCTCGATGCGATGGTCGGTTACCGTGGACACTATGAATATCTGGGCAAAGCCAGCGCTCGCTTCGATGACGTGCTCAACTTCATTCCCGCCCGGCTGACGACGCTCTTGATCCTGGCATCGGGAGCTCTGCTGGGCCGCAGTTTGCGCCGCGGGCTGGGGGCTTGGTGGCGTGACGCGGAGAGCACGGCGAGCCCCAACGCTGGCCAACCCATGGCCGCCATGGCGGGTCTGCTCGGCGTACGCCTGGAGAAGCGCGGGCACTACGCCCTGGGGGACGCGCGAGAAGCGCTGCTCCCGCCCCAGATCGAGGCGGCGTGGCGTATCGTCCAAGTCAGTTTCGGTGGCGCGGCCATCTTGGCGCTGGTCGCCGCGGCCGCGCGGGGATAGGTGAGGCTCGTGTCGTCCATCACCCGCCCTGTCACCGCCCCCGAGCCGGTGCTGCTGCGGCAGCACGGCGGGCTCTCGGATGTGGAGCTGCGCACGCTGCGGCTGGCCCCCGAGCGCGTGCTCGACTTCAGCTCCAGCACCAACCCGTATGGCCCGAATCCCGAATTGGTCCGCGCGCTCGCGGGCGCGGCCATTTCCCGCTATCCGGATTCGACGGCTCTCCTGGCGCGGGAGGCACTGGCAGCGGCGAGTGGTGTCGAAGCGGAGCGAATCGTGCTCGGCAATGGGGCCGCCGACTTGCTCTGGACGCTGGCGCGCTGTCTGCTCCGGCCCGGACAGCGCGCTCTGATGGCCGCGCCCACCTTCGCTGAATTTCCAGCCGCCGCGCGCTGTCAGGGCGCGCAGGTCGATGAGCTGTACGCTCGGCCCGAGGCGGGCTTTGCCCTCGATCTCGATGCGCTCTCGGAGCGTGCGCGTGAAACGGCCGCGCGCGTGCTCTACCTCTGTTCGCCCAACACTCCCACGGGCGGCGTCGTTCCGGCGGAGTGGATTGCCCGTTGGGCGGAGCAGCATCCGGAGCTGTGGGTGGTGCTCGATCAGTCATTTTTGAGCTTGAGCGAGTGCTGGGCGGAGGCTTCCTTGCGCCAGCCACCCAATGTCGCGATCGTGCGCTCGCTCACCAAAGATCACGGCATCCCCGGGGTACGCGTGGGCTATGTGCTCGCCTCCACGGAGTTGTGCTGCACCCTCGAAGCCAGCCGGCCCGCGTGGAGCACGAGCGCTTTTGCTCAAGCGGCGGCCATCGCTGCGGTCCATTCCGGCGACTTCGTCGTGGAGAGCCGCGCGCGCTTGCTCGAAGATCGACGCGCGCTCGTGCGCGCTCTAGCGGCGATGGGCGTCGAGACCTTGCCCACGCGAGCCACCTTTCTGGTTGCGCGCGTGCCCGATGTCGCAGGACTGCGCAGGCGCTTGCTCGAACGGCACGCCATCCTGGTCCGCGACTGTGCCTCCTTCGGGCTGCCGGGTTTCATGCGGCTGGCCGCGCGCCCTGAGGACGAGCGCAACCGCCTGCTGAGCGCGCTCGAGGCCGAACGGCGTGCTCCGTCGAGCCGTGGTGCGCGCCTCAGCGACAGCAGCGAGCCCGGCTGATGCTCGCTCCCGCGCTCATGGTCCAGGGCACGGGCTCTTCCGTAGGCAAGAGCCTGCTGGTGACGGCACTCTGCCGACTGTTCCGGCGCGACGGCGTCGATGTGGCTCCCTTCAAGTCGCAGAACATGGCCTTGAACTCGGCGGTCACCGTCGAGGGCCTCGAGATCGGCCGCGCGCAAGCGGTGCAAGCCGAGGCGGCGGGGCTCGCGGCCAGCGTGGACATGAACCCGATTCTGCTCAAGCCGGAGGGGATGCAGCGCTGCCAGGTGGTGCTGCGAGGACGCCCCGTTTGCACGCTGAGCGCGCTCGACTACCACGCGCGCAAGCCGGAATTTGCAGGCGTCGTCCGCGACAGCCTCGAGGCGCTGCGGCGCCGGCACCAGCTCGTGATCATCGAGGGCGCGGGCAGTCCCGCCGAGGTCAATCTCAAAGACCGGGACATCGTCAACATGCACGTGGCGCGCCTCGCCGACGCACCCGTGCTCCTGGTGGGCGACATCGATCGCGGGGGCGTGTTCGCGTCGCTGGTCGGCACCCTCGAGTTGCTCGAACCGAGCGAACGAGAGCGCGTGCAGGCGCTCGTGATCAACAAGTTTCGCGGTGACTTGCGTCTGCTCGAGCCAGGGCTGGAGTTCTTGCGGGAGCGCACCCAAAAGCCCGTGCTCGGCGTGGTGCCGTACGTTCCCCGCCTGCGCATCGCCGACGAAGACTCGGTGGCGCTCGAGACGCGCCAGGGCCGCCAGGCGACCCCCGGCGAGCTCGACATCGCGGTGATCCGGTTGCCCCACATTTCGAACTACGATGACGTGCTGGCGCTCGAGCACGAGCCGGGCGTCGTCGTGCGTTTCGTCACCGAGGACTCCGAGCTGGGCGCGGCCGATCTGGTGATCCTCCCAGGTACCAAGACCACCGTGGCCGATCTCGGCTGGCTGCATCGAAGCGGCCTCGCCGAGGAGCTGCGCCGGCGTGCCACCGACGGTCAGCGCATCCTCGGCATCTGCGGCGGTTGCCAAATGCTGGGGCAAACGATCGAAGACCCCGACGGGGTCGAGTCTGCTTTGCCGTCCGTGCCCGGGCTCGCGCTCTTGGAGCTCACGACGCGCTTTGCCGGCGCCAAGCTGACCGCGCGCGTCGAGGCCGAGCCGCACGCAACCTGCTTTCTCACGGAGGGTCTGCCGGAGCTCGGGGCGGGCGCCCTCGCCGCCTACGAGATCCACATGGGGCAGGTACAGGCGCGAAATCCCGAGCACAGCGCCTTCCGCATCCAGACGCGCAACGGCGCCCGCGCCGCGGTGCTCGACGGGTGCATCAACGCGAGCGGCAACGTGGTCGGCACCCTCCTGCACGGCCTGCTCGAAAATGCGGAGCTGCGCGCCTGCCTGCTCCGCGCCCTGCGCGCCCGCCGCGGGCTCCACGCGCCCGAAGGCGCTCGGGTCTCCGCCCGTGAAGCGGAATACGATCGGCTGGAAGCGACCGTCCGAGCCTCGCTCGACCTGCCCTTGCTACGCCGTTTGGCGCGACTGACCTAGCAGCTGCTCGACAGCCGACACTCCTCGTCAGCCGATACCGCTTCTCAGCCGACACTCCTCGTCAGCCGACCCTACTTCTCAGCCAACTCTGCGCACGGATCGTGCGAAGGATTGCAGGCCCGCCGCCAAGCTCTGGCTCTGCGAGGCGGGTGCTCGACACTTGTGCAAGCCCGGACGGGCCGGAATCTGCTGGGGCGCCGGACTGACGGCGCTCAGGCGCCGCAAGATCTCTGCGCGCTCGGGCGGGGCCGAGCGCTGCAACCACCGCAGGGCGAAATCGGGGCTGTGCAGAGCCGCCGTGATCAGCTGAGAAACGCGAGGGTCCGAGTCGTGCATGGCGCGATGTCGAGCACGGAGGGCGAGCTCGGGGCAAATTTTGAGCGCAGCGCCGCTCCTGCCTGACCCTTGTGAGGAAACCTCGTTTCCATCAAGATGCCGCTGTGACTCAGCGCGCTTCCTCTCCACTCGGTTCCCGCCTCCTCGATCGCCCGG
>JAICTU010000570.1 GCA_025936205.1 Polyangiaceae bacterium | reverse complement strand
CGCACGTCGCGCGGCGCATCCAACACATGGACGGTGAGGTCGAAGGCGGCCGCTTCCACGCGCCGGTAAAAGCTCTCGCGCGCCGCTCGCTGCAGTAGACCGATCTCGAGCACCGCCGCCTTGCCCGACTCGAGCGTTGCTCGTGCCAGCGCCCAAATCTGCTCCACGCAGCGTTCCGCGCGTTCGACGTACCATTCCGTGAGCCCCGTCTGAGGTCGGTCCGGCCGGAACAGCACTGCCATCCAATCGTCCAGAGTGAAGCGCAAGGCGCCGTGCCGGCGGGCGAGCTCCAGCGCAAACGTGGACTTTCCAGCGCCCACGGGTCCCACGATCAGGTGGAGGCGCGCATTCCGCGCTTGCCCATCCGGCGCCCGGGGAGGTAGGCTTTCGATGTTTTCGAGGGGTGCGTGAGCCGCCAGGCGCTCGTAGAGCTCCTCGCGCTGCCGCTGGATTTCCTCCACCGTCAGCTCTTCGACGCGCTCTCTCAACAGCCAGAGGTGGCCGAAGGGATCGCGCACGCGCGCCATTCGTTCGCCGAGCAGGTCTTGCAGCGGGAACACCGTGCGCGCCCCTGCCTCCTGCAGCGCGCGCAACGTAGCCTTCGCGTCGCCCACGAAGAGCTGCAGTACCACCGCGGAGCCGCCGAGCGACTCGGGCGCATCGCTGCTCCAGGCCCGCGCCTCCTCGGTGACCGAGAACAGCAGATTGCCAAGCGCGAGATCCGCGTGGCTGAGGTGCCGCGGCTCGCCGTGCTCGTAGCGAGCGAGCACGCGCGCGCCCAGTGCGCGCTCGTAGAAATCGATGGCGCGCGCGGCTCCGCGCACGACCAACAAAGGAACCAGCCCTGAATGCGTCGTCATGCGCCGAGCATGGCGCCCCGGAGCGCTCCGGCGATAGCTTACATCGTACGCGCCGATCGTCGCTTGCTGCGGGCAACTACCTCGCGTTCACCCCTCTCCGGAGGCGACGCCGCCGAGAAGCGCGATGCGCTGCAGGCGCGCGCCTTCCTTCCTGGCGAGCCAGGAGTCTTTGCTGAGCTCGGCGTGGGCTCGCGCAAAATGACCCCGTGCACGCTCGGCGTCGCCGAGCGCCAGGTAACACTCGCCGATCTCCTCCTGCACGAACCCGTCCGCCTCGCCGAGCGCGACCTTCTCCGTCAGCAGCTGTTCTTGGATCTGCAGCGCACGCTCGGTCTGGCCCAGGGCGCGCAGGGCCTTGGCGACGCACCACTGCGCGATGCGCGTGGCCTTGGCGTGAGGATGCGCTTGCCGCCGAAACGCCAGTCCCTCCTCGAAGAGTTCCAGCGCGCGAGCGGGTTGGCCCTTGTCGTAGTAGGTCCAGCCCTGGTTGTTCAGGAGCGAGCCGAGCCAGTTTCGCGCATCGGGCTGCGACGAAGCGCGTGCCAGCTCCAGCGCACGGTCGTTCCAGGCGATCGCCTCGTCGGGCTGGCTGAGGAACGTGATCGCGACCATGTGCGCGGCATCCACGGCGAGCCCATCCAGCCCTTCGGCTCGCGCCAGCTCCAGGGCACGCAAGAAAAGCGGGCGCGCCGGCTCGGGTTGATCCGACGAATTGAGCACCCGTCCCTGCTCGAGCCAGAGCCGCACGCGCACCACGGCAGGCTGCCGGTCGCTGCGCGCTTCGACCTCGGCGAGCGTCGCGCTCGCTTCTGCGAAGCGCTGATCGAGCCCCTGCGCTCGCGCTACCTGCGTCTGCAGCTGCAGCGCCGTGGCCGCGTCCCCTTGCTGAAAAGCGCTGGCCGACAGCTCGCGAAAGCGCTGTTCGGTCTGTTTCGCATCGGCGAAGTTCCATTGGGTCCGGATCAGCTCGGCCGCATCGAGTGAAGCTGGCGTGTCCATCGCTGTCATGTCCTTCCTCCGGGACCTGAGGTTAGCAACGTGTCCCGAGCGCTTCGCACTGTTTCGTGGGTCGCGTCACCAGGCCCGGCCGGCGCGCGAGACGTGATGCAAGCAGCGACGTCGTCCTCCCTCGAGAGCTTTTCGATGGCCGTGGCAGCCGACCACCGTGGGTAACGCTCCCACAGCAATTCTTATCGGAGGGTGAAAACATGTTGAAACTTGGAAAGTGGACCACGGGCATGCTGGGGACCACGACGTTGGCGGGATGCGTGCTGCTCTCGTGGTCCTGCAAAGACGATGATGGCGATGAAGAGACGAACGTCGAACAGATCCAGCCCGGGCAGACCGCGCAGCAGAAGCTGGCGATCGGCCTGGGCGGGCAGCAGGACCTGGATGCCTTGACAGGGCTGGCCATTGTGGGCAGCGGCACGCGGCACATCCCGCACGAGGGCGAGCACCCCACGGACCCTCCCGCCCAGGCCAACCACTTCGACCGCACGGTCTCCGTGGATTTCCCGGGTGATTCGCTGCGCGTGGACACGAACCGCACGGTGGAGATCCTGTTTCCGGGCACGACGTCGTATACCGATGTCGTGCGCGGCGACCTGGGCGCGAGCACGGAGCCGTTCTTCGGTACGCCGCTCGGCGCGCTCAGCTCGGACAAGGCAGCGGCGATCCAGCGTCAGGAGCTGCTGCTCACGCCGCAGCTGCTCTGGAAGTCGCTCTCGCCTTCGAGCCTGAAGACCGAAGCCGATGTGACGCTCGATGGTGTGCCCCACCACCAGCTGGTCGACGCCAGTGGCCCGGCGCCGCTGACACTCTTCGTCAACACCCAGACGGGTCAATTGTCGAAGCTGCAGACCCAGGAGCATGACTTCTACATGCGAGACGTCTCGCTGGAGGTCTACTTCTCCGACTGGGTGCCGGCGGGTAACATCACCTTCCCACGCAAGCTGAAGCTGGTGCGCGACGGGCTGACGCTGTTCGAAGAGAATGTGAGCGACGTGCAGGTGAATCCGAGCTTCGCGGCGGATACCTTCGAGTTCCCCGGCGGCGCCACGCCCCAGCTCGATCGGGCGTTGTTCGACCGCGGGCAACTGAGCCATCAGTGGTACTTTCTGCTCGACAGCCTCGGTCTGCCCTTCACCGGCGTCGACGTGGCCATCACCCCACGCGAGATCGAGCCGGGGGTGGTGCAACTCCAGGGCGGCTCTCATCACAGCTTCGTGGTGGAGCAAGCGAACGGCCTCGTGCTGGTGGATGCACCGCTGCATCAGGACCGCGGCCACGCGCTGTCGGAGTACCTGGCGAAGACCTTCCCCGGCAAGCCATTGACCCACCTGGTCGCCTCGCACTTCCACGAGGACCATGTGTCGGGCATCCGTCAGGTACTGGCGGAGAATCCGTCAGCCCAGCTGGTGATCCATGAGAGCTCGCAGGCCGCCTGGCGCGAGATTCTGGCGCGGCCCTCCAAGCTGCATCCGGACGCGCTGGCGACCATGCCGCGCGACGTGAGCATCGTGACCGTGCCGGACAATGGCAAGCTGACACTCGCCGACGCCACGCACCCGCTCACGCTCTATCCGCTGGATTCGGAGCACGCCGCGGATCTGCTGTTCGCTCACGAAGAGCATTCGAACACGGTCTTCGTGGTCGACGTCTACAGCCCGGGCAATCCAGTGCAGCTGAATGCCGACGACTTCGCCGCATCACTGCTGACGCACGCGATCCCCACGGCGAATCTCCACATCGTGGGCGGTCACGGCGGAGAGATGCACGACTTCTCGCAGCTGCAGGCGCAGCTGCCCGCCGCTGTTCCCTGAGCTTCGTGATGGACGCTCGGTCGAGCCTGCCCGCGGGGGCGGGCTCGACCCCACGGCCTCACTGGCAGGCGCTGCGCGCGTCGGTCTCCAGCGAGTCCTGGCCGCACTGACCCATGAAGCTGGCGCCTACTTTGTCGCCGGTACCACAGCTGCAACTGGAACTCTCGCCGGCGCGGGCAGGCGCCGAACATTCCCCGGAAAACAGCGCGCACTCGATCGAGCAACCGCCTGCGCCGCCAGATCCAATCACCAGGCATTCGTCGCGCTTGGCCTTGCCTTGACAGAGCCTGAATGCGTCGCTCGCGCCCTGACAGGGCTCCGTGTACTCGTCGGCGTGCGCGTTCGCGGAATCTGCGCCCGCGTCAGCTCCCACGTTTTCGCTGCTCACGATGGGCCGTGGGCACTTGCCACGCTGGGTGGCCTGGCAGCTGATCCAATCGGCATAGGCCGCACCGCAGCCGTAGCTGCTGGCCTCGTCGTATTCGGCCGAGACGTGCTCGGCACAACCGAGATCATAGACGACGACGTCAGAGCCGTGCGCCGCGCACTCGCGCCGCCACTCGCAGGCACCCTCGATATCATCGGGCGGGCCCGCTGCGTCAGCGCAGGTGAAGGTCAGCAGCGCGAACGCGGGGAACCAGCGGGGCTGGATGAGCATCAACCGCTCATGGTGCCATGGTGACGATTCCACAGCAAGCCGCGACTTCAGCGCTGCAGGATGCGCGCGAACCAGAGCGCGCGTTGCACCGCGTCCAGCGGTAGGCCGCTGCGCTCCGCGATTTCTCGCGGGTGCGGAGCGCGCCCCAGCTCCAGCCTCGAGCTGCGCGCGACCCGCAATACTTCCTGGAGCAGCGCGGACGCTCCCCGCCCGGCGGGCGACCCCACCTCGCGGGCCCTCGCCTCGCAGCCCCCCACCTCGCGGCCCCTCGCCTCGAGCCAGCTGAAGAGCGCATCGATCTCGTCGGGAGTGATCCTGGTGGTACCGATGGCCTCGGCCACCTGATCGAGCGAGATCTCTCCCTCGCGCTCGAGCAGAGACTGCGCGATCTGCAGCAATTCCGGACGCAACACGGCTGGAGCCTAGCACCTCTCCGTGACGGCGGCACCGCGCTTGGCATAGTACCTCGTGCCCTCGAGTTCGTGCCGCGTTCGCCGTGCCCCGCTGCGCTGTGAAGGGCACGGCGAAACCCGGCAGATCGGGCACTCTGCACTCGGCACTTCTTCTTCATTTGTAGAAACCCGGCGCGGACTTCGGGTTTCGACTAATAGCCTGCACGGGTGGCAGCCCTGCAGACGGACAGCATCGAAGCACGGACGGACCGGCTCTGGATCGGCGGCGCCGCGGCGTGCGTGCTCTGGGGGCTGTGGCTGCGGGTTCATGAGGTCTGGCGCCCGCTCTCTTACGCCTTCGACGAGCACCACTTCGTTGGCAACGCGCACAACTACCTGCAGCGGCTGCCGGACCTCAACGACCATCCGCCCCTCGGCAAGCTACTGATCGCCCTCGGCATCTCGCTCTTTGGAGACACCAGCACCGGCTGGCGCTGCGCGTCCGAGCTGTTCGGGGCAGCGACGATCGGAGCGGCGGCGCTGCTTGCCCGGCGGCTGTTTCCAGTCAGCGTGGCCTGGGCGTTTGCCCTGGTGTTTGTGAGCCTGGACGGCTTTGCCATCGCGTATTCGCGAGTGGCCCTGCTCGACGGCATGCTG
>JAICTU010000390.1 GCA_025936205.1 Polyangiaceae bacterium | reverse complement strand
CGGCCTGTTCACCGAGTCCGAACGGCGGCTCCAGTGTGCGTGCCAGGCAGAATTAGGCGACCGGGTACTCCACGCTGCGCATTACCTCGCGCAGCCGCCCTCAGATTCTATCGGGTGCACTGGCCTTGATGCTGGGGCCCGGGCGGTTGCACGCCACGAGGAGCACTTGCTCCCCGGCGGCGATGTAGACTTCCCCGTTGTGGTTGAACGCTCGCGGGGCGGTGTTCGCGAGGCCTTGCGTCTCATAGCTGCCTCCGCACGCCGCGAGCGCGCGCGCGTGGCAGGTGCCGTCGCGAGTTGCCCGCGTGTCGCAGGTGATCTCGAACTGCCTGCGGCCGTCCGCAGTCGAGCCCAGAGGAGTCACGTTCACCTTGGCGCAGCCCCAAAGCAGCAGCACCGCCCAGCCAGCTTGCCACCCGACGAATGATCTCATTGGCGTATCCATGTCCGGCAGGCTCCCGGGCTCGACGCACTTCGTGCACGTCTTTTCGCGTCGAGCCGGCGGCGGCGCGGACATTACCTTTTTCCGCCGTCAGCTCAGCAATGCTAGCGGACTAAAGATTTAGTTGCAACCAACTAAATCCTTAGTCAGAATGATTGGCGTGAGAAGCGCATGGTGAACAAGAAGCATGGCGCGAAGCCACTGCAGAAGGAGTTGACGGCCGTCGAGCTGGAGATGATGAACGTCATCTGGCGTATCGGCCCCTGTTCGGTGGCGCAGGTGCAAGAGCACCTGCGGCCGCAGCGAGAGCTGGCGTACACGAGCATCTCCACGATGGTGCGCATCCTGGAGCAAAAGGGCTACGTCACGAGCGAAAAGGAGGGCCGTGGACATCTGTACGCGGCGGCGGTTTCGAAGGAGAGCTATCAGGCTCTGAGCCTGAAGCGCATCGTCCGCAACGTCTTTGACGGAGCTCCTTCGCTGCTGGTGCAGCGCCTGCTGGCGAGCGAGGCGCTGGCCCCCGAGGAATTGGCGCAGATCAGGAGCCTTCTGCGCGAGAAAGGCAAAGGTTGAGATGGCAGAGCTCACGCCGCTGAACGTGTACCTCTGCGCCAATGTGTTGCTGGCGGTCGCCGCAGGGCTCGTGGAAAGTGTGCGCGCGGTCAGCTCGGTGCTGCGGCAACCCATGGCCTACCGGCATCAGCTGCGCTTGTGTCAGGCGGCAGCTCTGGCCGCGCTGCTGCTTCCTTTGCTCGGATCGGGTGCGGGTCGCCCGAGTCTTCTGCCCAGCACAGCGCAGGTCTGGTCAGCGCCGTCGGCGACTGAAGGGGCGCTGCCCGGGCTGGTCGAGCAACGGAGCCACGTCTCCTTCGGCAGCTCGAGCGCGTCGCTGCCGTTCGACGTGGTGAGCCAGCTTGCTGGCTCTGTGTTCGTTGCCGGGCTCGTCTGGGTGCTGGCGCGACTCGCGGGCGACGCATGGGCAACGATGCGAATCATCAGCGAGGCGCAGACCATTCGGCGCCAGCGCTCCGTGAGAATTTTGGTATCGGAACAGGTCAGCGTGCCGTTCTCGTTTTGGTTGCCTGGGCGTTGCTACGTCACGGTGCCCTCGTCGCTTCTGCTGCGCGCGGAGGATGTCCGGCTCGCGATTCGCCACGAGTTACAGCACCACCGTCAGCAGGACACGAAGCTGGTCTATCTGCAGCAGCTCCTCAAAGCTGCCTTCTTCTGGAATCCGGCCGTCCACTGGCTGGAGCGGCAGCTGCGGGAGCTTCAGGAATTCTCGTGTGACGAAGCAGTGGGGCATCGCGGCGGCGTCGCCACTCGCAGCTATTGCCAGTGCTTGTTGTTCGTGGCTGCAGCCGCGCTGCCGCAACGCCGCTCGCAGCTTCATGCCGGCTTGATCGGCAGCGGTGCCGGCAAGCTGCTCAAACGGAGAATCGAGGCCTTGCTAGAGCGTCCGAGCGCGTACCTGCGGCCGTCACTCGCGTTCGGTGCTGGCGCTGCCGTGCTGATGCTGATGGTGACGACCGCGCTCAGCTTCGCCGCGCCCCTCCAGGATCGCCGAATCTCCCTTCAGGAAGCTGAAAGAATGGCCGCCGTCGCGCGGCGAGACAGTGCGTTTCCCATCGTCCTGAATGAGCCTGTACTGAAGGAGCTCAATCGCTTGCTCTCGACCCCGGATGGGCGCGCAGAGCTGCAGGCAAGCCTCGCCAGGATGCGAGGCTACGAAGCACTCCTCTCGGGGCGGCTCGTTCGGCACGGAATGCCGCTCGAGCTCCTGGCCGTGCCGCTCGTGGAGGCCGGCTATCGCAACCGGCCCCAGGACAGCGATCCGAGGCACGGCGCCGGGCTGTGGATGCTCATCGAGCCCATGGCTCGCAACTTTGGTCTCAGGGTGGATGCGGAGCGCGATGAACGGCTCGACGTCGCAGCCGAAACCGATGCAGCCATCCGGCTGTTCTCCGCGCTGTACCGGCAGTTTCATGACTGGGGTCTGGCGCTGCTCGCCTACAACGCCGGCGGCGCGCGGGTCCAGCGCGCGATGCTCGAGACTGGCTTGTGCGACGTCTGGAGCCTGATCGCGCAGGGCCGAGAAAATGATGCCGGCTACGTGGCGCGCGTGATGGCGGCCATTCTCATCCTGGAGAATCCGAGCGTCCTGGACTGATCCCGCCCCCGCGGCCTTTGCGCGCTGCGAGCAGCAGCATCACGGGCACGCGCTGGCGCCGCCGCAACTCTGCCGCATCCGCGATGTGCTCAGCGCTGGGCGTGGCCTCGCGCAGATCCTCCACGTCAAAGCCCTGATTCCGCAGCAGCTGAAAGTACTGCTCGATGCTGCGATGGTACTTCCGCACGCGCGCCCCGAACCAGTGGGACACGCGCGGGCCTGGCACGAAGTAGTCGTCGACCACCCAGCTGGTGCGCCCCTGCCCTTGCTCGCGAGCCGCGTCACAACAGGTGAGCACCGGGTGCTCCACGGAGAACACCAACCTGCCCCGCGGACGCAGCGCCCGACACACCTGGGCAAACACCGGAGCCAGGTCCTCGATCCAGTGGAAGGTCATGCGGGACAGCACCAGGTCGAAGGACTCGTCCGCCAGCGTGAGCTCCTCGATGCGCTCGTGCGTCACGCGCGCCGGCGTGCCCTCGAGCGCAGTGCGCGCAGCCTCCACCATGCGCTCCGAAGCATCGACACCGCGATAGGAGTGGCAGCCGCGCTCGATCAACCAGCGGCCGTAGCCGCCGTCGCCGCAACCCAGGTCACAGATGTCCATCGCCCGCACCTCGCTCACGAGTTCGGCGAACGCCGGCTGTTCCAGCAATTCGTTGGGCGCCGCCCCGCCGGCCCGGCGCGCCTGATACGCTCGGTGCGTCTGCTCGCGCGCGAAGAACTCCGGTCCGCTCAGCACCTCGGCGCGCAGCTCCCGCTTCAACCCTGCGAAATTGTCGTACAGCCGGCGGTGGCTGCGCAGGGAGAACTCGTCGTCGCGCGTCTCGTAGTCGCGCACCCAGTCGAGCAAGAGCTCGAGGTTCGCGTCCTGATCGGCCTTGCTCGCGTACTTGTGCGGCTCCCAGGGCCGCGCGCGGCAGTGCGCGATGCAAGCATCGACCCCCGGATTCAGGAACAGCAGCTCCTTGCATTCGGGCAACACGAGCTCCAGCAAATCGGAATAGCAGCCCTCGACCACCCACGACGGATGTAACGCGGTGAACGCCCGCAGCTCGCGCTCGCTCTCCGCCAGCGGCCGCCGCCGGGGCGGCATGCCCGGCTGCCAGGCGAGCGTATCCAGATCGAGATGTGCGAGCCCGCGCTCCTGCGCGAGTTGGCGCGCCAGCGTGCTCTTGCCTGAACCCGAGTTTCCGAAGATCAAGATTCGTTGCATGGCGTTCCTCGGATAGCATGACCGCACCGGCCCCGGCCGTGGCAAGATCCAGCGGGCTCATCCTGGAGCCGGCGGCGCCGGGCGGCAGCGAGCCCTGCCCCTGACGCAATTGAACTGAACACCGTCACGCTGGGGGCTTCTCGCGCCTAGACGAGCAATGCGTGTCCGCCACTATTGGAATCGAGCCGTCCGGGCTACTCGTACCGGTCTGGTTGTGGTGTAAGAAAACGGCGGGCGCTGCGTCACACTGACGAACGCTCGTGCCTATGCGCAAAAAGAGGATGGATGCTCGGCCCAATCAGTCTCCGGACCTCACTAGGATATGCCCTCTTCGCGCTGGGTTGTGTCGCGCACGACACCGCCTCTGACCGCGCCGCGGTGCAAGCACTGGTGCGCGAGCACTCCGGCGCAGCAGTTTCCCCGGTAGAGCCTGCGTCGGCAGAGGCTGCGCCGGCAACGAGCGCGCCCCCCATCCGCCCGCCGCTCCCGAGCGCTGCCCACGGCGACCCACAACGGGAGCTGGAGCGGCTGGGCGAGCAACCCCTCACGCTCGATGGTGCCGTGCGCATCGCGCTCTGGAACAATCGCGAGCTGCGGGCACAGCTGCTCGGGCTCGGGGTGGCACGCGCGCAGCTGGTTCAAGCCAGCGTGCTGCCGAACCTCGATTTCGAGGCCGAGCTGCTGCTGCCGACCGAGTCCTCGGGGAATCGCAAATGGAGCCTCGGGGCCGGCTTCAGCCTGAGTGATCTGATCCTGCGCGGCGGGCGCGGCGACGTGGCCGAAGCCGATCTGAGCACGGCGCGCATCGAGGCCGCGGGCGCCACGCTCGATCTCGCGTATCAGGTGCGCCTGGCTTATTACGATCTACAGGCCAGCGCTCAGGAGCTCGCGCTCTTGCGCACGGCACACGAAGCCTATGCCGCGAGCGCGGAGGCCGCACAGGTGCTGCACGACGCCGGCAACGTCACGGACCTCGATCTCTCGACCCAGCAATCCGCCGAGCAAGGCGCGCTGCTTCAGCTGGATCAGGCGCAGGAAGACGCGGGCGATCTCCGCGAGCGGCTGAACGTGTTGCTCGGGCTGTTCGGGCGCGACACGGGCTGGCGGCTCGCGGGGCCGCTGCCCGAGCCGACGTCGGCGATCGCACCACCCGAGCGTCTGGAGACGCGCGCGATCCAGTCCAGCCTGGAGCTGGCGGCGGCGCGCGCCACGCTGGCGGCAGCGGAGCGGCGCGTGGGCGCCGCCGAGACGGCGGGCTGGCTCCCCCGGCTGCACGTGGAAGCGCGCGCGGAAAATGACGGCGAGTACTGGCAGGTAGGTCCGGCACTCAGCGGCAGCCTGCCGCTGTTCGACCACCAACAGGGCACTGTCGTCTCACGCCGAGCCGAGCGCGACCAGGTCAGCGAACGCCTGAATGCGGCAGCCATCACCATCCGCGCGGCGACGCGCGCGGCGCGCGCCAAGGCGCTGTCCGCGGAGCAGCGCGTGCGGCGCTATCACGATCAGCTGTTGCCGCTGCGCGAGCGCATCGTGGCGCAAACCCTGCTCGAGTACAATGCGATGCAGGTCGGCGTGTTCCGGCTGCTCGAGGCGCGGCGCGAACAACTCGAGGCGCAGCGCGCGTACGTGGCCACGCTGCGCGACTACTGGCGCGCGCGCGCCACTCTGGAGCAACTGCTCGCCGGGCGCCTCGCCGGCACGCTGGTGCTCGGGGAGGTCCGTGGCAAGAGCGCACGTCCAGCCGGTGCCGAGCGCCGGGAGGAGCACTGAGTCCATGCAACGTCGAGAGTTCATCGGCTTGAGCACACTGGCGACGGGCACCGCGCTGGTTGCTGCGGCAACTCCGGCAGCCGCAGCGCCCGCGCGCGCTGCCCGGGAGCCCAAGGTCGTCGCCCCTGGCGGCCAACCCGCGGTGATCACCCCCAACGGCAAGACGCTGCCCTGGCGCCGGGTCGGCAACGTGAAGGTGGGGCACCTGATCGCCCAGCCCGTCGCTCACGAGTTCGCGCCCGGGCTGAGCGCGGACTGCTGGGGCTACAACGGCGGTACACCGGGCCCGACCATCGAAGCCGTGGAGGGCGAGCGCTGGCGCTTCTATGTCACCAACCGCTTGCCGGAGCCGACCAGCCTGCACTGGCACGGGGTGATCGTGCCCAATGGCATGGATGGGGTCGCGGGGCTCACGCAGAAGGGGATCCAGCCCGGCGAGACGTACAAGTACGAGTTCACCTTCACGCGTCCGGGCACATACATGTACCACCCTCACTGGGATGAGATGACGCAGATGGCGCTGGGCATGGTGGGCATGATCGTGGTGCATCCGCGCACGCCGCGCGGCCCCCGTGCGGATCGCGACTTCGCCCTGATGACCCACGAGTGGAAGATCAAGCCGGGCACGCGCCGCCCCGATCCAACGGAGATGACCGACTTCAACGTGCTCACCTTCAACAGCAAGGCGTACCCCGGCACTGCGCCGCTGGTGGTCGGAAAGGGCGAACGCGTCCGGATCCGCTTCGGCAACCTGAGCGCGATGGATCACCATCCGATCCATCTGCATGGCTTCTCGTTCAAGGTCACGGCGACCGACGGCGGCTACATTCCCGAATCCGCGCAGTGGCCGGAGACGGCGCTACTGGTGCCGGTGGGCACCACGCGCACCATCGAGTTCGTCGCCGACAACCCGGGCGATTGGGCGATGCATTGCCACATGACCCACCACGTGATGACGCAGATGGGCCACGGCGTGCCCAACCTGGTCGGCGCCGATCCTGCACACATCGATCGGCGCGTGCAAAAGCTGGTGCCCGGCTACATGACGATGGGCCACGACGGCATGGGCGCGATGGCGGAGATGAACATGCCCGCTCCGGCAAACAGCTTGCCGATGCGTGGCACACCGGGGCCGTATGGTGTCATTGACATGGGTGGCATGTTCACCATCTTGAAGGTGCGCGAGCACCCGGACGCGGAAGACGGCAGCGGCTGGTACCACCCGCCGCCCGGCACCCTCGCCGACCTCGCGAGCCCCAGCGATCTGCAAGCCGATGGAATCGACCCCCATGCATGAAGGTCACGCTCACGCTCCGAGCCCCGCCCAGTCCGGCAAGACGGAAACCGATCCCGTCTGCGGCATGAAGGTCAACCCCGCCACGGCCCGCGGCGGCAGCCACGACCATGCCGGCACCCGCTACTACTTCTGCAACTCCAAATGCCGCGAACGCTTCCAAGCCAACCCCGAAAAATACCTCTCCCCCGCCTCTTCCTCGTCCTCTCACGCTGCCGCTAGCCCTAGCCCAACCGCTAGTTCTCCCGTGTACGTCTGCCCGATGCACCCCGAGGTCCGCCAACAGGGCCCGGGCTCCTGCCCCATCTGCGGCATGGCACTCGAGCCAGAGACCCCGAGCGCCATCGACGCCCCCAATCCCGAATTGCTCGACCTGCAGCGCCGCTTCGCCTGGAGCGCGGCGCTCACCCTGCCCACCTTCGCGCTCGCGATGAGCGAGATGTTGCCGGGTCAGCCGGTGCAACACCTGCTCTCGCCCATGGCCTCGGTCTGGATCCAGCTGGCGCTCTCGGCGCCGGTCGTGCTGTGGGGTGGCTGGCCCTTCTTCGAGCGTGGCTGGGCGTCGATCCGCCAGCGCAGCCTGAACATGTTCACGCTGATCGCGCTGGGCACAGCGGCAGCCTTCGGCTTCAGCGTGCTGGTGACGTTGTTTCCCTCAGTCGTTCCCCACGTGATGTCCAGTCACGGCGGCCCGCCCGTGTACTTCGAGGCGTCGGCCGTGATCACCACGCTGGTCTTGCTCGGGCAGGTGCTGGAGCTGCGCGCGCGCCAGGCCACCTCCGGCGCGATCCGGGCGCTGCTCGGCCTCGCGCCGACCACGGCGCGGCGCATCGCTGCCGACGGTAGCGAACACGATGTGCCACTCGATCAGGTACAGCCGGGCGATCGCCTGCGTGTGCGCCCGTCGGAGAAGGTACCGGTCGATGGCGTGGTGCTCGAAGGGGCGAGCAGCATCGACGAGTCGATGCTCACCGGTGAAGCGGTGCCCGTGGAGAAGCAAGCCGGTGAACGGGTGCGCGCCGGCACACTGAACGGCAACGGCGCGCTCCTGGTGCGTGCCGAGCGCGTCGGCGCCGAGACGTTGCTGGCCCGCATCGTGCAGCTGGTGGCGGAAGCGCAGCGCAGCCGCGCGCCGATCCAGCGCATGGCGGACCGCGTTTCGGGCTGGTTCGTGCCCGCCGTCGTGCTGACGGCCGTGCTCACCGCCGTGCTCTGGGGCGTGTTCGGTCCCGAGCCGCGCGTGGTGCACGCACTGGTCAACGCCGTCGCCGTGTTGATCATCGCCTGCCCGTGCGCGCTCGGGCTCGCCACGCCGATGTCGATCCTGGTGGGAACGGGCCGCGGCGCTCAGCTCGGCGTACTGATCAAGAACGCGGAGGCGCTGGAGGTGCTGGAGCGCGTCGACACGCTGGTGCTCGACAAGACGGGCACCCTCACCGAGGGCAGGCCGCACCTGGTGCGCGTGGTCGCGCGCGCGACCAGCAGCGAGAGCGACGTGCTGCGCATCGCAGCCGCCCTTGAGCTGCCCAGCGAGCACCCGCTGGCGGCCGCGATCGTGGCCGGCGCGCGCGAGCGAAAGCTCGAGCTGCCGGGGGCCGAGGGCTTCGCGGCGCGGGTGGGCCGCGGTGTCACGGCGACCGTGCTGGGGCACGCGTCGGCGCTCGGCAACGCGGGCTTGCTCGCCGAGCTGGGCATCGATCCGGGGGAGCTGCGCACCCAGGCAGAGCAACTGGCGCGCGAGGGCCAGAGCGTCGTGTTCGTGACACATGCCGGCAGCGCCATCGGCCTGCTCTGCGTGCGCGACCCGATCAAGCGCTCGACTCCTGCCGCGCTCCAGCATCTGAGCGCGGAGGGGCTGCTCATCGTGATGCTGACGGGCGTCTCAGCCGGGTGG
>JAICTU010000679.1 GCA_025936205.1 Polyangiaceae bacterium | reverse complement strand
GTTGCCATCCTGCGTCAGCACCTCGTCCTCGCGGGGCTCCGCGCTGCCGCGCAGCTCGGCCGGCGTGGGCAGCGGCGGCATCTGCTCACAGCGATGGGTGATGTGCGCGAGCGGCCTGCCGATGTCCGACGGCATCACGTTGTACACGTTGGTCACCGCGGGCGTGAAGCTCTGGATGTTCAGAGCGTCATCCAGGAACACGGTGGCGATCATGGTGCTGGTCAGCAGGTTCGCCAGGTTGGCGTGCGCACGCGCCAGCGCTTCGTTGCTGGCTTGCACCTCCTCCTTCGAGGTCTCCAGCTCCTCGTTCGCCGATTGCAGCTCCTCGTTCATCGAGAGCAGCTCTTCATTCGAGCTCTTCAGCTCTTCGTTCGCGGCCTCGAGATCCTGAATGGTCTTTTCCAGGTCGTCGCGCGTGCTCGCGAGCTCGCGTTCCAGCTGTTCGATCAGCGAGTCCGCCTCCGCGCTGAGCGCCGCTTCCCCGCCCTCGTCGCGCGGCAAGAGCGCCCCCAGGTCCTGGAACACCACCAGGCACAGCTCCACCTCCTGCCCCACGCGCGGCATGGGCTGGACGGTCACGCTCACGCGCTGAATGCCGGTCTCGACCTGTACGGAGACCTTGTCGTGCACCACCTTGCGCCGCGTCTTGATGGCTTCGCTGAGAGCCGCGCGCAAACCGACGCGCAGCCCCGGCCGTGCCAACCGGATCACGTTGTTCTGGAACGTGCCCTCGGTGACGCTCAGATATTGATCCATTGCGCCGGAGGCGGACAGGATCTGGCCCTCCTCCGTGACGATCAGCGCCTTGGGCGCGAATTCGTCCAGCAGGATGCGCTGCATCAGCTGATACAGGTCCGGCTGCACGATGGCCCCCGCTGGCTGCAGGCGCTGGCCGCCGCGCGAATTGCCGACGGTGCTGAGCATCGCCGAGGGGCTGATCGGAGTCGCCTTGCGCTGCGAGATGCGATACTTGGCGTTGACCGGGGTGAACAGCTCCTTGTGCGTGCTGATGTTCTCCGAGGGGCCCAGAAACAGGTAACCGTTCGGACGCAGCGCATAGTGAAACAGCGGGATCACCTTCTGCTGCAAGTGCGGCCCGAAGTAGATCAGCAGATTTCTGCAGGAGATCAGGTCGAGCCGCGAGAACGGCGGATCCGCGATCAGGTTGTGCGGGGAGAACATGCACAACTCCCGCACTTCCTTCGTCACCTGGAAGCGCTTGCCCTTCCTCTCGAAGAAGCGCTCCAGCCGATCGCTGGTCACGTCTTCGGCGATGCTCGCGGAATAGACCCCCTGGCGCGCGATCGAGAGCGCGCGCTCATCGATGTCGGTCGCGAAGATCTGCACGGAAGGTGGGTCGGTGAGCCCCGCCAGGCCCTCCAGCACGACCATGGCGAGCGAATAAGCTTCTTCCCCGGTGGCGCAGCCGGGCACCCAGAAGCGCAGCGATTCATGGCGCCGCTGGCTCAAGAGCGGCGTCACCACCTCCGCCGCCAGCACGTCGAACGCCGCCGGATCGCGAAAGAACGCGGTAACGCCGACCAGCAGCTCGCGGAACAGCTGCATGAGCTCTTCCGTGTCACGCCGCAGGCGATCCACGTAGCTCTCGGCGCCGTCGATGCGCAGCACCTGCATGCGGCGCTGGATGCGGCGCACCAGGGTGCTGGTCTTGTAGTGCTTGAAGTTGTGTTCGCAGGTCTTTTGCAGCAGGTCGCAGATCTCGGGCAGCGTCTGCAGCACCGCCTCGTAGCCTTCGAGGGCCCCTTCTTCCGCGATGCCCTCGCGCAGGTGCCCGGCGTAAGCGAGCAGCTCCCCTGCCATATCGCTCGCGTCGAGCACATGATCGACGACACCCGTCGCGATGGCGCTGCGGGGCATGCCGTCGTGGCGGGCGTGCTCCGGACGCTGCGCCAAGGTCATGCCGCCTTCGTGCGCGATCTGCTGGATACCGACCATGCCATCGGTGCCGCTTCCGGAGAGGATGATGCCCACGCTGCGCGTGCCGAAGGCAGCGGCGAGCGAGCGAAAGAACGTGTCGATCGGCGAGCGACGCAGCTCGGGCCCCAGCGCGGGACGGACCAGAAAGCTCAACCGATCGAGCTCCACGACGGCGTTGGGGGGAGCCACGAAGATCTGGTCCGGGACGAGCACCTGTCCCTCCGTGATCTCCTGGACCGGGATCGGAGTGAGCTGACGGAGCACGGAGGGCAGCAGGCTCCGGGAGCCGCCCTCAGTGTGCTCGATCACGACGAAGGCCATGCCCACCGGGCCCGCGAGCGCATCAAGCAGCTCGCGCAGCGCGTCCAGGCCTCCGGCGGAAGCCCCGATGGCAACGACGACCAGGGGGGCGTCGGCACTCCGAGCCCCTTCGTACGTCCGGATCGAGGGCTGCTCCTCTTCGAGCATGGTCATTTGGTTGTACCGTTCCCCTCCCCGGACTCACAAGACGCAACCCTGCCGCGAGCTGAACAGGGACTGTGGCAAATTGGCCTGCCGCCCGCGAGCGGCCGGCAAAAAAAGAGAAGCCGCTCGCAGGCGGCTTCAGCGCGAGTAGGCCGGCAACAGACTCATACTCGAGAGCCAGCCGCCGCGCACCAGCAGGCTCTCGACGCTCAGCGCCTCCGGCTGGCCCTCGGCGAAGCTGCTCACCACGACGACCCCCGGTGGAACATTCACGAACCCGGCCAGGCCTTGCTCGCTGGTCACGTCCTGGTCGACGACGGGCAGCTCATTGACGAACGTATAGGGTACGGCGGCGACGTCGAGCTCGAGCCTGACACCGGGCGCCGCGCTGCCGCCGCAATCATAGGCGTACACGCCGAGCACGCCGCCCGCCGGGTCGAGCTGGATGCGCGCCGTGTTTCCCAGCGCTTGCAGAGTGGGCAGCGGCAACAAGCGCACTGGCGTGCGCTGCAGCTGCGCCAACAGCTCGGACGACCAGGGCGCCGAGAAGAACAGCAACGTGGGCAGCATGCCTTCCGCCTGCAGCTCCAGATAGCCGTTGAAACCCGGATCGGCGCTGACCTGGATGCGCCCGTCGTCAGCGGGCGCGAGCTGGTCGCTGAGCGGGTTCGCACACTCGACATCGGCGCGGAAGCAGGCCCGCACGCGCAGCCCTCGAACCGGAGCGGCCGTCACGAAGTCCACCGCGGACAGCGCCAGCCGCAGCGGTGACCCCTCGCCGGGCGCGACCGAGCCCAGCGGCTGGGGCGAGCTCGCACCCGGGGCGCACGACCAATCCTTGCCTGCGAGAGCGGGCGGCGCCGCCTCGAGCCCGCTGCGCTCGCTGACCGACACGTCCAGCTCGCTGGCGAAGCGGATGCAGGAGGCCAGCGGCAGCACCAGGCCGAACCCGAGCCAAGGTGCACGCCCCGGCTTCAAAAGGATCCGGAGCACACGCCTCCCCCCAGAGCCAGGCGGCAGCCTCGGAGTGCGACTTGGTCGGACTCTTCCGGCGCATCCAGTGCCCAGCTGACCACCGCGCCAGCGCCGAGCAAGACCGTGGCGAAGCCGCTGGCATAGGCGATCCGCTCGGCGTCTCTGCCCGCCTCCAGTTCATCCGGGCAGACCTCACCACGCCGGCGCCCGCCCTCGAGACAGGCCGAGCTGTTCCAGCGAGCGGCGTGCTGATCGCGTACGCCCCAGGCGACGGCGGTGGTCAGCGCCGCGCCGGCGGCCAGTCCGCTGAGCGTCCAGGACACCCAGCGCGGGCTGCCGGCGGCGCGCGGCTCCGGCGCCGTGGCGCCGGAGTTCAGGCTCGGGCTGGGCGCCAGCGGCGTGAGCTCGACGCTCTCGCGCAGCACCGCCCCCGGTGCGATGCTGATGGGGCGGCGCAGGGGGTAGTAGCCGTCCCGGGAGACGTC
>JAICTU010000740.1 GCA_025936205.1 Polyangiaceae bacterium | reverse complement strand
GCCCTCGGGCGAGCGTTGGTTGATCGATTGTGGGCGCCAAGCTCCCGAGCAGCTCGCGCATGCGGGATTGCGCTGGCACGACGTGGCAGGCCAGCTCGTGACCCATGTGCATGGGGATCACGTGTTCGGGCTCGAGGAGTTCGCGTTCGTGCGCTATTACACGAGCGGCTCGGGCTCTGACCCCCGTGTACCGGCGGTGATGAAGGGCGGCCCCCGCCCGCGGCTCGCTGCGCACAGCGCGGTGCTATCCGAGCTGTGGGAAGTGCTCGGGCCTTCGTTGCGCTATCGCTCGAACGCGAGCGGCGAGCCTGTCACGGGTACGCTGGGCGACTACTTCGACGTGCTCGGGCCCGACGCGATCGAGGCTCCAGCTCGCTCCAGCTGGAATCACTCGGAGGCGTTCCACTCCGGCGATCTCTCGCTGGTCGTGCGCGAGACGCGACACGTGTACGGCAAGCCGTCGACCTCGATCGAGTTTGCCTTGCCCGGGCCGGGCTCGCGCCTCGCCTGGTGGAGCGGCGACTCCGTGGTCGATGCCGAGCTACTGGAGCGGCTCGCCCCACGTACCAGCATCTTCTTCCACGACTGTACGTTCGCCGACTTTCCGGGACAGGTGCACGGCCTGTTCAGCGACTTCGAAAAGCTCGCGCCCCATCTGCGCCAGAAGATCGTGTTGATGCATCATGACGACGGGATCGAGCAGCATCGGGAACGCGCGGAAGCGTTGGGCTTCCGTCTGGCGATGCCGGGCGACGTGTACGACCTGAGCAGCGGCCGCCGGATCCAGACGGGCTAGACCAGCTCGGGATGGGACCCTGCTCGAGCGTTGAGGATGTGCCGGTTCCGGCTGGCCGAAGCCGGATGCGCGAGATGCGACGAGTGAATTGATGGTGCCAGCTCCGCCCCTGAGCCGTATCTTTGCGATCTGGCCATGCTCGATCGCGGCTACCTGCGCGTGGTGCGCCTCTGGGGCGCCGAGCTTCGCGTGCACTGGAGCGTGCTCGCGGCGGCGGCCCTGGCGGGGCGGTTGCGCTTCGAGCCCTTGATCTGGGGGGGAGTGCTGGTCGTGATCCTCGGGCATCAGCTCGGTCATGCGCTCGCGGTGGCCGTGGCGGGGGGCACGTTGATCGGGCTGGATACGACGGGCGTGGGTGGCAGCTGTCGTTGGCGCGGCGCGGGCAGCATGCTGGAGCGAGCCTGGGTGGCCTGGGGCGGCCTGCTGATGCAGGCGCTGCTGCTCGGCCTGGCGCTGGCGTTCTCGGACTCCCTGGCTGCCAGCCCCATGGGCAGCCAGCTGCGCTTCTGCTTCGTCGAGATCAACCTGGCCTTGCTGGTCATCAATTTACTGCCGTTGCCGCCGCTCGATGGCGCGCTCGCCTGGCGGATCTTCGGCGCCTTGCGCGACTCGCGCTGGACGCGCGGCGATCTGCGGCTGGATGGTTCGTCCGGAACGACCGGCGCTGGAGACGAGAGCCCGAGCCCGTCTTCCGCCGGGGCCGCGAGCGCCGGCATCGCGCTCGGATCGCGCGGCGCGGCGCGCGATCCGGCGGCAGATCCTGGCTATGCGCGCACCCGCACGACCGGAGCCCCCCACTCGTACGGGCAAGCGGCGACGGACGATGCGCACGCCGAGGATGAGGCGCTGACTTCACCGCGGCCGAGCGAGCAGGCGCAGCGTGAGATCGACGCGCTGTTGCGCCGGATGGAAGACAGAGTCGCGCGCTCCCGACGTGGCCATTGAAGGTCTGGCCGCCCCGGTGGCCGGGGAACTGAAGAGGGTCGGAACGGCACACAAATTCATTGGAAGATCCCGGACGAGATTTTTGGCGCCGCTCGGGCCTCGAGATACCGCCACGACACCGAAAATCTCCTACCCCTGGCCGCACATTCGCTGCAAAACTCGCGGCCGCCGCGGCGCCGCCGGCGGCGTTTTCGATCCGGGAGTACTTTGATGAATCTGAACAAGCTGTCCATCGCCGACCTGAAACTCAGCGGCAAGCGCGCGCTGATCCGCGTCGACTTCAACGTGCCCATGAAAGACGGCAAGGTCACGAACACGCAGCGCATCGACGCTGCGCTGCCGACCATCAAGTACGCCCTCGACCATGGCGCCTCCGTTGTCTTGATGAGCCACCTGGGCCGTCCCGACGGCAAGAAGAACCTGGAGTACACGCTCGCGCCGGTCGCCAAGGTGCTGCAAGAGCGGCTGGGCAAGCCCGTGCGCTTCCTGCCCGACTGCGTCGGTCCCGAGATCGAGCGCGCCTGTTCCGATTTGAAGCCGGGCGATGTCGTTCTGCTCGAGAACCTGCGCTTCTACCTGGAGGAAGAGGGCAAGGGCGCCAGCAAGGAGCAGATCGCGGCCTTCCGGGCCTCGCTCACCAAGCTCGGCGACGTGTACATCAACGACGCCTTCGGCACCGCACACCGTGCGCACGCCTCGATGGTGGGCGTTCAGCTGCCCCAGCGCGCTTCGGGCTTCCTGATGCAGAAGGAGCTCGAGTACTTCGGCAAGGCGCTCTCCAACCCGGAGCGCCCGTTCCTGGCGATCCTCGGCGGCGCCAAGGTCAAGGACAAGATCCAGCTGATCGAGAACCTGCTCGACAAGGTCAACACCATGATCATCGGCGGCGGCATGGCCTACACGTTCAAGAAGGTGATGAACGGGATGGCCATCGGCAGCAGCCTGTTCGATGCGGACGGGGCCAAGATCGTCGAGAAGCTCGTCGCCAAGGCCAAGGAGCGCAACGTCACGCTGCACTTCCCGGTCGACTACGTGATCGCCGACGCCTTCGACGCGAAGGCCAATGTGGACTCGGCGACGGATGCAACCGGCATCAAGGACGGCTGGCAGGGCCTCGACGCCGGCCCCAAGTCGCGCGAGCTGTTCGCTGACGTGATCAGCAAGGCCAAGACGCTGGTCTGGAACGGTCCGGTGGGCGTGTTCGAGATGGAGCGCTTCTCGGCGGGCACGCGCGCCGTGGCGGAAGCGGTGGCCAAGGCCACGGCCCAGGGCGCCACCACCATCATCGGTGGCGGCGACACGGCGACGGCGGCGGAGGAGTACGGCATCGAAGACAAGGTCAGCCACGTCTCCACGGGCGGCGGCGCCTCGCTAGAGCTGCTCGAAGGCAAAGACCTGCCGGGCGTCTCCGCGCTCAGCGATCGCTGAGTGAAGAAAGAGGGTG
>JAICTU010000421.1 GCA_025936205.1 Polyangiaceae bacterium | reverse complement strand
GCGTCGACCGTCGGCCCGCTGTTGTCGATGGCCGACAGCGAGGCAGGACCGCGGTCCCGACCGTCAGCCGGCGTGGCCGCCGGGTTCAATGGCATGCCATCGGGCCCCAGGTTCGTCCCGTTGGAATTTTGTTCCCCGAACGGACCAGAGCCTTTCATCATGCTGGGGTTGCCGTCGGTCAAGGCCGACTCACAGGCGCTGCCACCGAGGACAGCCGCGAAACCGATCAGGGAGAGGGTGACTCCGAGTCCGGTCCGAGGCGACGAGGACGCGCGGGGGGTGCTGCTGAATCCGATCATTCGAATACCTGTTGGTGGCTGGGTCAGTGAAACATCCGCTCGGGCACGCGGCGGCTGCGACTACCGGGTGCTGAGGCGCGCTCGCCACGCGAATCGGGAGGTGGCGGGCGAAGAAGAAGCTGCCAGGAGAACGGCTGCGAAAAGCACCAGAAGAGAGCTTACGATCACTCGCTGAGCCGTCTAGCTGATGGCTATTGGTTTAACACAACTCCGCGCACTCGGCTCCACCCGAAAAGCAGCGATCGTACGAAGATTTTCGGCGTCGCAGCGATCACTGGGGAGATCGCACACACGTCGCGATCGACTGGATCGCGTCGTCCATCGGAGCAACGGATCCGCGCGATCGCGCAACGCGCTCCGGCGCGCTCCTGCAGGCGCAAAACTCCAGTCGAGCAGGATCAGTCGAGCAGGATGACGGTGGATCCGATCGTCTGGCGACGCTCCAGCGACTCGTGCGCGCGGCGCAGGTCGCGCAACGCAAAGCGCTGGCCAATCACCGGCTGCAACACCCCGCGCGCAACCAGGTCGAAGACAGCACCCGCACAGCTCGTCAGCTCGGCGCGGTCGCGCGTGTAGTGCGCGAGCGTGGGACGAGTGAGAAACAGAGAGCCGTTCGCGGACAGCGCCAGGACATCGACCGGGTCCGGCTTGCCCGAGGCATTGCCGAAGCTGACCAGCAAACCGCGCGTCGCGAGCGAGCGCAGTGAACTCTGAAAGGTAGCGCGCCCCACTGAATCGTACACCACCGGCACGCCCACCCCTGCGGTCTGTGCGCGCACTCTTTCGCTCAGATCGCCGGGCTCATTGTACAGGAGCGGCACGTCGCACCCATGCTGTTGCGCTAGTTGCGCCTTTTCGTGGCTACCGACTGTGCCGATCACGCGCACCTTCAGGTGGCGAAGCCACTGACAGGCGAGCAGTCCCACCCCGCCTGCCGCCGCGTGCCACAGCACGGTCTCGCCAGCGCGCACCGGGTAGGTACGCCGCACCAGATATTCCACGGTCATACCCTTGAGCAGCACCGCCGCCGCCGCCTCATCCGATACTCCGTCGGGAACCGGCACGACCAGCTGGGCGCGCACCACCCGCCGCATCGCATACGCGCCAGGTCCCGCAGTGGCGTAGGCCACGCGCTGACCGACCTCCACCCCGCTGACGTCGGGGCCCAGCGCCTCGACGACGCCAGCTGCTTCCGAGCCCAGCGCCTGCGGCAGCGACGGCAGTGCATAGAGCCCGCTGCGGTGATACGTGTCGATGTAATTGAGGCCGATCGCCGTATGGCGGATCAACACTTCACCGGGGCCCGGCGCTGCCAGCGGCAAGGTGCCGAGCTCGAGCGCTTCGGGCCCGCCGGGGGCGCGAATGAAGACGGCTTGCGTTTCAGTCGGTATCGTCATGCGGCGCACGATAAACGACGCGACAGAAGCGGGATAGTGCATCCCCGGGGAGCGTGAGCCCCTGCTTCAGCAACCGACGCGGCTTGCCACCGCGCGCCAGCTCGTCAGCTTCTCGAGCGCGCCGACCTGCGTCAGGAACGCCGTGTTCAGCTGCGCCGCAGACGCGGGGTCATCGCCGAGCGGCATGGCCGGGTTCTGAGCGAGCCGCTTGCTGATGTAGATCAGCGTTGCCATTCCGGGCGTCCGAACATCGACGCGCTCGGGCGTGTCCTGGTTGGCGATCGCGCTGACGATGTCGATGGGCTGCCCCCAGAGCGCGAGCAGATAGGCCGCCACCTGCGCGTCGGTCGCGCCGAACACCTCGAGCTGCGCGGCCGTCAGCGTGAGCTCGCGCTCCTCGGCGAGCACCAGTGTTTCCGCAAAGCCGTCCGGCGCGCGCGAGGCCAGCACGAGCTGGCCGACGCCGTGCAGCAGGCCCGCCACGAAGGCCTGGCCTTCGTCCACCATCCCGGGTGCGAGGCGCCGCGCCAGCCGCGAAGTGGCGAGCCCGCGAGCGTGGACCGTCTCCGACGAGAAGCCGGGCACCGTCGCGGGATACAGCTGGCTGATCTCGGCCGACAGCACCAGCGAGCGGACCGCGTTCAGACCGAGGTAACCGATGCAGGCTCCAAGGCTCTGGATCTGCGTCGAGAGCCCGAAAAATGCCGATGAAACCAGCTGCATCAGCCGGGTGGACATGCCGAGGTCGCGCTGGATCACGTCGACCACTTTCACCATCGAGCATTTCGGATCTGCCAGCAGATCGATCAACTGCGCGTACAGCTTGGGCGCAGCCGGCAGCCGATTGCTGGAAGACACCAGCGCGCGCAGCTGTGGGCGTTGGACCAACGAGCGCAGCGCCAGACACTGCGCGAGCGCGGCCTCGAGCGCAGCGGGCGCGGCCGTGCGCCGGAAGAACTGGTGCGCGTAGGGCACGCGCCGAAACACCTCGACCCCGTCACGGTCGCTGAGCACGACCCGCAGCACCTCCGGGTGCTCGTTCTGGACGCGGCGCAGCAACGCCGGGCAACTCGGCTCCTCCAGCCCGTCGCCGGCCAGGATCAGGTCGCAACGCTGGGTCGCAAGGTGCTCCAGGGCGCTGCGCGAGCTCTCGAACGTGACGACTTCCGCGCGCTGCTCCGTGCCCACGCGTGCCAGGCGCGCAGCGAACTCGGCGTCGGGCTCGACCACGCACACCGCGGGTGGGGCGGCGGGCGCAGATGCGGTCGGACTCGGCTCGGACACTCGATCACCACAGCGGGAGGTCCGGGCTGCGGCTCGCGCCCTCCTCCCCACCCGGACTACGGCGTGGCTGACACGTGGCCTAAGGCTGCTGGCATGTTTTTCTCCCGGGTGCTTGCACGCGCCAGGCCGCCGTCGCTACCCTGCTCCGACCATGCGAATCTTCATGACCGGCGCCACCGGGTTCATCGGCTCTCACGTCGCCTACCGCCTGCTCCAGGCGGGGCACGACCTGGTGGTGATCGCGCGAAATCCCGAAAAAACGCCGTCCCTTTCCAGCCATCCACGCGTGCGGCGCGTGTCCGCGACGCTCTACGACGGCAAGCTCATCGCGCAGCACCTGGAGGGTTGCGAGGCCTGCGTCCACGTGGCCCTCGGCTGGGGCGACACCCCGCTCGCGATGCTGGAGCGCGACACGCAGGCGACCGTCGGCTTGCTGGAGGCGAGCGTGCAAGCGGGCGTGAAACACTTCATCTACACCTCTTCCACGGCGGCGCTCGGTGGCTTCTGGTCGCGCATGAGCGAAGCCGATCCGGTGCGTCCGAGCGACTACTACGGAGCGACCAAGGCCGCTTCCGAGGCCTATGTGATGGCGGTTGGTGCCAAGACCGGCATGCGCTGTAACGTGATTCGTCCGGGCTACACCTTCGGCAACCCGGCAACGGAAGGCGCCCCGACGCAACCCGATCAGCGCTTCAACGAGATCGTGAAGAAGGCCCTCTCCGGCCAGGAAATCCGGCTAAAAAAGGGCGACGGCACGCAGTTCGTGTGGGCGGGCGACCTGGCCCGGCTGTATCATGCAGTGCTGGACTCGACGCGCAGCCGCGAGGTGTACTTCGGGCTCGCCACGCCCTTCGTGACCTGGCAGGCCGTGGCCGAAGAGGCCGTGCGCCTGTGCGGGTCGAAGAGCAAGGTGGTGGTCGAAGGCGAACCCGGCACTCCCTGCTTGTTCGATCTGTCCAAGATCCGCGAACACTTCGCGCTGGAGTTCACGTCCGCGGAACAGATCACCTCGCACCTGAAGTACTTCATCGAGAAGTACCGGGCCTGACGCTCAGCGCACGCTCAACGCCTTGACGCCGCCGAGCTCGGCGCGGTCGGAGACGTAACCGACCGCGCCTGGACGGTCGCGCACGTAGCGCAGCACGGCCTCGTCGGACTCCAGCTCCGGTGGCGGCAGCCCGCGACCGGCGAAGATGCGCTGCTGCCAGTAGCTGCGCACAGCGAACACCGAGCGGCGCAAGACCTGCTCGGAGAAACGCTGTCGGCAGCCGGAGTCAGGGCCCTGATCGACGGGATAGATGAGCGTCTCGTCGGACCAGCGCGTGGTCTTCTTGAGGAAGGCGTCGGCCAGGAACGCGCGCTCCACGCTGAGCGCCGGATTGCTGGGATGAGCGATGACGACAAAGCCCGGCGGCGGTGCCGCCGCAGCCCAACCGATGGCAATGAACGAGAGTGCGAGCAATACGGCGAGCGCTGCGCGCCGCTGCTTGCCCTTTCTCTGCGCCTTCGATCGCATCTGTTGCGTGCCCTTCACCGCCCTTGCCCTCTAGAAGTAGGCGGTCGTCTTGACCAGCAAGACACCCCAGGTCGGCGCGAGGTCCTTCTGCTCCGCGCCGCTGTTCAGCTGTCGATTGTCCAGCGCCGCCGTACCGAACATCAGGTGACCTTCGAGCTTCAACAGCCAGTGGTCCGTCAGGTCATAGCGGGTCGTGATGGCGAGATCGTGCTGGTAGTTCTGGCGGCCGTGGCGCTGCTCCACGTTCACGAAGTATCCCGAATAGTAGAGACCGGGCGTGAACCAGGAAGCCAAGTGGTACGACGCCATCGCGTAGTAGCGCTCATTGACGATGTGCGGCGGAAAGAGCGCTGGCGCGGGGCTGTGAAATTGCCCCGTCCAGCGGCTATATTCCGCGGAGAAATCCAGATCGTGCGCCGCGTATTGCAGCGACGCGACCCAGCGCGGCACACGAAACTGGACCAGCATCGGGTATGTCAAGCCCGGCGGCAGCAGCCCCCTCGGCTCCAGAAAGCTGACCAGCGCTGGATCGAGCGTGACATCCCAATCGAAACGAACCGCCTGCGCGCTGAAGCCGGCAACCAAGCCGTCGAGCGGCGTTGACCAGAGCGCTCGCGCTCCGTACACGTAGGGCACGGCCGAGCGCGTGACCGTCAGCCCGGGCTTGCTCCCCGGCAGCTGCCCTGGAAGCGTCCCGCCGTAGGCACGAAGCTCGAGCGAACCTGCGTCCCCGAGGTTCAGGTCGCCGTACAGCTCACCGCCGGCCAAGGCGAACAAGTATTCGCGATGATCTGCTTGATAGATCGACTGCGGGAGCAAGATCGGCACGCGCGCCGCATCGATATCGTTCAGCTCGTTGTACAAGCCGAACGGCACCTTGAGGCGCCCGACGCGAATGCCGAACCAGTCGCGTGGACGCCAGTCGAGATAGTACCAGTCGAACTGCGGCTCGAAGTTGCCGAACGGCCCCAGGTCATGCGCGAACAGCTGCACTCCGAGACGCAAGTTCTCCGGCAGCGGCTTCGTCACATTGAACCCTGCCTCGGAGAACTCGAGGCTGCCGCGCTTGGAGTTGGCCAGGTACTCGTTCTTCGCGCTCAGGATGAAACCCTGACTCACGAACGCGTGCAGCTCGACCGGCGCTGTCAGCGAAGATGCATCGTCCTGAGCCGCGCTCGACCCCGCCCAGAGCCCAGCAGCGAGCCCGAGCAAGGCCCGCCAGCGCACGCGCGCGCTGCGGGCGACGGAGACCCAACCCTGCCCCACGCCAGTATTCTCTCGCCGCAGCACCCGAGCAGGTCAAGCACGACGCGGACGCCGCGAGCAGTTCCGTGTGCGCCGCTCCCCTGCTGTGGGCAGCGTCGGCACATCATGCGAGCTCACCGATAGGCTCGAGTGAGGCCTGCACCAGCAGCCCCGCTCGTGCACACCGCGACGTCTCAGTCGCCGCGGCGGGCTGCCGCACCGAGCAACAATAAGTGCTCATAGCGCGGCCTGCGCCCAAACGCGGCGGCGCTATCGGCGTGAAAATGTGGCCGCCGCTGACTGCCACGCGCGACCACGCGCAGGCCTGCGCGCGCGCCGCAACGCTCCACCACCTCGTCCGCGGGATAGGGCTCCCCGGCGAGCATCGAGTCCGCCAGCACCAGCGCTGCAAGCCCGGCGGGCGCGAGCGTGCCCTTCAACGCCTCCAGCACGCACGTGAAATCCTGCTCCCAGCGCGCCGCCGCCGCCGCGTGATCCAGCCGCTGCAGCGCGCGGCGCGAGCCCAGCTCCTTGCGTTCGAAATCGCCGGCATCCAGCCCCAGCCAGAGCAGCCGCGTGCGATGGTAGTCCGCATAGTCGAGCACCCCCGGGTACGGAGGCGAGCTGATCACCAGATCCACGTCGCGCCAGCCCAGCTGATCCAGCTGACGCGCATCGCCCTCCTTGCACTCGATTTTGGGCGCACCGGGCGGCAGCAATGACTCGTAGTCCTCGAGCTGCCCCACCAGCTCCTCCACGCGCCGGACGAAGAAGCGCAAGGTGAAGCCGCTCGGCAAGCGCTTGTTGCTCGGTTCCGTGATCGCCGGGCGCTTGCCGCTGGTTTCCTTGCCCGGCGGGCGCTTGTTCGGCTGTTTGTTTTGAGGGCGATCGGCACTGGGCTGGCGCGCCACCTTGCTGAAGATGGACGACAGGGCCAGCAAGAGCGCGCGCCGGATCGGCCCTTGCGGCTCCTGCCGGATGCCGTGCGCGAGCCCGTCCAGCTCGAGCAGCACGTGAATGTCGAACTCGGCGCGCTCCTCGGGCGAGTACTGGCGTGTGGGACCTGCCTGCTCGGTGCGGCGATCTTCGGCACCCTCGGCCACGCGCAGCGCCGCCTCCATCAGCTCATCGCGCTGCGCGGCGTCGAGCGGGTTCGCCTTGAAGCGCGTGAGCCGCACGGCGAGCGGGTTCAGATCCAGACCGAGCGCCGTGCGCCCCAGCCGCCGCGCTTCGATCAGCACGGTGCCGCAGCCGCAGAACGGATCGGCGACCTTGCCGCGCTCGGGCGCCAGCTCCTGAATCAGGCGCGCCGCCGTGCCCGGATGCAGGCGCGCCGGATAGCTGTGGAATCCGTGCACGTGATCGCGCACGCCGCGCTCCGGGTGCACGCTCAGACAGCGCCGGATCACGGCGGTCAGCGCGTCGGGCCCCTCGAGCCGCTCGATGCGGCCGCCCACGTGTGACAAGGGACGCCGCTGGCCCCCTTGCTCGCGCTCGGGCACCGGACGCGGAGGGGGCCTGCCGCCGCCCGGCTTGCCGCCGCCGGGTCTTGCGCCGCCGGATTTTCCAGCGCGCGGGGGGCGACGATCCGGCTTGGGAGGGGCGCGACGAGCAGTGCTCACGTCAGCTGCTCGATGGCGGTCAACATGCCGCGTAGCTCGGCCAACGCCTTGAGCCGCCCCAGCCAGGGATAGCCCGGCAGGTCGGCGATGTCGCCCTCCAGCACCCGGCCGTGATCGGGACGCAGCGCGATCTCCGCGTGCGAAAGACCAGCCTTGCGGCGCCGCCGCTCCTCGGCCACCAGCACGCGCCCCACGTCGACCAGGTTCGCGTCACCGGCGAGATGATCCGCTTCCACGAACGAATCGTCCTCCTCCAGCAACACCGTGCGCAGGTGCGCGAAGTGGATGCGCGGCGCGAAGTGCCGCACCAGCGCCGAAGCATCGTTATGACGCCCGGCGGTGAGCGACCCCACGCACAGCGTGAGCCCGTTCACCGGACTGGGCACGGCCTCGAACAGCGCATCGAAGTCCATCTGGCAGCTGGCGATGCGCGGCAGACCGAGCAGCGGCCGCGGCGGATCATCGGGATGGAGACAGAGCCGCAGATCATAGCGCTCGCACACCGGCACAACAGCCTTCAGAAAGCCCACCAGGCGGCTGCGCAGCTGGTCCGGCGTCACACTCTGCCAGCGTTCCAGCTCGCGCCGCAGCCCCTCCAGCGAATAGCCCTTCTCGTTCGCTCCGGGCAGCCCTGCCGCCACCGTCCGGATCAGCTGCTCCCGCCCCTGCGTGCCCAGCGCCTCGAAGTATCGCCGCCCTGACTCCAGCTGCTTCTCGTCGTACTCGCTGCGCGCTCCCGGACGCTCGAGGATGAACACATCGAACGCCACCCAGGCAGCACTCTCGAAGCGCAGCGCGATGCTGCCGTCGGGCGCGCGCCACGCGAGGTCCGTGCGCGTCCAGTCGATGACCGGCATGAAGTTATAGCAAAT
>JAICTU010000841.1 GCA_025936205.1 Polyangiaceae bacterium | reverse complement strand
GGATGGGCTCGTGCGGCAGCTGCGCGCCTCGCTGTTCGTGGTGCATGGGCAGGGGCAGGGGCACGCGCGCGATCGCGGGCTGAACGTCAACTTGTTGGGCGCACGGCTCGAAGCCTGTCCGCTCGCCTGGGAGCTGCCGGGCGTCGCGTTCTACCCTTGCGCCGGAGTCGATCTGGGTGCGCTGCCGCTCGTGAAGTACGAAATGGGGTCCGCGCAGGGCGGCGAGGCGTGGTTTCGCACGCGCAGCCTGGGCTTGGAGGCGGGCCTGGGCGTCGTCTGGCGAGGCCCGTGATCGTTTTTCGCCGCCGAGGACATGGCGCCGCCGTGAATTCGGCGCGCCGCAGCGCACCCGAGCCCAGCGCCGCACCTGCCCCGGCCCCCCGCCATGACTTCGACGATCTCGTCTCGCAGCACCTCGACTTCGTGTGGCGGCTGCTGCGCCGCTTCGGCGCGTCGGCTGCAGACGCGGACGATCTCGCGCAGCAGGTGTTCATGATCGCGGCGCGCAAATGGGACGAGCTGCCGCGCGGTAAGGAGCGGGCGTTCCTGTATGGTACGGCGCGGCGCGTGGCCGCGAACGCGCGGCGGGATCGCGGGCGCCGGGCGGAGGTCTCCAGCGACGCCCTTGCCGAGGCGCACGCGCCGGGGCTCTCCCCCGATGAGCAAGCCGAGCTGGGCCGCGCGGCGCAACTGCTGGACGAGCTGCTGGAGCAGCTGCCCGAGGAGCTACGCCGGGTGCTGGTGTTGGCCGAGCTGGAAGAAGCGACGGTACCCGCGATCGCACAGCTGGAGGAGATCGCCGAAGGAACGGCCGCATCGCGGCTGCGCCGTGCGCGCGCGGCCTTCGCCCAGCTGCTGGCGGGGCGCTGCGCGGCGCAACCCGTTTGGAGCAGGCGCTTGAGCGATCCCTCCGGACCCGACCTCGACCGCAGTCTGTTCGTGCAGCTGCGGCGCGAAGGACCTTCGGAGGCGCTGCGCGAGCGCATTCAGGCGCTCGGGCGCGCGGAGATCGAGCGTGCGCGGCACGACGCGCCGAGCTCGGCGCTGCCAAGGCGCCGAGCATTGCGGGCGGCGTTGCTGGCGTGCGCCGCGGGGCTTGCGGGTCTGCTGTGGTTATGCGGGAGGGCCGACGAACCGATCCCCATCTCCGCGGAAAGCTCGAGGACGAGCCCGAGCCCGAGTAACCCGAAGGAGAGCAGCCCTGCACCCGAGCCCCCACGCAACGGGGAACCGAGTCTGCCGGATCTCGCGCCCCTGCCCGCGCGGAGCGCCGCCACGCGCCCGCCCGTCGCGCAGCGCACTGTTGCCCCGCGCGATTCGGCGCGCGCAAAACCGGCGGACGCCGGCACGATGGCCGCGGCGCCAGCAGCGAGCCCAGCGCCTGCGGCACCCGCGCGCAGCCTGGCCGAGCAGATCGAGCAGATCAAGCAGGCTCGCGCAGCGTTCAAAGCGGGGCAGTTCGGGCGCGCGCTCGAGCTCATCGACGAGTATCAGAGCGGCGGTGGCGGCAGCGAGTTCGCCTCCGAGGCACGCCTGCTCCGGATGGAAGCGCTGGCTGGTGCTGGGCGCCAGGAAGAGGCGGCCAGCGAGGCGCGCCGCTTCGTTACAGATTACCCCACGAGCCCGTTGATCGATCGCGTGCAGAGCTTCT
>JAICTU010000221.1 GCA_025936205.1 Polyangiaceae bacterium | reverse complement strand
TCCAGCGCCAGCTCGAAGCGGCCCACACCGAGGTCCGCGAAGCCGTGTCGCTTGTACACGTCGCGCACCGGAGTATTGCGCTCCGTCTCGATGATCTCGGCGCTGAGCTTGCTCGCGCCGCGTGCCCGCGCCCGGTCGCACGCAAAGCCGAGCACCGCCGTCTCCAGCGTGCGCCCGAGAATGCGGCAGCTCAGCAAGAAGGAGTCGATGTGCAGGCGATCGGCCGCCTGGGGCTCGAGGATGATCACGCCCATGAGCTCATAGGCAGCATAGCGGTCCTTCGCGCCGATGGCGTAGACCTCTGCGCCGCGCTGCACCAGCGCGTCGATCGCCCCCGCGTCGTGGCGGCGTGTCGTCGCGTTGAACTGATTGGTCTTGACCATCAGCTGCAGGACACGGGTGCGATTGTCCGTGCCGAGTGGCTCGAAGCGCACGTGCATCTGCAGGTCGCGATAGAAGTCGTCGATATTGGAGAACTTGCGCCGCGAGGCGTTGGCCGCCGAGCGCGCCTTGTAGGACTCGGTACGCTTGAAGTCGGACGCGGTGAGCGCCTGGCACTCCAGATACGGCGACTCGAGCAGCCAGCTGGCGAACTCCGCGGGATCCAGCGGCAGGTCCGGCACCACCACCTCGGGCAGATTGCGCCGCACCTTCTCGCGCTCGACCGGGTTGTCGTCGATGAACATGCACGAGGCCTTGCCCAGGCTCAGCTCCTCCAGCATCTCGTCGATGCCCTGCGATTTCTCGTTCCAGCTGATGCGGTGGGCGACGATGTCCTCGGGTCGCAGGATCATCTCGGGGTGGCTGGCCATCATCTCCAGCGCCTGATCCGTATCGTTCTTGCTGGCGACGGCCAGAGCGATGCCGCGCCGCGCGAGCGCGCGCAGCGTGCGCTGGAACTCCTGAAACGCGCTGCCTGGATAGGCGCCGCCCAGCTTGAGGCCCTCGCGCCCGTCTTCACCGAGCACACCGCCCCAGAGCGTGTTGTCGAGGTCGAGCACCATCACGCGCGTCGTCTTGCCGGCGAGCGCGAGCAGTAGCCCGAGCGCGCGGCGGGCCAGCACGTCGCCGAACTCCGTGCTGAACGGCACGCGCCCCAGATGCCAGTATTTGCCTGGATCAGAACGGGTACGCCCGACCTCGGCGATCACATCCTCCGCATCGATGACGTGCGCATCTTTGAGCTCGGCCACCACGCCGCGCAGCAAGCGGTTGGCGTCGGCGATCAGCGCTTTCACGCCGCGCTCGCTCTCGGAGTCCGCCTGCGCCAGCACCGAGCGGCGGACGTGCCCGAGGCTCAGCACCAGCAGCTTGCCGGGCAGCTGATCGCGCGCCATTTCGATCAAGCGCAGCCAAGGTGAAAGGCGCTCTTCCAGCGCTTGCTGGCGCGCCTCGCCCTGCAGCGCCAGAGGGTCGGCGCACAGCTCGCCCAGCAGCTGCTCCGCCGACTCCACGATCAACGTCGCCGTCGGCTGCAGCTTGCGCAACTCGGACTCGGCGTCGATCAGCTCGCGCTGCGCCTGGCCGTAGGCCGGCACATGCAGCGCGAGACCGAGCTCGTACTTGCGGCAGGTCTCGCGAAAGTTCATCGCCAGGTAGTCGAGATTCGCGGAGCCGAGCAGCGCGAGCGTGCCCAGGTCGACCCGGACGCGCGGGGCGGCCTCGGGCTCTGCGGCGGGAGCGACGTCCGGCGCCGGGCAGACGGCTGCGGGAGCCGCAAAGAGAGTCGTTACGCCATTCATGGCTCCGTTGGCCTTCTTCTCCGTCTCAGAATCAGGGGGCGGCTCCGGCTCGGAGTGCCGCTCCCGGGAAGGAGCGACGAACAGCACCTGCGCGGGATTGCCCATCGCCGTGGCGCCTTCGGGAATGTCTTCGAGCACGACGGCATTGGCACCCAGCTTCGAGTTGCGCCCGACCACCACGGGACCCAGGATCGAGGCGCCACAGCCGATGTCCGCGCCGTCCTCGATGATCGGCAGATCATCGTCGCGCCAGGTCTGCGCCACGCCGATGGTGGTGTTCTGGCGGATGTGCACGTCGTTGCCGATGGCGCGCGCCCCGATGATCATTCCGCCGTGATGCCAGAGCCGCACGCGCCGCCCCAGCTTGGTCGTGTACGGCAAGGTGATGCCGCCGAAGATCTCGATGCCCTTTTCCAGCGCGCGGTACGCCACGGTGCACGGCGCGCGCAGCACCGGGTTCTTCACATCCATGCGCCAGTTGCCGAAGCGATTGTTGGCGACCGCCCAGAAGCCTTGCTCGAACAGGCTGCTCTCGTGCGTGACGAAGTCCTCCTTCAACAGCTCCCAGAAGCTGAGCTCCGGAGGATTTTCATTCTTGCGTCCGCGCTCCGCGACCGGGGGCACGCCCATGCGTTGCTCGGCGGCTTGATACTGCGTCGGCGGCTCGGCACTGGCCGCGGGCACGCCATTGCTTGCCGCGCTCACCGGGCGCGGGCCATTTGGACTGGAAGGACTAGGGCAGCCGGAAGCAGAGCTGGAGGACAGGGAAATTGCGCTGAGTTTTCCCATCGATTACCCATGGAGGAAGTTAAAACGGACGAAATCCGACAGCAAGTGGGGCGGATCATCGTCCGTCTGACCCTGAAAGCGCCGCCGCGCGCGCCACGACATGAAGCCCAACGTCCAGGCCACGTCCGCGAGATGCTTCTTCCACGGGCCGTGGTTCTTCATGAAGTAATGCTGCCGAGATTCAAACCAGTAGCGCGGTAGGCGCTGGGGCGCGGCGCGCGTGTCCGTGACGCCCGTCGACTGCCCCTCCAGGTGGACCACGCGGCTCGCCGGCACGTACCAGCAACGGAACCCCGCGCGGCGGGCGCGCAGGCAGAGATCCGTCTCCTCGTAGTAGAGGAAGAAGGTTTCGTCGAAGAAACCGACGGTATCGAACACACTGCGGCGCACCAGCAAGCTGGCGCCGGAGAGCCAATCGACGGGCGCGGGCTGCTGCGGCGGAGGCGGAGCGATCTCCGCGTCGGGAAACAGGCGCTTCAAGACCCCGAGCCGCGAGCCCTGGATCAGCTCGCTGCGCACGCTCGGAAAGCGGAACGCCGAGCAGTTGATGCTGCCGTCGGGCTGCTCTTGCTGCGAGCCACACAGCCCGACGTCGGGGCGCTGCTGCATGAGCTCGTACAGCTCGCGCACGGCGCCCGGGTACACGTATGCATCCGGATTCAGCAGGTAGCAGAACTCCGGTGGATCCTCGGAAGCGAGCGCCGAGGCAATCGCCCGATTGTTGGCGTAGCCGTAGCCCCCATTCCTATCCAGCCGCAACAGACTCGCCCAGCCGCCGAAGCCGTGCTCTCGAATACCGCGTTCAATCACGTCGTCCGAGCCGTCACCGGAAGCGTCGGTGACGATGGCCCTACATCCGCCGCCCAGCGCTGCAAGCTCCGGACCCAACGATTGCAAGCCCTGAAGCACGAGCTCGGGCCGCTTGTGATTGACGATGACGGCGAGGATTTTCACGGAGCTCTCCGGCTCAGGATCCTGGGAGAAGAGAAGCGTTTTAGCACTATACGGCGGCGAGGCGGGCCAGCGTTGGCGATTCCGGCGTCGAAGTTTCGACGGGCTCGAGCGGCCGTCTTCACGAATGCCTCCCTCGTTTTTGCCACACTGCAGCCTACTTCCCCGCCGGGCCCCGGCGGTCTGCGCGGATCACGGATCCCGGTCGAGCTCCCCTCGTTGTGGTCGAGTGTACGCGGCGCACCGGTCGGGGCTTGATCCCGATGGCGCGCTCGTCGAAGCTCGTGAAATGGTCGTGAGCGCCGAAGGCCGCGTCGCCGTCATCACCGGTGCCAGCGGCGGCATCGGTCGTGCGCTGGCGCTGCGTTTTGCCCCCTCGGTGCAACACGCGATCCTGATCGGACGCGACACGGCCCGGCTCGCGCAGGTCTCCAGCGAGGTCGCGAGCCGCGGTGCCGCGGCTCAGCCTATCGTCGCCAGCTTCGAGTCGAGCGCAGAGCTGGAGCGCTTGGCGGGGGAGCTCCAACGTTTGCCGGCCGTGTCGCTACTGTTGCACGCCGCCGGCGAGTTCGTGAAGCAGCCGGCTGCCTCGCTGGCCGGCGAAGATTTCGAGCGCCTGTTGCGCGTCAATCTGAGCGCGCCCTACGTGTTGACGCGCGCGCTGCTCGGCCCCCTGCAGCGCGGCGCGGGCGACGTGGTGTTCGTCAACTCCAGCGCGGTGGGTCAGCGGCGCGCCGGCCTGTCTGCGTATGGCGCGAGCAAAGCAGGGCTCGTCGCGGTCGCCAATAGCCTGCGCCAGGAGTGCAATCCGCTCGGTCTGCGCGTGCTCAGCGTGTTCCTCGGCGCAACGGCCACGCGTCTGCAGGAGCAGCTCCATGCCGTTGACGATCGGGAAGCCTACGAGCCGGCGCGGCTGCTGCAGCCGGCGGACGTGGCGGAGATCATCCATGCAGCGCTGGCCCTGCCGCGGGGCGCGGAGGTGACCGACCTGCATCTACGCCCTGCGTTGCCGCACCGCGCAGTCTGAGGGATCAACTCCGCGGAACGACGCCCGCGGCTCAGGCGCGCCGAGCGCGCCGGGTGAGCAGTGCCAGGCCCAGCGCGGCGAGCCCGAGGCTCGCAGTGCTCGAGTGCTCGGCGCCCATCCGGCAACCACAGCCCGGCTTCTCCTGCAGGGAGGCGGGCGGCGGCAAGGGCTTGGGCTTTTCATCCTGGTTCTTCGGCCCGCCCTGCCAGAAGGCGTCGTCCTCCGGCGTCAGCTCCTTTTGCTCCGGGGCCGGCGCGGCGGCGGCGTCCGTCTTCGGCTTGGCCTTGGGCTTGTCGTCAAACACGACGCTGCGGCGATCGACGATTTCATTGTCACCGGTCAGGGTCAGGCTGGTGTTTCCGCCGAGCTCCTTGCCCGAGCGCGCGTCGGTCACCTTGACCTCGTACTGGCCCGCCTCGAAGCCGTGATCGCGCGTGATCTGAAAGGTGAAGCGAGTACGAGACGCGGTCTTGCCGGAAGCGGGATCGAGGAAGCTCAGGTCGACGCTCTCGACCAGCGGCTGCTGGTTCTGCAAGGGCACGGTGCGCGTCACCGGCTCCTTGTGTCCGTCCACCAGCGCGCGCTCGTAGTAAGCCGTCGGAGTGAAGGTGAAGCGCACCGGTACGTGCGCCACGTCCGGAGCGCGATCCAGATGCACCTCGATCGCGATCTTCCAGGACTTGTCGAGCTCCTCGAGCTTGGTCTTCTTCCAGACCACCTTGCCTGCCGCCGCGGCCACGCCTGCAAACGTCAGGGCAGCCAAGAAGAACAGCAGCGCCGAGCGCCAGCCACGGAGCAACGCGACCTTACCCAGAGTTCTACCTACACTGTGAGGATTTGACATACACTTACTCGGCCAGCTCGGGCTGCGGGGTGTCCCCGCGGAGAGATTCGGCAAGAAGGCGCGGCACGCTAGTACGCCGTATCCGTGGATGCGACGGGAAAAGTGCGGATGCGCGGCGGTCTGCTCGCCTGCCACATGGCCCGCTCCGGGCCCGCCACGAGCCACGATGAAACGATAGCGTGCGCAGGGGGGACTCTGGCGCGCTCGGCGCTCGCGTGCGGCGAAGCTTTGCGACGAATCATCAAAATCCCTGACATGAAACGAACAGCACCAGACCCTTTAGAGTCGTGCAGTCGATCTTGGATGAATCTCCGGTGCAACATCCGGAGCCGCTCGTCCGGCTCGACCGCCTTGCAGTAGAGGATCCCTTCGGGGTTCCGATCCGTTCGGTCAGCTAGTTTTCTCCTGTCCTTTTCCGCATCGATATCCGTATCTCCCAAACCGAGCGCCCTCTCCTTCCCCGGAGGGCGCTCGGTGCCTTTTGTGGGTACGCGAGTGGCTTGTCCTTGCCTGGGGGGCTAGAACCGGTACCGGGTTGCTAGCGAGGGAGAGCTGTGGCGAACGGGAAAGTAGTCATCACGGGCGGGGCGGGGTTCATCGGGTCACACACGGCGGTCGAGCTGTGTGCGGCGGGCTACGTGCCCGTGGTGGTGGACAACTTCAACAACTCCGATCGGCGCGTGGTGCAGCGCGTGCAGGAGCTCACGGGGGTGCGCTTTCCGGTGCACGAGTTGGACTGCCGCGATCGCGCCGCGTTGCGCCGCATGTTCACTGCCGAGGGTCCTTGCTTCGGCGTGATCCACTTCGCGGCCCACAAGGCAGTCGGCGCCTCGGTGCCGGAAGCGCTGTCCTACTACGACAACAACGTCGGCTCGCTGGTTGCGCTGCTGGAGGTGATGAACGAGGTCGGTCTGCGCAACCTGGTGTACTCGTCGTCGGCGACCGTCTACGGGCAGTCCGACGAGCTGCCGGTGACGGAGCAGACGCGCACTCGTCCCGGCGAGTCGCCGTACGGCCGTAGCAAGCAGATGTGCGAAACGGTGCTGATGGACACCGCCGCCTCCAAGGTACCGGTGAAGGCCGTGATGCTGCGCTACTTCAATCCGGTCGGCGCGCATCCGAGCGGGCGCATCGGTGAGCTCCCGCGCGGCAAGCCGGAGAACCTGGTGCCGTTCATCACGCAGACAGCGATCGGCCTGCGCGACGAGCTGACGGTGTTCGGCAACGACTACCCGACGCCCGACGGCACGTGCACGCGCGACTACGTGCACGTGGTCGATCTGGCCAAGGCGCACATCGCGGCGCTGGCCTGGCTCGGGCGCGAGGAGCGCGCCTCGTTCTGCGAGATCTTCAACGTGGGCACGGGGGCGGCCACCTCCGTGCTGGAGGCGATCCAGGCCTTCGAAGAGGCTTCCGGGACGAAGCTGCGTTACCGCATCGGCCCGCGCCGCCCCGGCGACATCGTGGAGAGCTACGCCAACGTCGACAAGGCCCGGAAAGTGCTGGGGTGGAAAGCCGAACTCTCGATCCGCGAGGCCATGCGCGACGCCTGGAAGTGGCAGGTGTCCCTGAAGAGCGACCCGCTGTAATCCAGCATACGGACCCAGTCGGGCAGTTCTGGTAAGCTGCCCGGCATGCCTTCTTTCGACGTCGTTTCCAAGTTGCCCTGGGATGAGGTGGCGAACGCCCTCAACCAGGCCAAGCGCGAGATCTCCCAGCGGTTCGATTTCAAGGGTACGGGCGCCACCGTCGATCAGACGGATCAGGGCATCGCCTTCGAGGCCAGCACGGAAGATCGCGTCAAGGCCGCCTACGAGGTGCTGCAGGACAAGCTGACACGCCGCAAGGTCAGCCTGAAGCATTTCGAGCGGGGCGACGTCACGCCCGGGCCGCGCGGCACCGCCAAGATGACGGTGACCATCACCGAGGGCATCAGCAGCGAGAAGGCAAAGGACATCATCAAGCTGATCAAGGGCAGCAAGCTCAAGGTGCAGGGCGCGATTCAAGAGGACACGGTGCGCATCACCGGCAAGAAGCGCGACGATCTGCAGGCTGCGATCGCCGAGCTCAAGCGCGCCGATCTCGGCGTGGAGCTGCAGTTCGTCAACTTCCGCGAGTGACCGCAGTCACTTCTGCTCAGCTCCTGGCTTCGCTCATTTCCGACGCTTCGTTGCGTCAATTGAATTTCGATCTGGTGCTCGACAGCATCACCGTGGAAAAGTGAAGCCCTGGCGGGGGCTCCTCCGGAGGCAGCGATGCGATTTGGTGACGGCGCTTGGCGCATGCTCGAAGACGTGGTCCCCCACTACCTGAGGCGGGTGGACGGGTTCGAGCCGGGCGAACGCCAGTTGTTGCTGCACGTCAGTGATCGCCCTGAGCGCGAACGCTGGGCGACGCTGGCGGGCCACATGTTCACGGTGCGCATCAGCACGCCCCTCGACGGTGTGCTCCGCGTGCAGATTTTGCACCACCAGGGCCGAGTGCGGCGCGGCCCTGGGCACTTCGTCGACCCTGAAGCGCGTCCGTTCTCGACCACGGTGGAAGACGCCGAGCTCAGCCTGCGCGCGGGCCCGCTCGGCGTGCGCATCACGCGCGACCCGTGGAGCCTCACCTTCCTCGACGAGCGCGGTGAGCCGCTCACGAGCAGCCCTTCTTCGGCACTGGGCTTGATGGAGAAGTCCGGCCTGGGCAGGTTTCTGCGCGAGCAACTGACGCTCTCCGTCGGCGAGCATGTCTACGGGCTCGGGGAGCGCTTTCAAGCGTTCAGCCGCAACGGGCAGACCGTGGACATGTGGAACTCGGACTGCGGCACCTGCTCCGACAAGGGCTACAAAGACGTGCCCTTCTTTCTGACCAGCAAGGGCTACGGAGTGCTGGTCAACACGCCGGCGCGCGTTTCCTTCGAAATCGGGACGGAGCAGGTGATGCGCGCTCAGTTCGCGGTGCCCGGCGAGGACCTCGACTACTTCTTCATACTGGGGCCGACGCCGAAGCAGGTGCTCGCCCGCCTCGGCGCGCTCACCGGACGCCCCGCGCTGCCGCCGGCATGGTCCTTCGGGCTCTGGCTCACCACCTCCTTCACCACCCAGTACGACGAAGCGACCGTGCAGAGCTTCGTCGACGGCATGGCCCAGCGGAACATCCCGCTACACGTGTTTCATTTCGACTGCTTCTGGATGAAGGCGCATCACTGGTGCAATTTCAAGTGGGATGAAGCGGCCTTCCCCGATCCGGAAGGAATGATCTCGCGCCTGCACGCGAAGGGCCTGCGCATCTGCGTGTGGATCAATCCGTATATCGGCGAGCGTTCGCAGCTGTTCGAAGAGGGCGCGCGCAACGGCTACCTGCTCAGGCGCCCCGACGGAAGTGTCTACCAGTGCGACCGCTGGCAAGCGGGCATGGGATACGTCGACTTCACCAACCCGGAAGCGACCCGCTGGTTTCAGTCGCGCTTGCGCGCGCTCCTGAGCATGGGCGTGGACTGCTTCAAGACCGACTTCGGCGAAGAGATCCCGACCGACGTGGCGTACTTCGACGGCTCCGATCCGCTGTTGATGCACAACTACTACACGTACCTGTACAACAAGGCGGTCTTCGAGCTGCTGGAGCAGGAGCGCGGGCGTGGCCAGGCGTGTGTGTTCGCGCGCTCGGCGACGGCGACCTGCCAGCGCTTCCCCGTGCACTGGGGCGGCGACTGCTACGGCAACTACGAATCGATGGCCGAGAGCTTGCGCGGCGGGCTCAGCCTGGCGCTGTGCGGCTTCGGCTTCTGGAGCCATGACATCGGCGGATTCGAGAGCAAGGCCAGCGCCTCGGTGTACAAGCGCTGGATCGGCTTCGGGTTGCTCTCCTCACACAGTCGGCTGCACGGCAGCAGCTCCTACCGCGTGCCGTGGAACTACGACGAAGAGGCCTGCGACGTGCTGCGCCACTTCACCGAGCTGAAGTGCCGGTTGATGCCCTACCTGATGCAGGCTGTGCTGCAGGCGCACGAGTCGAACCAGCCGATGATGCGTCCCATGATCCTGGAGTTCCCCGAGGACCCGACCAGCCGCACGCTGGATCGACAGTACCTGCTGGGCGACGCGCTGCTCGTGGCCCCCGTCTTCCACGATCGCAAGGCCGAGTACTATCTGCCCGCGGGCAGCTGGACGCACCTGCTCACGGGGGAGCAACGCGAGGGCGGCCGCTGGTACCGAGAGGAGCTGGATTTCTTCGGCATCCCGGTCTGGATCCGTCCCAACAACGTGGTGTGCGTGGGCAACCGCACGCGCGAAGTGGAGTACGAGTGGGTGCGTGGCGTGCGGCTGATCTGCGGCAAGCTCGATCCCGGTATTTCACTCGAAGTGCGGCTGTTCGACGCCGACGGCGAGCCAGGCGGGCGGCTGGAGGTGTATCACGACGGGCAGCGCGTGCGCGTGACCAGCTCCACGCTGTTCGACTTCCAGGTCCAGCTGCCCTGGGCCAGCGGCGTGATCGAGGTCGAGCGCGGCTACGTGGTCCGCGAAGAGGCGCGCGCGCCTGTCACCCGGCGCGGCGTCGTTGTGCGAGCAGACAGCGGGACCGCATCCTTCCGCTACGCACTGGCTCCGCAGTAGCGAGGCGCCTGGTCGCTCGCAGAGCCCAATGGGCGCAGTGGACTGGCTCTCACCATCCACGATCTGCCGCGGCCAGAAGCGCGAGCTCCCACGCGCCATGCGTGCGCCCGAGCAGGGGAATCGTGTGATCCACGGCGATGCCGGCGCCTTCGATGCACCGACCCAGACGGTCGAAGGTCAGACAGGAGCTGACCGTCAGCCGCCAGCCGGGTAGCAAACGGATGCTGCGTGCTCGGCCGCTTCCGCCACCGCTCGGCTCGCCCAGAACTTCGACGTGTGGCAGGCCCTGTAAGCCGAGCAGGGCATCCTCGCTCGCCGAGTACGTGCCCGGGTCGGTGAGGAATCGGACCGCCGCGTGCCAGCGCTTCCGAGCAGGCGCCGGTTCGGACCAGAGCTCTTCCGGTGGCATCAGGACACCGTCGGGACCGGTGAATTGAATCGTGCCCAACAGCGTCCGTCCCCGGAGGAACCGATCTCGGAAGCGCGCCGCAACACTCCCGGCTCCTCCGGGGTTGCCCCGCAGGTCGACGATCAACCCTGGAGCACTGGAGAAGTCAGCGAACGCCGCATCGACCAGTTCGTCGATGCGCTCCGATGATGGCCACTGTTTGATGCGCAGATACCCCGATCCCGAAGGCAATCTGCGCCAGGTGACGAGAGATTCGGGTTCCGGCACTTGGTACGACTCCGTCCAGCGCGCCATCCCGCCGCCGGGGCCCACAGCCACGAAGTCCGCACTCTTGCCGGGTTCGCCCGACAACGCGCGGAAGGGCACCGTGTAAGGCCGATGCTGCGGCGTTGCTCCGACTCGCTGCCACGCCGGACCCAAATCGATCTCCAGGAGACGATGCCCTTCCCTCGCGCCTGCTCGCCAGGCCGCGGAATGCTCCGGGACCTCGTGCAGGACAACTCCCCCTTCTGCCATGCGCGCACGGAAACTCGGTGGAATGATCCGATCGGTGCTCCGCACCGCGGTGTGCGCGTCCTCGAGCTGCGCAACCAGCGTTTGCAACGCAGCAAGGGGCTCGAGCGACACGGCCGTGGCGTTGGCGTACCGAATGCAGAGATCCAGCCAGGAGGTCGCGCGCCTCTGAAACGAGGGCCAGGTGTGCGCGATCTCCTCCGCTGCGTGCAGAAACGCCTCCTCGCCGGAAGCGCAGGGCTGCCCTTCGAGGGTATCCTGCGGTGCCCACGCGAAACTTCTGAGCAGCGACAGGCTCTCGAACAGCCCGCTCACGTCCGGCGCATCGGCGATCAGAATCTTTTCGGCTGGCAGTCGACGCAGCACGGGCGCCGGGCAAGCAGGCAAACCCAGCTGAGCCAGCTCCGGCGTGCAGGCGCTGGGACCGATGAGCCAGGTAGGACCGTGCCCGGCGCGTGCTGCAGGCTCCAGCGACAGGGAGACGCCCAATTCGCTCTCGAGCGATGAACGCTGGGCGTGGAATAACTGGCGCAGGCCTCGCAGTTGGTACGCATCCTTCTCCGGCAGACCGGCGAATCGCGAAGGAAAGATGACGTGTAATGGCTCGGGGCGGCCGCCGAAGCGCCCTGCAGGCTTCATGGCAGCCCTCGTTTGGCATTCTGCGAGCTCTGCAACTCGCCTCGCGAGCGTACACTCCGGCCGACAGAGCGGCGATGATGGGGCGTCCAGTGACCAGGCCATCGGATCACCGGGAGTATTGCCCAAACCGCGGCGCCCCTCCAGAGTGTCAGCCCAACCGCATCGATAGCTCGACGTCTCCGCCGAATGGGATCGAGAGATAGCCGCTCTCCCTGGCTCGGACGCGCGCGAGGTAGTCGCGACTGTCGTTCGCATTGTCGGCGACGACGAGAGCGCCCGGACGCAGCCGTCCCTCGACCAGGCTCGAGATGTCCACATAGAGCGCCTTGGCGCCGTCGAGGAACAGGAGGTCGATCTGCGCAGGGAGATCGGTCGCGAGCGTTTTCAGCGCGTCTCCTTCGCGCAGCTCCACGAGATCCGCGAGCCCGCCTTGCTCGAGGTTCTTCCGGGCGCGCGCGACCTTGGACGGCTCGAATTCCGTCGTGATGAGCCGGCCGCCGCCGTTGTCTCGCAGGGCGGCAGCGAGGTGCAAGGTAGAGATGCCGAAGGACGCCCCGAATTCGACGATCGTGCGAGCGCCCGTGCTGCGCGCCAGCACGTAGAGCAAGGCGCCGGTCGCTCGTGATACGGGCAATGCGGCGTCCTTCAGCCGCCCATAGAGCTCCATGTAGTCCGTCTTGCTTTGCAACAGACGCTCGCGCTCCTCGCGCGAGAGCGCCGCCACCCAGGGAATGGCAAGAGGCGACACCGCGTCGGCCTCCTGGAACAGTCGCTCGAGCAGGGGCGCGAGTGGGCTTTGCGTCAGTGTGGTCATTGCGTTCTCCGTTCTGTGTAGAGCCAGGCCGTTGCTCTGGACAAAATGCGACGGATCCGTCAGGTTCACAATTCGCATTGTCCGGAGCGCGCGTGAGCACCCGACGAAGTCCCGCCATTTCCGCCAGAAAAGCGCCCCAGCAGGCGCGCTCGAACGAGCTCGTCGGGGCCGTCTTGACGGCAGCGATTCAGGTTCTGGCAAAGGAGGGCGCGCAGCGCTTCACGATGGCGCGCGTGGCAGAGAAGGCCGGGGTCAGCGTCGGGTCCCTGTACCAGTACTTCCCGAACAAGGCGGCCGTTCTGTTCCGGCTCCAGAGCGATGAGTGGCGGCAGACGTCGGAGCTCTTGCGCGGGCTCGTCGAAGACACTTCGCGGCCTCCGCTCCAGCGCCTGCGTGAACTGGTCCATGCCTTCGTGCAGTCGGAGTGCGATGAGGCAGCGCTGCGCGTGGCGCTGAATGACGCCGCTCCGCTCTATCGCGACGCTCCGGAGGCGCAGCAGGTGCGCGCGTCGAGCCAGGCCATGATCGATGCCTTTCTGCGCGAGGCCCTACCCGGCGCCACGCAGGCGCTGCGCAGGCTCGCGGGCGAGTTGATCATGACGACACTCAGCGTGGTGGGAAAGCAGTTCTCGGAGGCTCCGCGAACCCGCGCCGAGATCGAGGCCTACGCGGGCGCGCTGGCGGACATGCTCTGCGCCTACCTCGCCTCGCTCTCGGCTGACAAAGTCTCGAGCAAGGCGCCTCGCCAGCCGCGCAGTGCGGCAAAACGCTGAGGAGGCCTGGGTCCCCGCGCCGCGCCACCGCAATGATTGTGAGGCTCGTTACGGCAGTCGAATGGTGCAGCTCGCGACCCTGGCGCGCGAGAGCTACCATCTGACCGCCCAGCCATGCCGGAGCCCAGACGGACGATGAACCCCTCGCGCCCCGAACGACCTCGCATCGAACGCGTCGAGCGCCTGCTCGCCGAGCTCACGCTGGCGGAGAAAGTCGGCCAGATGAGCCAGCTCACGCTTCCCGAACAGCTGGAAGCCGATCCGCAAGCCCACGCGCGCTTGCTCGCCGAGCTGCGCGGGGGCGAGATCGGATCGCTCCTGAACGCGCGCGATCTGGAGCTGCGCAACGCGCTCCAGCGCGTGGCCATGGAAGAGACGCGCCTCGGCATTCCGCTGCTGTTCGGGCGCGACGTGATCCACGGCTACCGCACCATCTTCCCGATCCCGCTGGCTGTGGCCGCCAGCTTTGATCCCACGCTGGCCGAAGCGGTGGCCGCCGCCGCTGCCCGTGAGGCGAGCGAGGCCGGCATCGACTGGGTCTTCGCGCCGATGGTGGACGTGACGCGCGAGCCGCGCTGGGGTCGCGTCGCGGAGAGCTTCGGCGAAGACCCGTGGCTCGGCTCGCTGCTGGGCGCCGCGATGGTACACGGCTTCCAGGGTGACGATCCCTCGCAGCCCGATCGCGTGGCGGCTTGCGCCAAGCACTATCTCGGCTACGGTGCGACCGAGGCCGGCAAGGAGTACAACACCACCTGGGTGCCCGAGCCGCTGCTGCGCGACGTGTATCTGCCGCCGTTTCGCGCCTGCGTCGAGGCCGGAGCGCTGACGGTGATGTGCGGCTTCAACGATCTGAACGGCGTGCCCATGTCTGGCCAGCGCTGGGCACTGCGCGAGCTGCTCAAGAGCGAGCTCGGCTTCGCGGGTTTCGTGGTCTCCGATTGGGCGTCGGTGGAGGAGATGATCCAGCACGGGTCCTGCGCGGGCGCGCGCGACGCGGCACTGGAGGCGGCGAGCGCCGGCGTCGACATGGAGATGGTCTCGCGCACCTACCGCGCCGAGCTGGTGCGGCTGGTCGAAAACCGCGCGCTGCCCATCGAGGAGATCGACGACGCCGTGCGCCGCATCCTCCAGGTCAAGCACGCGCTCGGCTTGTTCGAACGGCCCTATACACGGCGTTCGGCTCCGTCCGTCGCGCTGTGCCGCGAGCACCTCGAGCTCGCGCGCCGCGCCGCGCGCCAGTCGCTGGTGTTGCTCGAGAACCGCGGCGGCTGCTTGCCGCTCCCTCCGTCGCTCGGGTCTTTGTGTGTGGTGGGGCCGCTCGCCGACGATCCGCACAACCCGCTCGGCTGCTGGTCGTTCGACGGCGACCGCACGGCGACCGTCACGCTGCTCGCGGCACTCAAACAGCGCC
>JAICTU010000065.1 GCA_025936205.1 Polyangiaceae bacterium | reverse complement strand
TACGCCTGCAATTCGCGTGGAGCTCTGAGTCAGCATGCAGGCCCTCACCGGGTTTTGTATCAGCGTATGGCGGCGCTCGTCTGTGCGGGTTCGAGGAGCGGGCTACGCGCCGGGCGGCGCGGCACAGCGCCCGCTCTCATTCTACTCCCCGAGTGACGCGCACTGTTCCACGCGCGCAATGTGCTCTCGCAGCAGGTCGTTGATCACGCGCGGCGCTCTCACGGTGACTCCGTGCGCCGCGTCGGGGAGCTCGACCAGCTTTGCTCCGGGAATCGCCGCGGCCGTCGCGCGCACCAGCTCTGGCCGGGCGATCCGATCCTGCGCCGCGCCGACGATGAGCGTGGGGATGCTCTTCAGCGCGGCGGCGCGCCCGAGGGCGTTCCAGCGGCGCATCGCCTGGACCTGCTTCATGACGATCGGAGGTGTCAGCGCCAGGTCGTGTCCGAAGAGCGGCTCGAGCTCGCGCGCGATGCGATCGCCATCGCCCGCGCGTTGCTCCGCCTGCGTGAGGACCAGCTCCAGAAAAGCGCGCCGGCGGGAGGACAGAGGGCCGAACTGCATGCGAAGCCCCCGCCACAGCGCCTCACCATCGAGGCGCACGAGACCTCTGCCATCGGCAGAGGTGCAGAGCAGGGAGAGGCTGCGGACCCGCTCGGGCCTGGAGAGCGCGAGCTCGATCGCGATGCAGCCGCCGAGAGAGTGGCCGACGACATGAGCCTGCCGGCGGCCTGCCGCGTCCAGGACAGCCAGCGCATCGCTCGCCAGCTGCTCGACCGTGATGCCGGCGCTTCCCCGCGGCTGGCTCAGGCCCATACCGCGATTGTCGAACCACACGCAGGCGTGGTCCTCGCTCAGCGAGTCGACCTGTGGCAGCCAACCGTTGCCGTGCAGGCCCGTTCCCTGGATGAAGAAGACCGGAGGGCCGTCACCTCGAGCCCAGTAGGCGAGATCACAACCGAGATGGGAGGCGCGCGCTCGGAGCTCGTGTCCAGGGGTCATCGAAACCGTCGAATCTCGGTCCGGGTGGGGGCGAAACGCCCGATTTACTCCTTCCCTTATCGGAAATTGCATCTATAAAAAGCGTCGAATTCGAGGAGTTCCCGCCATGCCCAGCCGCACCTGGAAGCAAGAAACGGCCGACCGCTCTAACGAGCCGCTGTTTCGAGAGATCGAGATTTTCGAGACGCAATTCGAGCTGCGTCGTCGCGGCAAGATCGATGAGAAGCTGTTCGCGGAGACGCGCTTGCGGCGCGGTGTGTACGGGCAGCGCTACGACAACGGGCAGCGCCACGACGGCGAGCGCACGCAGAAGATCGAGTTCCCCTGCGGGGATCTGACCAAGGGTCCCAACACCATGTGGGATGCGCCGGGCATGATGCGTATCAAGATCCCGTACGGGAAGCTGAGCGCCCCACAGCTCGAGACGCTGGCCGCGATCTCCGAGGAGTACTCGGATCAGATCCTGCACGTGACCACGCGCCAGGACATCCAGCTGCACTTCGTGCACATCGACGACACGCCCGACTTGATGCGCCGGCTGGCGCTGGTCGGTATCACCACGCGCGAGGCCTGCGGCAACTCGGTGCGCAACGTCACCGCCTGCCCGCTCTCGGGCGTGTGCCAGACGGAGACCTTCGACGTCACGCCGTACGCCAACGCGATCACCTACTTCTTGCTCGGCCACGACGATACGCAGGGCTTCGGCAGGAAGTTCAAGGTGGCGTTCTCGGGCTGCAAGGACAACGCCTGCGGCCTGACCAACTTCCACGACCTGGGCTGCATCGCGCGCACGCGCGAGGTGGACGGGCGGATCGAGCGCGGCTTCGAGACCTATGTGGGCGGCGGCCTCGGCGCGGTTCCGTACCCGGCGCTGCTGCTCTCGGAGTTCTTGCCGGAGGCAGAGCTGCTGCCCACGGCGCAGGCCGTATCCCGCATCTTCGCGCGGCTCGGCGAGAAGCAGAACCGCTCGCGCGCACGCCTGAAGTTCGTGGTGAAGAAGCTCGGTATCGAGGAGTTCTCGCGGCTGGTCTGGGAGGAGCGCAAGACGCTGCGGCCCGATCCGCGCTGGACCGCGTTCCTCGAGGACCTGCACAGCAAGGATGAAACGCCGCTGCGGCCCGGCGCGGCACTGGCTGCTGGCACGCGCTCCGTGGCCTTCGAGGCCTGGCGCGCGAGCAACGTGCAGCCTCAGAAGCAGGCCGGCTACGTGACGGCGCGCGTGACGCTGCCGCTCGGCGACTTCACGCCGGTGCAGGCGCGGGCGCTCGTCGACATCATGCGCCGCTTCACCGGTGACACGCTGCGCACGACGGTCGATCAGAACCTGCTGTTCCGCTGGGTCAGCGAGGCGGACCTGCCGGAGTTCTTCGATGAGCTGAACGCGGTGGGGCTCGGTGCCGCCGGTGCCGAGTCGATCTCTGACCTCGTCGCTTGCCCGGGCACAGACACCTGCAAGCTGGGCATCTCGTCCTCACGCGGGCTCGCGGGCGAGCTGCGCCGGCGCTTGCTGGAGAAGCCCGTGCCGGAGGCGGCTCGCAACCTGCACATCAAGTGCAGCGGCTGCTTCAACTCCTGCGGTCAGCATCACGTGGCCGATATCGGCTTCCTGGGCGTCAGCCGCAACGTCAACGGGCGACGCGTGCCGCACTTCCAGCTGGTCGTCGGCGGGCAGTGGGAGAAAAATGGCGGCAGCTACGGCCTGGCCATCGGCGCGGTGCCCTCGAAGCGCGCGCCGGAGCTGATGGAGAAGTTGACCTCACGCTACGCCGCCGAGCGCACGGAGGGGGAGACCTTCCGCGCGTTCGTGGATCGCATCGGCAAGCGCGAGGTGCGCAAGCTGGTCGAGGCGCACAGCAAGCTGCCCTCGTACGAGGAAGACCCGAGCTACTACTCCGACTGGGGCGACCCGCGCGAGTACACGATCGGCGACATCGGCGTGGGTGAGTGCGCGGGCGAGGTCGTGAGCCTCGTGGAGATCGGCCTGGCCGAGGCCGAGCGCGAGCTGTTCGACGCCCAGCTCTTGCTGGAGAGCAAGGACGCGGCGGGCGTTGCACGCGGAGCGCGCAAGTCGATGCTGCAGGCAGCGCGCGCCCTCACGCGCGAGAAGAGCCCCAACCTGAGCGAGGACCCGGACGAGATCGTCAGCGAGTTCCGCAAGCACTACTACGACACGCAGGTCTTCTTCGACCCGTTCGTGGGCGGCAAGTTCGCGCACTTCTTCTTCCGCGCGCTCGAGACGCGTGACGAGCCTGCGACGCTCGACACCGCTCACCAGCTGGTGGAAGAGGCGCAGCTGTTCCTGGATGCATCGCACCAGTGCTACGTGCGCGAGGGCGCACGGCTGGCGGCGAACGCGCCCAGCACGGACGACGATGCCGTCGAAGAAGAAGCAACGGCAGAGTGAGCGCGGAAGCAGCCATGATGGAAGTGCATCGGATTCAACTCAAGCTCTACGCCCAGAGCGGCTTCGCCATCGACCCACATCGCTCGGTGCGCGTGTTCCACCGCTGGATCAAGGAGCGCGTGCTACCGGAGCAGGTGATCGACGTGGCCGACTACAGCCACGTTCCGCACGGGCCGCGCGTGGCGCTGATCGGGCATGGCTCCGACCACTATCTCGATGACAGCGAGGGCCGCCCGGGTCTCTTGTACTTCCGCAAGCGCGTGCCGCCGCCGCCGCACGAGCGGCTCGCGGACGCCTTCCGGCGCTGCCTGACGGCGGCCCGCTTGCTGGAGAACGATCCCGGCTTCGAGGCGCCGCCCAAGTTCGGTACCGGGGAGCTGCGCCTGCGCTTCCTGGACCGCTTGCTGGCGCCCAACACGGACGCGGGATACGGCCCGTTGCGCGAGAGCGTCGAGCACTTCCTGGCCGAGTTGTATCGAAAGCCCGTGGAGATCGTGCGCGAAGGCACGGAGCGCGAGCCCCTGACCCTGCGCATCCGGGCGGAGTCCGCGCCCACGCTGGATGTGCTGCTCGAACGGCTCGGCGGCAGCCTGGTTCTGCCCAAGAAGCGCCTGCTCAAGCTCGCTTGAAAACGGCCCGCGCTAGAAGCTGATCTCGTCGAAGACGCGCACGGGGCGTCCCAGGCGTTCTTTCATGGCCCGATACTCGCGCTCGATCTCGCTGCGCTGGTCACCGAGATCGAGGTAGGCCAGCGCGTCGTGAAATCGGGACGGTTGAAAGAAGCGGAGCCCCGGGTTGACCCAGGATATTGCGGTCGCGATGCCCCGGACCACGGGATTCGAAAGGGCCAGCGTGAGCGCCGCCACCCGAACCGGCTGTCCTTCGTGAACTTCGCGAAACAGCTCGGCGCGCTGCTCCGGGCTCGGCGAGCCGCCATCCGCGATGACGATGTAGCGCAGCTGATTCGGCCCCAAGCCGCGTGCGCGGCGCTCGCGGACCAGCGACTGGACAGCGGCGGACCACTGCGCCTCGGGAGGGTCCAACTCCGTGTGGAGCCAGAGCATGACCAGAAGCTCTGGATGCAGCAGAATGCTGGTCGCCATCTCCTCGCGCATACCCACCTCGGACGGATCAGCTCTGAGTATTTCAGAGCCGATCCGGAGCGTCCAGAGGCGACAGACGAGGTGGCTGGATCCTTGACGCGGCCTCTTCCTACGCGGCCTCTTCCTACGCGGCCTCTTCCTACGCGGCCTCTTCCTACGCGGCCTCTTCCTACGCGGCCCTGATCACGCCGCTTTCGTTTTCGCGGCCCTGCTCGGCGGGCTCGAACGGCGCTTGCGGCAGGGGGCGCCCGTCCAGCGCGCGCTGGTAAAGGTCGAGCGTGAACTGAGCCTTCACGTCCCAGGTCAGCATCGAGAGCGCATAGCTGCGCGCCTTCTCGCCATACGCGCGCACCTGCTCGGGCGCCGAGGCCAGCTGTTCGAGGGCGATCGTGAAGTCGCGCGTCATCGGCTGCTGCGCGCTCAGCGGCACCTTCACGCCGCGGCCGTTCGCCAGTAGCTCCGCCGGGCCGCCGTAGTCGACCGCGGCCACGCACAAGCCGCTGGCCATGGCCTCGGCGACCACCCCTGCCCCGAGCTCGCGGATCGACGGGAACACGAACACGTCGCTCTGGCGCATCAGGTCTCCGACCTCGGCCTGACTGCGCTGACCGAGCACCTGCACCGAGCTCCAGAGGCGCGCATCGTTGACCTTGCGCTCGATGGTCTCGCGCTCGGGGCCGTCACCGACGATCAGCAGACGATGGCCGCGCAGGATCGCGCTGCGCGCGAAGCAGTCGACCACGAGCGAAGGCAGCTTGTAAGGCACCAGGCGCCCTGCGAACAGGAACGTCATGCGCGAGCGCTGCCCGCGCTTGGAATTGGGATGAAACAGGTCCCCGTCCACGCCCACTTCGGGGAAGTTGACCATGCGCCCGCGAGCGCTCTGCGGCAGATCCCGCATCGTGTGCTCGAAGGCCGAGAGGATGACGGCGCTCTTGTCGTACGTCGACTTGTAGAATGGCAGCAGGCGGTGCGCGTCGCGCAGCTTGACCAGCCACTCCTTCTCACGCGCGCGCTCCGGCGCGTACTCCTCGGGCCACGGCAAGCCGCCATTCAGCGGACCGATCACGAACGGCACCGGGCACACGCTCGCCAGCGGGCTCGGCAGGGTCGGCGACATCGGCGTGAGCCGGTGCACGACGTCGAACTCGCCCCGCTGCAGCTCCTTGCGAAAGCGTCGCCAGACCTCCCACTCGAACGACAAGTACGACGGGTAGTTCATGGCGATGTGGGTGGTCCAACCCACCTGGTTGCCGCCCCGTAGCCAGGTGTTCAGCTTGTACATGCCGCGCGCAACGTACTCGTTGTCGATGTATTCGACCTTGGCTTGACCGAAACCGTGGCGTTCTAGCTGTGGCCGATTGCGCACATGGGTCGCAACGGTCACATCGGCGTAGTCCGCGATGGCGCGGGCCGCCTTGTAACCGACGACCGGCAACGACGGCCATTCGGGGTTGCAGTCATCGGCGAGCAGCAATACGCGAAGCTTTTGCGACCGGTTGTTCATGCTGCATCGACAGTGATGCTGGCAAATCACACCGTCTAGCCGCACGCGATCAGCGTTGCAGGTTCCCGCGCGTCAAATTGCCTCTGTGTTGCAGCGAGGATCGCCTTCGCCCGATCGGCGCCCGCCCTTCTGCTACAAAGAGGCAGGATGGAACACGAAATATCTGAAATGGCGCGCCGGCGTGAGCTCGCCGAGCGCGTGCGCGCTGCGCTGCTGGAACATGCTCTGGCGGTGCACGCGGACGCCGGCATCCGCGGGCTGTGCGCACAAGGCGCATGGGAGGCCGCCGTGGGTGCCCTGCGCTCGCTCGATCTCGACCCGATCTGCCGCGCCGCGGCGCAGTCCTGCTAACTCTCGCCAGAACTGACCCGATCCGGGGCACTCAGCGGCGCTGCTGCCCGTTGGGACCGCGCTCCGCCTCGTCCAGGCGCCGCTCAGTCTCGGAGGCGAGAAAGCTCAGCACCGAGCGCGCGAGATCGAAGTGGTCCTCCATCACGTCGTAGAAGTCCTCTTCGCGCACGCGCAGCACCACCGCCGGCGTGACGGCGCGTGCGCTCTGCCGCGCCAGCGCTTCGGCAAAGGACGGGCCCCCGCCGAGCAGACTGGCGGCGCCATAGCGATGGCGCCCACCCTCGGCGCTCGGGGAGCTGCCATCGAGCTCCAGGCAGCCCGCCACCACCACGAACAACACGCCGCGCGCCTCGCCGCGTTCGAACAGCAACTCCTCCGCCGCTAGCCGCACCTCGTCGGCGCTCGGTGCCAGACTGACCAGCGCCTGGATGCTGGCCTTGCGGAAGGCGGGCGTATCGCGCAGCGTGAACACGCGCTCGATCAGCAGCAGCGCCTCTGGCTTGGGCGCCAGCGTGCTCGCCAGCTCGATCTCGGCCCCGCCGTAGCGCGAACTCTCGTCGAGGCGCGTGGCTGTCATCCGGATCAGGGAGCGCGTGTGCTCGAAGCTGTCTTCCAGCAGCTCCAGCCGCTCCTCCGAGCTGAGCGACAACAGCTCCACGTCGGTCAAGGCCGTCGCCGTACGCGCCCGGGGCTTGTCCTGCTCGACGTCGAGGATGCCGATCACCGAGCCCGGCCCAAACTCGTGCACCACCCCGCCCCGCGACAGGCCCACCTTGCCCCGCCGTACGAAGTAGATCTCATCCGCAGCGTCGCCCTCGCGATAGATGACCTCACCGGCATCGAACGCGACATCGCGCAGCAACTCGGCCAGCTCGCGGGCGGAGGGCAGAGCCGGGGTGCGGGGTGTCCCCGCAAAGAGATCGCGGCCGATGGTCGTGCGCAGGAACAGCTCGCGCTCGACGCGATCGCGGTCTGTCTGACGACCGACTGGCTCAGCTTGCATGGGTGGCTCCAGCCAGCGGCGGGAAAAGGGCCGTGGTGCCCGCCGCGCGCGCCAGCGCCGGCCGCTCGCGCAGCGCTTCTTCCACCGCGCCGGATAGCTCAGCCGAGCCCACCTCCAGCGCGTGGTACGCCGCAAACGCCGCCAGCGACTCGTCGTGATCCGAGACCAGCGCGGCCAACGCCGCCGAGTAGCTCGCCGGGTGGTTCGGCAGGAATGCCGCCGCGCGCGCCAGCCGCTCGGGAGCGGACAGGTCATCGACCACCAGCAGCACCAGCTGGCGCACCTGCTGCCCGAGCGTGTTGTTGTCCGCCGGGGTTGCGGTCAGCACGTCCAGGAACTCGAGGGCGTGCGCGCGCCGCACTCGCTCCGGCGACCGGCTGGCGAAGTAGACGCTGCGCAGGTTCTCGTGGCGGTGACGGATCTGCAGCAGCCGGAAGGTGCGCTCCAGCGACTGCTCCAGCTTGTCGTCGATCAGCCCGATCAGCAGCCTCAGGCTGCGGCCACCGCGCGTGGCCTGGGGCCGAGCGGCGAGCGGCTGCCGGATCGCCAGCATGCGCAAGTATTCGATCAGGTTCAGGCGGACCTGGCGATCGATGCGCGCGCGATCGACGCGCACGCGGGTCTCCGCCACCAGGCGCCCGAGGCCGCGCAAGGCCTTGTAGCGCAACCCCCCCGGACGATCGCTGTCGAGCCAGTCGAGCAGCAGCTCAGCGGCAGGCTGCGAACGAAAGCGCGACACGGTGCGCGGGATGTGGGCGCGCACGCGCTCGGGCGTCTCCCGATCGTCGAAGGCTCGCGCCAGCTCCTGGAGCGCCACGTCGCCGAGCCGTACCAGCGCCTCGCGCACCGCCCCACGGCCTTCGCGCAGGCCCAGCCGCGGCACCAGGATCGGCACGAAGCGCGGATCTGCGATCTCCGCCATGGCCTGCGCCACGCGCTCGAACACCGGACTGTCCCGGCGCGCCAGCTCCAGCAGCAACTCCGTCCAGCGCGGGTGTGGTGCAGCGCGCACCGCGCTGGCCAGCGCTAGCTGCGCTTGTTGCCCCGCCTCTCCCTCCAGGGCCAGCAAGCTCTGCACGCGCCCATCGGCGAGCGGCTCTGCCACTTGCTCCAGGCTCGAGATCCAGAACAGCGCGTAGGCGCGCACGAGCGGGCTCGGGTCGTCGACGGCGCGCTGCAGCGCGGCGTGCTGGCCGCGGCGCGAGAGCGCCTGCAACACAGCCGCGCGCACCGCCGGCGAGGCATGCGCGAGCAAGCGCTCCGAGTGCGGCAGCCAGTCATCGCGATCGGACGCACCGAAGATCTCGAGCGCGCGCAGCACCACGCCCTCGTCCTGGTGATACAGCACCAGCGCCGGTATCAGCCGTACGCGCTGCTTCTCCTCCAGCAGATCCAGCGCACCGATCACGCGCGCCGGCTCGGTGCTGGAGAGCGCTTCCAGCACGGCTTCCACCGAGTCGAGGTCGAGCTCGGTGATCCAGCGGCGCAGGTCGAAGCTGGGCTTGGTCAGCGCTTCCCGCAGCCGCGCCAGGTACGGTGCGCGCAGCCCGAGCACGACCCACAACCAGCCCAGCGAGAGTGCCGTGGCGATCCCGGCCACCACGCGCTCGCTGGCCAGCCCCGCCGCCGTGAGCGCGAGCAAGAGGCCCGCTGTGAGCGCCTGCGCGACGCGCGGCAGCGGACCGTCGACGAAGGCCTTGGTCTGCTCCTGTACGCGCGGCGAAAGCGGCATCTCGGCCAGCTCGCTCGCCACGCGGTGCACGGAGTAGCGAAAGGTGCCGTCGGCCGCCTTCAGTGCCATCACCGAGAGCAGCGTCACACCAGCGAACAGCGTCACGCCGCCCCCCGCGAACAGGAGCGCGGGCAGCACTCCCAGTGCAGGCACCACCCCGAGACGGCGGATCAACCAGCCCGACAGGAACAGCTGAGCCAGCAGCGAGGCCGCATTCAGCGCCGCATAATAGGTGGCGAAGAACGAACCGAGCTGAGCTGGTGCCACGTGCTGGGTGATGCTGGCCTTGAACAGGTAATCCAGTGCCAGCAGCGCGGCGCTCGACAGGCTCACCAGCGCCGCCAAGCGCCGCACATAGGGCTGCTCCACGAACAGATCGACCGCGCTCTGCCACACCCCGCGCCAGCCGCGGCGGCCCGTACTGGCCGCCGCGCGGGCCACTGGCAGTGGCTCCGTCCAGACCGTGGTCAAGACCAGCGCGGCCGCCAGAAAGCATGCGGCACCGAACAGCAGCAGATTGGGCACGCGCACGCGCATCAAGAGCCCTGCCGCGGAGCTCGCTCCGACCACGGCTCCGAGCACACCCCCCGCGGCGATGGGCCCGTACAGGCGCTTGCCCTGCGCCACGGTCAGCAGCTCGCTCGCAAACAGCCAGAACTGCAGGACCAGCACCGTGCCGAGCAGCGCGCTCCAGGCGTACAGTGCGAACACGCCGGGCGCGCCCAGCGGCTGCACGTTGAACAACGCCGTGCCGTACGCAGCCAGCAGCAGCAGCGAGACCAGCGCGTTGCGCCGCCCGAAACGGCGTGCCAGGGCCGTACAGAGCGGCGCCGCGAGCAGCGCCAGAGCGGCCGTGAGCACGTAGACGAGCGTCAGCCGCGACGGCGCCAGCTTCTGCAGAAACAGCGCGTCCCTCGTGGTTTCGAGCACGGTATGGCCGCCAATGAGCAGAAAGAGCGTGAGCGCGGCCTGGAATGCGGGCCGTCCCTCGCCTTCTCGAACGTCTACCAGCCGACCCAAAAGAGAACGCATGAACCGCTCGCCGCGAGACTATACCGGCAGCCGGACCCGCCGCCCCGACCAAAGCCGCGCGCCCGACGCCCTGCCCTGATGCCGTGCTCCGGCCCGGGTCGCAATGGAACCCTGCCCCTACAGCCACTCCGGGTGCAACGACAGGGGACTCACCGATAGCTCCCTCGGAGCAGGGCTTCCGGCGAACATGGGGCGTAACCGCTCGATGGCAACACCTGGCGCCCACTTTTCAATGAAAACGCCCGCTTTTGACGCGCTCTGTCTTCCGGAGCACAGCCTGGCATTACCCCGCCTTTCACCCGCGAAAGGGGGCTGCGAAATGGCCTCCCGAGTGCCATATTTAGGGTCGTCGCCGACGGTTTCGGCCTCACCGGCAAGGGACTCATGGAACGGCTCGATTCACTCCCCGGAATTGCAGATGGTCTGGCGCCGGAGTCTCAGCGGACGGCGGATCAGATGGCGGCGGGCATGCCCCGCGGCAACCTGTGCGCCTCCCGGCAGAGCCGGATGCTGCGCTTCGGCGTCGTGTGTTTCAGCGTGAGTCTGGCGGCGGCGATCGCCTTTGCCAAGGCAGGCGTTGCACCGCACTGGCGCTGGCTGCTGGCGGCTCCATTCTTCCTGGCCACGGTCGGCGTCTCCGAGTCGCTGCTGCAGACCTGCCCGTTCATGGCGATGAAGGCCATGCGGGATCGCGGTGACGGCATGGAACCGGTGGCGGACCCCAAGGAGCGCGCACAGCTGCGCGCTCGCGGTCAACGCCTGCTGCTCGCCTGTGGAGCGCTGGCGCTGACCGCTGCCGGCTTGTTCGCCGAGCTGCCGCTCGGATTCTAGGTACCAGAAACTAGAGCCAGCCCGCGACTTCCGTCGCCCAGTACGTGAGGATCAGGTCGGCGCCGGCGCGCCGCATCGACGTCAGCGTCTCGATGATGGTGCGCTTGCGATCGAGATAGCCCAGCTGCGCAGCGGCCTCGACCATCGACATCTCGCCGCTCACGTTATACGCGGCGATCGGGTGCTCAAAGTTCTCGCGCAGGTCGCGGATCAGGTCGAGATACGCGAGCGCCGGCTTCACCATCAGGATGTCCGCGCCTTCTTCCATGTCCAGGCGCGCCTCGCGCAGCGCTTCACGCGCGTTGGCGGGGTCCATCTGATAGGTGCGCCGATCTCCGAACGCCGGGGTCGACTCCGCTGCCTCGCGGAACGGCCCGTAGTACGCGGACGCGAACTTCACGGAGTAGCTCATGATCGGCAGCTGCGTGTGCCCGCTCTCGTCGAGCGCCTTGCGGATCGCGCCCACCATGCCGTCCATCATGCCGCTGGGCGCTACGATGTCACACCCCGCCTGCGCCAGCGCCACCGCTTGCTTCCCGAGATTCGGCAGCGTGCGGTCGTTGTGGACATCGTTGTCTTCAATCACCCCGCAATGCCCGTGGCTCGTGTACTCGCAGAAGCACAGGTCCGCGACCACGACCAGCTCCGGTAGCTCCTTCTTCAGGGCGCGCGCCGCGCGCTGCACGATACCGTCCTCCGTCCAGGAGCTCGAGCCCTCCGCGTCTTTCTGATCGGGGATGCCAAACAAGATTACCGCCGGCACTCCCGCCTTGGCGGCCTTCTCCGCCTCGCGCACCGTGTTGTCGACGGAGAGCTGCGCGACCCCGGGCATCGACGTCACCGGCTTGCGCACGCCCTGGCCGGGCACCACGAACAGCGGCTGGATCAAATTGTCGGCGCTGAGCCGCGTTTCACGCACCATGCGCCGCAGCGCCTCGGAGCGGCGCAGGCGCCGCATCCGCACGAGAGGAAAGGTCATGCTCGAGTTCTACTACCCCCGGAGGCCTCGGGGGTAGTGCCTGTACGCAAGATCAGACCGATCGCCAGCGCCAGAAAGCCCTGCTATTACGGGGTCGTGCCCGCGTTCTCGGCCACCATCCGCCTGCTGGGCGTCAATCCCTACGTGGCCGTACCCGCGCGCGAGCGGAAGCGCATCTTCACGGCGGCGGGGCGCGAGCAGGGCCCCGTTCCGGTGCGCGGCCGCGTCGACGCGACGCCCTTCCGGCAGACCTTGGTCAAGTACCAGGGCCAGTGGCGGTTGTATCTGAACACGCCGCTGCGGCGCGCGGCGGGCAAGGACGTCGGCGATCGCGTGAGCGTGGAGGTCGAGTTCGATCCAGCGCCGATCCAGGAGCCGGTGCCGCCGGCGTTGAAGCGCGCTTTGCAGGAACACGCCGACGCGCGTGCGGCATTTGGGGCGCTGTCAGCGTCGCGCAGGAAAGAGATCTGCCGCTACCTCAACGGGCTGAAGACGGAGCCGAGCCGCGAGCGCAATCTGCGCAAGGTGCTGGATTATTTATCGGGCGGAAGTCCCTCCGGGGCCGCGTTCCTGCGGGCGCGCTAGCGCAGCGCGAGGCCCGCCCGCCGTGCTGCTCGAACAACTCGAGCGCTGGTTACCTGGATCTGGCGCCGGTCAGGATGAGCCAGACATCATCTCGGTCCAGCTGCTGGTCAGCCTGATGGTGGACCGCATCGGGGACGTGGAGAGCGTGGACGACGGCTGCTTCGACGCCGTCCCCGAGACGCTCGACGCCCACACGAAGCGCATCGTGCGCTCCGTCTGCAAGCTGAAGGGGCGCCTGCTCTTGATCCTGGATCCGCGCGGAGTACTGGCCGGGATCACGCGCGGAAATGAGCTCGCGAGCGGCAGCAGGGACAGCCATGTCAACTGAGCTCCTAGATCCGCGGCTGCGCGTGCTCATCGTGGACGACTCGGCCGTGGTGCGCAGCTTGTTGCAGAAGGCGATCGAGCGTGAGCCAGGCTTTGTGGTGGTCGGCACGGCGCGCGACGGGCAGCAGGCGATCGAGCGCTGTCGCGAGCTGCGCCCCGATATCGTGACGCTGGACGTCGAGATGCCCGTGCTGGACGGCCTCGGCGCCCTGCCCAAGCTGCTCGAGATCCAGCGCGACCTGGCGGTGATCATGGTCAGCAGCCTGACCAGCCGGGGCGCTCGCGTGACGGTCGCCGCGCTCCTGAACGGCGCATTCGACTACATCACCAAGCCCGCTCAGATGGACTCGCGCGAGGCCGCCTCGACACAGCTCTCCACTCTGCTGTCTCCGAAGCTCCAGGCTGCCGCCTTCCGCAAGCGCGTCTCGGCACCGGCTCCACGCGCCGCACGCGGCCCTGAATCGCTCGCCCCGCGGCTCTCGCGGCCTCCGCGCAACAACGAGCATCGCGTGCTCGCCATCGGCTCCTCCACGGGCGGTCCTGCCGCGCTGGCGCTGCTGCTCGGCGGTTTGCCCCATGGTTTTGCCCTCCCGATTGTGATCGCGCAGCACATGCCGGAGACCTTCACTCGCCTGCTCGCGGAACGCCTGAGCGAGGTCTCTCGATTCAAGGTCCGTGAGGCCGTTGCCGGCGAGACCCTGCGCAGCGGCGAAGCCTGGATCGCGCCCGGGAACTTTCATCTCACGGTGGCCCAGGCGCGCGGCGGCGAGCTCTGCCTGGAGCTCAACTCGGACGCGCCGGTCAACTGCTGCCGGCCCTCCATCGACGTGCTGCTTCAGTCGCTCTCCGTCAGCGCGGGGCGTCACACGCTGGCCGTGCTGCTCACTGGCATGGGCCACGATGGTCGAGACGGTGCGAAGGCAATCCGCAGCGCCGGCGGCGAGGTCTTGGCCCAGGATGAAGCGAGCTCGGTCGTGTGGGGTATTCCCGGGGCGGTGGTGGCCGCAGGCCTCGCCAGCGCCGTCATCCCCATCACGAGCATGGCTCGAGAAATCGCCGCTCGCACTCGAGCCCCGCTGGCGAAGGCCGGCACTTGACCGCCTCCCCTCTCTCGAGCATCAGCTTCGAGCAGGTGCGGCAGCTGCTGCGCGCTCAGGCCGGGATTGAGCTGGGCGAAGACAAGCACTACCTGGTCAACGCTCGGCTCTCGGAGCTGGCGCGCGAGCTCGGCCTACCGTGCGCGGAGGCGGTGGTGCACTCCTGGCGCCAGAAGCCGAACGACGTGGAGCTCTGCCGGCGACTGCTGGAGGCACTCACCACCAACGAGACCTTCTTCTTTCGCGACCAGCACCCCTTCGAGGCGTTGCAGCTCGAGATCGGCTCCGGTCTGGCCCGCGCCAAGCGCGCCAGGCGCCAGTTTCGCATCTGGAGCGCCGCGTGCTCCACGGGCCAAGAACCCTACAGCATTGCCATTCTGCGAGCCGAACACTTCAGGCCGGAAGAAGCACGCTGCGAGATCCTGGCGACCGATTTCGACACCGGCGCGCTGCGCCGGGCCCGAGAAGGCAGCTACCGCCAACACGAGATCGCGCGCGGCCTGCCGCCACACTTGCTGCACAAATACTTTTCGCAGCGTGGCTCCAGCTGGCACATCGACCCGCGGCTCAAGCTCGGGATCGAGTTCCGCCAGCTGAACCTGGTGCAGCCCTGGCCGGCGCTCGGCTTGTTCGATGTGGTGCTGTTGCGCAATGTGCTCATCTACTTCAGCCAGAGCACGCGCCAGAGCATCCTGGAGCGCATGGTCTCGCGGCTGCATCCCGGCGGCATGCTGATGCTCGGCGCAGGCGAAAGCCTGGTCGGCATCGATGTGCCGCTGGAGCGAGTCTCGCTGGGCGCCACCAGCCTGTATCGACACCGTCCCGCCGCGACGGCGCTCTCGACCGGCTGAACCGAGCCACTCGGTGCGCGTCACGAGGGCCGCGGCCCCGTGTACTCCGCGCGCGGCCGGATCAGCTGCCCGAGCGCATACTGCTCGAGACAATGCGCGATCCAGCCTGCGGTGCGCCCGAGCGCGAACAACATGAACGGCGCCGACGCCGGCAACCCGAGCGAACGCGCCAGCGCCACCAACCCAAAGTCGAGCACTGGGCGCTCTCCGAGCACGCGCTCGCCGGCTCGAGCAAACGCCAGGCAACGATCACGCTCCGCGTTTTTTGGGCACAGCTCCAGCAAACGCCGGGCGCGCGGATCGCCGTCTGCGTACAGCGGATGCCCGAAGCCGGGCACATTCTCACCGAGCCGGAGCCGCTCGACGAGCAGGCGCGTCGGATCGCCCGCCTCGTCGAGCAGCGCCGCCACGCGCGCGGCCATGCCGCCGTGCCGGTGCCCGGTCAGCGCCGCGAGCGCGCCGCTCACGGCCATGTAGGGCGTCGCCCCGGCGGAGGCGATCGCGCGCGCCGTGAAGGCGGACACGTTCAGCTCGTGATCGGCGCACAAGATCAGCGCCTCTTCCAGCGGGCGCAGCGCCGCGCGTTCCCTGAGCCCCCAGGCGCGACAGAGCGCCGCCGCCACGCTCGCCGGCGCCGAGCCTTGCTGCGTCGCCACCAGCGTCAGACCGCACAGGATGCGCGCGCCCGAACGCCGCACGGCATCCGGGCTCGCCACATAGGCAGATGGATCCAGCGCTTCGGCGTCGACCAGATAGCACTGGCCCGCGCGCGCGAAGTGCAGCCGGCTCAGCCGTTCGCGCTCCTTCGCATTCGGCACGTGCAGCGGCCCTTCCAGCTCGCAAGCTCCGCCCCAGAGCAGCCCCGCCACCGCTTCAAAGCGCTCCCTTGCCGCCAGCTCCAGCGCATCCTGCCCGCGGTAATAGAGCTTGCCGCTCTCGATCAGGCTAAGCCCCGAGGTCAGCACCGGTAAGCCATCCATCCCCAGCGCCTGGCTCGCCACGCGCGCCGGATCGCGCCTCCCCGAAGCGCGCTTGACCAGCCGCTCCACGTCCTCCGCCAGGTACTCGCGCGCGCGCCGCCCCGCGACGGAACGGCTGCGGATCTGCCCGCGGCTCACGTAGGCATACAGAGTGGCGCGCGTCACTCCCAGGCGCTGGGCGGCCGCGGCCGCCGTCAGATAGCTCGACATATTGATTTATGGATCAAGATTGACGGCTTTCGACCAGCGCGTCATCTGTTTATGCATGATGACCCCGACGCAGTCCCCCGCCTCCGCTGCTTCCTCGCCCAGCCTTTCATCGCCCACCGTTCGCTCCGGGTTGGAGGGTGTCCTTGCCGCCGAAACGCGCTTGAGCAAGGTCGAAGGCAATGTGGGCCGGCTCACCATCGCCGGCTACGCCGTGCAAGACCTGGCGCCGCGCGCCAGCTTCGAAGCGGTCGTGCAACTCCTGCTCCACGACCGCCTGCCGGACGCCACCACGGAAGAGAGCTTCCGCGCCGCGATCGCCGGGCAGCGCCCCCTCGACCCGATCACGCTCGGTCTGCTGCGCCAGGCCGCCGCCGCACAGGCTGCGCCGATCGACGCCTTGCGACTCGGCCTCGCGGCGCTGTGCGCCGGCGGAGCGCCCTCCCCCGAGCGCCTGCTCGGCGCGCTGCCGGGCGTGGTGGCGGCGTATGCCCGGCTACAAGCGGGCCTCGAGCCCCTGCCCGTCGATCCGAGCCTCGGCTCCGCCGGCCACTTCCTGTACCAGCTGCGCGGCGCACGCGCCGAAGCCCAGGCCGTGCGCGCGCTCGAGACTTACTGGAACACCGTCGCCGATCACGGCCTCAACGCCTCCACCTTCACCGCGCGCGTGATCGCCAGCACCGGCAGCGACCTGGGCTCCGCGATCGCGGGCGCGATCGGCGCGCTGAAGGGCCCGCTGCACGGAGGCGCGCCGGGCCCGGCGCTGGCGGCCCTGCTCGCTCTGCGCGCGCAGCCGGGCGACCTCGCGGAAAACACGCGCCGCTGGGTGCGCGCCGAGCTCGCCGCGGGCCGCCGCATCCTGGGCTTCGGACACCGCGTCTACCGCGTGCGCGACCCCCGCGCCGACGTGTTGCGCGAGGCTGCCGCGGCGCTGCTCGAGGGCAGCGATCTGCTCGCCTGCGCCGAGCTGCACGAGGCCGCCGTGCGGGAGACCTTGCGCCAGGAAAAGCCCGGCCGCGAGATCGCCACCAACGTCGAGTTCTACACGGCGCTGTTGCTGCACGGCCTCGGCTTCGAGCCGGCGCTCTTCACCAGCATCTTCGCGCTGGGCAGAGTGGCAGGCTGGATCGCGCACGTCGCCGAGCAGAACGCGCGCGGACGTTTGATCCGTCCCGACGCGCTGTACGTGGGCGCCGAAGGCCGCGAGCTGCGCCGCCCGTAACGGAGTCAGGCCGGCGCTCGGGCGCGCTCGAATCTCTCGAGCCGCCCATCGAGCACTTTCCGCAGCAGACCTTCGAGCGCCAGTTGCACCAGCACGGATCCCCACGAATTCATCGCCAGAAGAGCGAGACAGCAGCGGGGAGGGTCCGTGCGGCGGCGGCGTGCCACGCCGGCGTCCGCTCCCTCGGAGCAGCTCGCCAGGTCCCCCCGCGCCGTACAAGATCGAGGTTTCCATGGAAACTTCGATTTGCGAGCGCAGAACCCCTCCGCCGAAGGCCTCGGAATGCTTCAGCGCCGCACGGCAGTCGCGCGCAAGCTGCGCGGCCGGTGAACTCCAGGGGATCACGGGCTCTTTCGCGCCCGGTTCCTCAGGGAACCTGAGATCTTCACAGAAAAACAGGGCTCGGCCCCACACGTCCCCCCGCGTCGCTAGAATATGCCCGCTGCCCGTCTCACTTCAGCACCAGTGGGGCCACGAGTGAGCGGGCTCCTCTGCGGCAGCGAACTTTGGGCTCATCCTGGCGCCGGCGGGTGCCGTGCAGGCCGAGCCGCGATTGCAGCTCGCAAGGAGAGGTGCCCTCATTTTGCGCCAGTGAAGACTCAGCGCAGCGAGTCCTTGGGACTGCTCACGCCAGCAGCTTGTCGATGCCCTCGCGGCGCATCATGCGTCCGGGCGGCGTCTCTCGAAAGCCGAACTTGCGGTACAGCTCGTGCGCGTCGCGCGTGCCGAGCAGCCAGCGCGCGCCCTCGCACTCCGGCAACCCCAGCGCCGTCTCGACCAGCCACACCCCGAGCCCACGCCCGCGATGTTGGTCGAGCACGAACACGTCGGCGAGATAGGCAAACGTCGTGTGGTCGCTCACCACGCGCGCGAAGCCCACCTGTTCAGCGCGACCCTGTTCAGCGCGGCCCTGTTCAGCGCGGCCCTGAGCGCCAGCCCCGTGATACAGCCCGATCGGGATCGAATGTGCGATCGAGGCCTCGACCCGCTCGCGACTCCTGCCGGCAGCCCAATAGGAGAGGCTCAAAAAGCCATGAATCACGTCCAGATCGAGCCGCTCCGGCGCGGTACTGATGAAGTACGGGTCACGAAACCACTCGCGTGTCATGCCTCGCAGCGTAGCGCTCGAGCTCGCTCGCGGAAGGGACAGCACGGAAATGTCAGCTGGGACAGCTCTCGGGCTCAGTACTTCATTCCCGGCCACCGGAGCAAGTGCGCGGCGCCAGCGCCAGGGGCTGGCGCGCAGCGTGAGCTCGGACACGGGCTCATGCAGCTCAGCGCAGAGAGAGCGCGGCTTGCCCGCGCTTCCAGTTGCAGGCGGTGAGCCCACCCGTCTGCAGCGCGTCGAGCACGCGCACGACCTCGTCGACGTTGCGAGCGACTCCGCGATACCGGGCGAGATGAACAGCAGCGAGTCCAATGATAATGACAACCGATTTCATTTTCTTCCAGTGACGGGTCAGCGCTGCTCGCGGGAGCGCTGTCAATTCGCGCCCGCGCGGGGGAATCCGGAGCTAATTCGAGCTATTCTCGCGCGGTGCCGCCCTCCCCCTCTGCCGCACCCGCCGAGCTGCTGCCCGGCGGCTTTCCCGCAGCGCACGCCGAGCCGCGCTCGAGCGTGTCGAGCGCGACAGCTGCGCGACTCATCGCCACGGGGCTGCGCCTCTCTCCCTGGCTCGAGTTCTTGGTCGTCGGCGGCGCGACGTTCTTGCTCTTTCCGCTCTCCTGGGGCCTGCAGCGCGCCTTCGGTTCAGATCCGGTGCTGCTCGCCGCTGGCTTCCTGACCTTTCACGCGGCGTATGTGCTGAACGACCCGCACTTCGCCGTCACCTATCTGCTGTTCTACCGCGACCTGCGCACGCGCCTGCTGAGCCGCGAGCTGCCCGGGGCGCAGCGCCTTCGCTACGGGCTCGCAGGCTTCGCCGTGCCGGGCGTGCTGCTCAGCTGGGCTGCGCTGGCGCTGATTCTGCACTCCGCCGCGGCGCTGGGCGGCCTCATTCAGCTCATGTTTCTGCTCGTCGGTTGGCACTATGTGAAGCAGGGCTTCGGCGTGCTCAGCGTGCTCAGCGCGCGGCGCGGCGTGAGCTTGACCGCAAGCGAGCGTCAGCTCCTGCTCTGGCACTGTTATGCAGCCTGGGCCTTCGCCTGGGCCAATCCGAGCATGCCCGCCGCCGAGTTCGAGGAGAAAGGGGTGGTGTACTGGGGCGTCGCGCACCCGCGCTGGCTGGAGCTGACGACCGGTGCGGTGCTGGCAGCGAGCACGCTCGCCCTCGGCGCGTTGCTCCTGCGCAACTGGCGCCGCGAGCGGCGGGCCCTGCCCTTGGCACCGCTCGCCAGCTTTCTGGCCACGATCTGGTCCTGGACGATCTACTCGCGCGTGGACCCGATGGTGCAATACCTGATCCCCGCGCTGCACTCGCTGCAATACTGCTACTTCGTGTGGCTGATGCAGGGCAATCGAGCCCTGTCCGAAGAGGGGCCGCCGCTCTTCGGTCGATCCGCGAGCACCCGGCTGGGCATGCTGGCGGTGAGCGCACTGGGGCTCGGCTGGCTGCTGTTGCGCGCTGGCCCCACGCTGCTCGACGAGTTGTTCGTGCCGCGCCTGCAGCGGGGCGCCGTGCCGGACGCGCTCGGTACGACGCCGTATTTTGCGGCGTTCTTCGCGCTGGTGAACATCCATCACTACTGCATGGATCACGTGATCTGGCGCCGAGAGAATCCAGAAACACGCTTCTTACGCGCTGCGACGCAGTAGCGTTTTTGACGCGGGACTCCAGCGCCGGGTGGGCCCTGCCGCGGCCCATTTCTGCCGAGTGTTTGCTGTGGACTTGGCCGCGAGGCGAGGTCTATAGCGTCACGATGTTGACCCGACGTTCGCTCTCCATCGCACTCACCGGCGGCTCCTTGCTGGGCTCGCTGTTGCTAGCTTGCGGCCCCCGCCTCACGCATGATGCCAAGCCGCCCGCCGCTTCCGAAATTCCCGCTGCCAACATCGTCGTGAACGTGGACCAGTCCAAGCTGGACGCCACGCACAAGCTCGCTGCCGACGGTCACTTCACGGTCGGTGGCCTGTTCTTCAAGGACGGGCAGCCGCAGGACGCGACGGTGGACGTGAAGCTCACCCAGAAAGACGGCGCGACCTACCGTGACTACGTGGTGGACCTCAACAGCGTCAAAGGCGCGGCCGCGAAGGTCGACATGTGGGACGACGGCACGCTCACCATCATCGTTCCGGACAAAGATGCTCCGGTTCCGGCGTTCGAGACCAGCAACAAGAACATCAAGGCCGTCTCCGTGGAGTTCCCCGGCGCTGCCGCTCCCAGCACTTGCTACTACGGCAAGGCCATCGTCGACATGCAGATCCGCTTCGCGCTCTGTGACCTCGGCACCAGCGCTCCACCGACGCTCCACTTCGTCGACGCTCCGGCGGACGCTCCGACTTCGGCGCCCCCCGCTGCCGGCGAGGCTCCCGCCGCGGAAGCCGCGCCGGCCGCCCCCGCCGCCAAGTAACTGGAGCTCACCCTCTAGACCGTCACTTTATAGCTCAGTCCGAGCTCATCACCGGGCACGCCGCGGATCCCCCAGTTGTGGCGCGGCGTCTCGGTGATGGTGATCTCGAGATCCTCCGGCTGGATGCCGAGCTGGGCGCGCACGCGCTCGAACAACAGCCGGATCAGCTGCTTCTTGGCCTCGACCGAGCGCCCCTCGAACATGCTGATCTCGAGGATCAGGTAGCGCTCCGAGCGACCCGGCGGATAGATGAAGTCTTCCGGCTCCAGGCCGATGAAGCGCTGAAAGCGCTTGTCCACGGGCAAACCGAGCGCGTCGACAACGCAGCCGTGTACCACATCGGAGAGCTGCTTCCGGATCGGAGCGAGCTGTGCAGACAGCCCATAGAGCTTGATCTGTGCCATGAGCGGACACCTACCTCGAGCCGCTCGCCGAAGGGACCCAAAGCGACACGACTCTTATAGAAGAAGCTGCGCCGGCCGTTCACACGCGCATGCAGATCTCGGGTGGATCAGGGGCGGGTGCAGGGGCTCTCTACAGCGCGCTGGTGGCGGGCAAGATCCAGCAGTCGGTTAAACAACAAGGGCGCGATGTGATCCAGCTGCTCGATGCGTCCAGCGTCGGGTCCACGCAGCTGCCGCCCGGCGTCGGCGAGAATCTGAACATCAAGGCCTGAGAGCGGGCTGCTCTGCCGGGCGAACCAGCTCGGTGCTGCGCTTCGAGCGGGGTAGCGGCAGAAACCGCGGCGTCGAGGCCTGGTAGCGAAGGTAGTCCTCGCCGAGCGCGCGCACCAGCGAGCGCTCCTCGAAGTGCACCCCGATCAGGATGTACGCGCTCATGCCGAGCGACAGCAGCAGGTGGCCCACGCTCATGTGCGGCGTCACCCAGAAGCCGAGCAACAAACCCGCCATCAACGGGTGCCGCATGTATCGGTACAAGAGCGGCGTGACGAATCCGCGGCGCTGATAGCTGGAGCGGCGAAAGGCGTGGAACGCCTGCTTGATCCCGAACAGATCGAAGTGATCGATCAGGAACGTCGAGAACGTGCCGCCGAGCCAGCCGAGTGCGTTCACGCTCCAGAGCAGCACGGCCGCCGGAGCCGATTCGACGCTCCAGACGCGAGCGGGCAAGGGCCGCCATTGCCACATGAACAAGGCCAGGGCCAGCGAGGAGGCCAGCACATACGTCGCGCGCTCGAGTGACGGCGGGATCAGCCGGGTCCAAACTCGCTTGAAGCCTTCGCGGGCCATGATCGAGTGCTGCAGCCCGAACACGAGCAGCAACGCCAGGTTGACGGAGAGCGCCAGCGCCGGACCAGCGTGCGCTCCGCTGTCGACGTGCCGGGGCACCACGATGCCGTCGCTGAACAGGGCGAAATAGCTGAAGACACCCAGAAACCCGGCATACGAAAGCAAACTGTAGATGAGCCCCAACATGCTCGAGACCTCCGATCCAGCGCGGCCCCATGCCGCGCGACCCAGCGAGCCTGCGCCCGCGGCGAGGACCCGGCTACTTCGAATTTCGAAGCACGAGCCCGGTTTACTACGAAAAGCGTAGTCACTAGATCCCTCCAGCAGAGGGCCCATGAAGTACGGTCAATTTTGCCCGATCGCGAAGGCGGCGGAGGTCATCGGCGAACGCTGGACACTGCTCGTGGTCAGAGAACTGCTTTCCGGTGCAACTTGCACGGCGCCGCGCGGCGCTGGTGGCTCCTGATCGCGCGCGGAGAGGCCGAGTTGTGTCCGGTATCGGCCGGGCGCAGCACCGATATCGGGGCGCTGGCTGCGCTTGTCACCCTTTGCAGCGACGCCGCTGCCGTGAGCCTGGGCCCCCGCCGGCCCTTTCGCTCCTCCTCGAAACGCTAAGTCTTTGCGGCGTCGAGCCGTCCTCAGCAATGGGATGCTCTGCGGCTGGTACCACGATGTCGTGAAGCGGACTCCACGAGAGCCCGGGACGCGCCAGTCAGGAGCGTTCCGGCGCCGCTCGGGGTGAACCCTGCGCGGGCCGCCGACATGGGACGATGATGTCGAAACCGACCGTTTGTGAACGTCACGGGCACACGTACGACGCGGATCGTTTCGCTGGTTGCCCGGAGTGCCGCACGACGGCGGGCGGCATGCAGGTGCCGACGGTGCGCGCGGCCGTCGATGCCGCGCTGAGCGAGCGCGGAGCGCGCGCCAGCAGCGGCAGCCTGCAAGGGCCCGCGGCGCGGGCGACGTCCATGGGCCTGCAGGAGCCCACGATCCGCAACACTTCCGCGGGCATCGCGCCGAGCGGGCGCGGTCGCACCACGGCCGGCGGCATGCAGGCCAGCCCGCGCACCACGGCCGGCGGCATGCAGGACCCTTCGCGCAGGCCCAGCCAGCTCGAGACGCAGCGCCCCGCCCACCCCCCGATCTCGGTGCGCAATCCCAATAGCCCGCTCCCGGAGGGCAGGACCACGACGCATGGCACCGGCAGGACCACCGCGCACGGCACCGGGAGCCGTCGCCCGAGCCAGCTGGACACGCAGCGCCACATCGAGACGCAGCGGCCGCGCTTCGCTCCCGTCGCCCACCCCCTGTCCACGCCACCGAACGCTCGCGTGTACGGCGCCATGGCGCTGGGCTGGTTGGTGCTGGTCGGCGTGCTCGTCCAGCGCCAGTGGTTCAGCGGGAAGGCGGACGACGCGCCGCCCGGGGCAGCACCCCCGCAGCCTGCGCTGGCCCCTGCTGCAGGTCCCGCCACGGCGCCTGCGCCGGCCCGGGCGCGCACGGAGCAGACGACCGACGATCCGGGAGAGCCACCGCGCCCTCACCGCACACCGCAGATCCTCTACCGCGGAAAGCCCGGCGAGGTGCCGGCGATCTGCTCCGTGCCCTGGCTGGACATGTACGGGCGCGCGGCGCACGCCGCCCCCGGCACGGACCCAAACGCGCAGACTCCAGCCTCCCCGGCGCAAGCGCCGCCCGCCGGGACGCCGTTGATCGCCGCCGCCAGCAGCGGCTCGCTCGACGATCTACAGCGCTTGCTGGACCAAGGTGCCGAGGTCGACGCGCGGGACGCCCTGAACCGCACCGCGCTGATGGCCGCTGCCCAGGCCGGACGCACTGCCCACGTGCAGGCGCTGCTCGTGGCGGGAGCGGACGGACGCGCCCGTGGTCTGTGGGACGCGAGCGGCGGCTCGCTCTCGGCGCTCGACGCAGCGCTGCAGGCGGGCAAGCTCGATACGGCGCGCCTGCTCGAAGCGGACGTGCTGCGCAGCTTCACGACGCTCGACGCTGCCGACCTCTCGGCGCTCGACGAGGCCGGCGAAACACCGCTGCACTGGGTGGCGCGCTATGCCGATGCGCGCTCGGCGGAGCTGCTGCTGAATCGCGGCGCCGAACCCGAGGCACGCAGCTGCCCCGCTCGCCCGGGCGACGAGCGCGGCCCGCATCAGGCGGATCCGCATGCCGCGACGCCGCTTCTGCTGGCCATCTGGGGCGATAACCCAGCCGTCGCGCGGCAATTGCTCGAGTCCAAAGCGGACGCGCGCGCGGTCGACGAGCGCGGGCGCGGAGTCTTTCACCTGATGCGGGACCAGGAGATGCTGGCGCTCACGCCCGCGCTGCTGGAAGCGGGCGCCGATCCGTTGCAGCCCGATCGCGACGGCAAGACCGCCCTCGACGTGCTGGCGCAGCAAGGTCTGCGCGCGGAGTTGCTGCGCGCCCTGGCGGCTGCCGGGCATCCACTGTCCAACCCGACGGCGACGCTACCGGACCTGTTCGGCATGATCCAGCGCCTCGCCGGCGCACGCGACGCCCGCAGCACCGAGCCAGACCCGGCGCCGGTGGTCGCGCTCCTGGAGAGCGATTCGGAGCTGGTCCGGGCCACGGACGCGCGCGGACGTAGCGCGCTGTTCGAGGCCTCCGCGCAGGGCCTGACCGAGGTCGCCCAGGCGCTGGTGTCGCGCGGCGCGCGCGTCGACGCGCGCGATCGCCAGGGGCGCACGCCGCTCCACCTGGCGCGCGACGCCCAAACGGTACAGCTCCTGCTGCGCCTGGGCGCGGACGTCAACGCGCGCGACGCCGCCGGCGACACACCGCTGCACCTCCGCGCCGCAGCCCAGGGTTCGCTCGAGGCCGTGACAGCCCTGATCCAGGGGGGCGCCAATCCGCGCCTGGCCGACCGCCGTCGCAAGAGTGCGCTCGACCTCGCGCGCGCCGGGGGGAGCCCGGAAGTGGTGGCGTATCTCGAGCAGCTTTGAGGAAGGGTCAGGGTTTCGGATCGGACCACTGCCGTTCCGTGGGGGCTTGCCAAGCTGGCGGGGAGCGGCAGAAATGGGCGTGCCATGTCCGTGCGCAAGACTCCCGAATCCGATCCTCCCAGTAACCCCGAAGCCAGTGACCCCGAAGCCAGTGACCCCGAAGCC
>JAICTU010000226.1 GCA_025936205.1 Polyangiaceae bacterium | reverse complement strand
TGGGTGCGCGAGGGAGTGATCGCCGGTCCGGGCCGCTTCTATGCGGGCACGGTCGCGGCGCCCACCTTCTTCGACGTGCCGACGCGCAAGCCGAAGCCGATCGCCCGCGATCCTCGCGAGCTGAGGCTCGACGCGCTGTCGAGCGACCCCAAGCGGGTCGTGAAGAAGAACCTGGGCGCGTCGCTGATCGACCTGGGCGACGGCGCTCTGTGCGTCGAGGTGCACACCAAGATGAACACGCTCGACGGCGACGTGATCGAGATGCTCATGGCCGGCGTGAACGAGGCCGAACGCAATTTCGAGGCGCTGGTGATCGGCAACGACGGCCAGCACTTCGGCGCGGGCGCCAACTTGTTCATGATCTTCGCGGCGGCGCAGCAGAAGAAGTGGGATCAGATCGGAGGCGTGATCCGCGGCCTCCAGAACTCGCTGCAGGGCCTGCGTAACGCGCGCGTACCGGTGGTGGCGGCGCCGTTCCAGTACACGCTCGGCGGCGGTGCCGAGCTGGCGATGGCGGCAGATCTGTGTCAGGCGCATGCGGAGACCTACATGGGCCTGGTGGAGCTCGGCGTCGGGCTGATCCCGGCGGGCGGCGGCTGCTTGCGCATGGTCGAGCGCCACACGACGCACATCCAGGGCGTCGAGCTGGCGGATCCGCTGCCGCTGATCGCGCAGGCCTCGATGACGGTCGCGATGGCCAAGGTCTCGACCTCGGCAGAGGAGGCCAAGCAGCTGCGCCTGCTGCAACCGCAGGACGGCATTTCCCTGAACCGCAGCCATCAGCTGTATCACGCCAAGCAGCGCGCCCTCGGGCTGGCTCGCGCGGGCTATCGGCCGCCGCGGCCGCGGGTGCTGTATGCCGCCGGGCGTGACGCGGCCGCCACGATCGGAGCGCGCGTCTGGGCGCTGGTCGAGGGCGGGCGGGCGAGCGCGTACGACGGCGTGCTCGCCAACACCCTGGCGCAGGTGCTGTGCGGCGGGCAGGTGGCTGCGGGCACTCCGCGCAGTGAGCAGGACTATTTGGATCTGGAATACGAGGCGTTCTTGTCCCTGTGCGGCCAGGAAAAAACGCTCGCGCGTATCCAGCACATGCTCGAGAAGAACAAGCCTTTGAGAAATTAGTGATTAGGTTCAGGAGAGTTTTATGAGTTTTCCGCTCAACGTGATCGTGGCGAGCTCCCTGCGCACCCCGGTGGGCAGGGCGATCAAAGGCACTCTCAAGGACACTCGCCCGGATGATCTGGCGGGGTACGTGCTGCAAGCGGCAGTGAAGAGCGTGCCCGGGCTCGATGCGAAGGACGTGGATGACGTGGTGCTCGGCTGCGCGATGCCCGAGGCGGAACAGGGCTTGAACATCGCGCGCAACGCCGTGTTTCTCGCCGGGCTGCCGAACACGGTCAGCGCCCAGACCATCAATCGCTTCTGCTCCAGCGGCTTGCAAGCCATCGTGCTCGGTGGCCTCGCCGTGCAGGCGGGCCTCCAGAACGTGGTGATCGCCGGCGGGGTCGAGTCGATGTCGATGGTGCCGATGAGCGGCAACAAGGTCAGTCTCAACCCCACGTTGATGGAGCGCTATCCCGAGGCATACATCGCCATGGGCCACACAGCCGAGCGTGTGGCGAAGCGCTTTGCAGTGAGCCGCGCGGTGCAGGACGAGTTCGCCGTGCGCTCTCACGAGAAAGCCCTGGCCGCGCTGGCGGCCGAGCGTTTCACGGCGGAGACAGTGTCGGTGCCCGCGCGGCTCTTCGAAGGGGGAGAGGTGGGCAGCCGCGAGTTCTCCAAAGATGAGCTGCCGCGGGCCGGTACCACCACCCAGGTGCTGGCCAAGCTGCCGCCTTCGTTCAGCCAGGGTGGCACCGTCACGGCGGGCAACAGCTCGCCGCTGAGCGATGGCGCGGCTGCATCGGTGCTGCTCTCCGAGCGCAAGGCACAGGAACTGGGCGTGCAGCCGCTCGGGCGCCTGCTCGGCTTTGCCGTGGCCGGTGTCGACCCGGACGTCATGGGCATCGGACCTGTTCCCGCCATCCAGAAGCTGCTGAAGCTGACGGGGCTGGCCATCAGCGACATTGATCTTTTCGAGATCAATGAGGCCTTCGCAGCGCAGGCGGCCTACTGCCAGCGCGAGCTGGGGATCGCGGACGACCGGATCAACGTCAACGGTGGAGCCATCGCGCTCGGGCATCCGCTCGGCTGTACGGGTGCCAAGCTCACGGCGACGTTACTTCACGAGCTGCGCCGTCGCGGCCGACGTTACGGCATCGTCTCCATGTGTATCGGTGGCGGCATGGGCGCCGCGGGTCTGTTCGGCGTCTGAGCTCGCGACATACTCCGGCACTTCCATGTCCTCAGATGTCAGGTACGAATAGCGAAGCATTGGTGGTCGGCGCCGGTATCGGCGGCCTGGCGGCGGCGCTCGCCCTGCGTCGCAGCGGGTTGAGCGTGCGCGTGTTCGAGCGCGCGCACGATCCTCGCGAGCTCGGATTTGCGCTCATGCTCGCGCCGAACGCGATGTCGGCCCTGAGGGCGCTGGGGCTCGCCGATGAGGTGCGAGCGCAGGGCGTCGTGATCCGGTCGGGAGAGATGCGGCGCCCCAGCGGGACGGTGTTGCGCCGGTTCGATGCGCAGCGGGTCAGCGCGGCCCTGGGAGAAGACACGGTGTGCGTGCTGCGACCGGCCTTGCACGGTGTGCTCCTGCGGGCGGTCGGCAGGGACGCGCTGGAGCTCGGTGCTCACGTCACGGGTGTGCGCCAGAAAGACGCCGACGTGTTCCTGGAATGCGAGGGCCGGGCCGAGATCCGGGGCCGGTTGGTGGTGGGGGCAGACGGTGTCGGCTCTGCGATCCGTCAGGAGCTCCATCCAGAAGAGCTGGCTCCCAAGCGGGCGGGTCTGCTCGCGATCCGCGGCGTCGCGCGCGACGCAGTGAAACACCTGGGCGGGGTCCATGGGGCCCAATACTTTGGCCGGAACCTGGAGGCGGGGATGAGCCAGGCCACGGACCGAGACGTGTACTGGTTCATCTCGCTGCGCGCGCCGGCAGCGCCCGCACCGGGCAGCGACCCCCGCTCACTCTTGGATGGGCTTCTCGGTCCCTTCCACGCGCCCTTTCGCGCGCTCGTGGCGGCCACCCCCGACGCGGAGCTTCGCCTCGACGACCTGTTCGATCGGCCACCGCTCCATCGCTGGGGCCAGGGCTCGATTACCCTGCTCGGCGACGCTGCCCATCCCATGCTTCCCCATGCGGGGCAAGGCGCCGCGCAGGCCCTGGAAGATGCGGTGGCGCTCGGCAAATCCCTGCAAGCCCAGGGCTTCGTCGAGCCGGCGCTGCGGCGCTACGAGCAGGCGCGCATTCCGAGAACGCGCGCCATCAGCCAGCTTGCCCGCCGCAATGCTCGCATGGGCTCGCTCGGCAACCCCCTCAGCTGCTGGTTACGAGATCTGGCAGTGCAGAGCATCCCGGAGCGGGTGCTGCTGCGGTCGCTGATCGATCTCGGCAAGCCCCCCGAAAACATCGCCCTCGAATGATGGGGCCCTCGAACAAATGGGGCCCTCGAATGATGGGGCTCCCGCCTAGTTCGCCTGCTGTTTGGTGAGGGCGCCCTGAACCTTGACCAGCTCGGTCTGGGTGCGAGCGATCTGCCGAGCCAGCTGGCGCAGCCGGGTGGGGTCGAGCTCCTCGGCTTGCTTCAATCCGTCGAGCAGGCTGTGCTTGGAGAGGGCCTGGAGCGCCTTGACGAAGCCGGGCAGGCGCCGGCGGCCGCTCGGGCGGCGTCCATCGGGCAGGCGGCTCCCCTTCAGCTTGTCGATCTCCTGTTGCAGGCGAGCGACGGTCCAACCCTCTTTCTCCACTCGGCTGAGCAGCTGCCGCTGCTGCGGCTTGGGCAGATTGGCCACGCGAAACAAGTGGCCGGCTCGCACGTACGTCCACGGCGGCTTCATGCCGAGGGTGCGGCAGGTCTCGTACACCTGAATGCAGCGCAACAGGGTCGATACGCTCACCTCGGGCAGCGCGTTCGACTGGATTTTCCGCAGGCTCGAGGGCTTCGGCGAGCGATTCGCGTCGCGCCGGCTCTCGTACACGCGTTCCACCAGCAGCTGGCCGACGCGGTAGCTGTCGTTGGTCGTCAGCGCCTGAGCCTGCAGAAAAGCGTCGGGCCACGGCAGCTCACGGATGGTCTTGTCGATAGGAGTGTTCTTGCGTCTCTGGGCCATCGTCATGTTTGTACTACTTGGTGCAGGAGTTTCGAAATCGTGTCAGCGGAGTGGCCTGTTCTCGCGGGGTTCGCTGTCTCACTTCTGTAATTACCGGGTTCGTAACCCGTTTGAGTCTCGACAGCGGGCTTCTGTTCCCGGCGGGCTACCGGTTCTGTCATCCGCTCGGGTTTTCTTACTCGAGTGTTTTCCGGTTCCGGTTCCTGATCTCGGGTCCGCAGAGCTTTCCTCCGAGCAGACGAATCACCCGGTGAGACTGAGCGAGAATCATGCCGACCTACTCGGGCATCTGCCGTCGCCCCGCCATCATTCCGATCGACGTGGCGTCCCGCAACACCCGAGCTTCTCTCATGGCCCGCTCCACGCGGAGCAGACCGAGTTCTTCGCGCGCTCGCGGCTTCCGCTTGCCGCGCCATGAATGCACTTGGTGGATCTAGTTGCCAGCGATCGAGTTGCCAGCGATCCAATCATCGATCGAGTTTCCCCCGAGACTACAAACGCCTCGCGAGAAGTTGTCGAGCGGGAAGTGAAAGCCTCCCCGGTTGCGTCTCCCGCTCCCAAGGCCTTCTGTAGTGGATTTGTCCGGCCTTGTAAATCTCGTGACCCGAAGCGCGACGACGCGTCCCACTTTGCTGCAACGCCCGCCCTACGCAGGCTGCCGTTCGCGGACGCCACCCGCATGCTGTTCTGCGCTGCCCTGCGCGCAATGTTGTCGCAGTGACGCGCTCCGCGAACATGGGTTTTGCACGCCGGGAACGCCACGTGCTGCTGCTGTGCAACGTACACCCCTTCGGGTGAGCACACGGCTGGCCTCTGCCTCGTTGGCTGCGCCGTGACCTTTCGCCGCGCAGTTCACGGCCGCGCAGTTCACGGCCGCGCAGGTCGCGGCCGCGGGATGAACCAGCGCACGTTTCAGCTCGGGGCGCTCGCGCTCGCTACCGAACTCTGGCGCGCCAGCTCTGGCTCGAGCACTTCCTCGGTCCAAGCGGGTTTCGCAGGAGTTGCAGGCCCGAGCAACAGCGCGTCGCGGATCGCCTGGTGCGGCAGATTCGCATCACCGAGAAGGGCCTCCACGATTTCACTGGGCTTCACCGAGCCAGCCGGCCCCATGTCTACTTCCGCGGCGACACACGTCAGGCGCCCCGTCAGACCCGCTGCAGCGGCCCGGGTGCGGTCTGCTGCGTCTCCGACGCGCAGGGATTGCACGCGAGCGCGCACATCGATGAGCCGGCCAATGCCCTTCACCGAGCGCCGGACGAGGCTCTTGTCCAGCTGCAGAAATGCAGCAACCTTGGCCTCGAGCTCCGCACGCGGAAGCACAGTCTCCGCAAACAGCAGCAAGTAGCGCGCGCCTCGAACGGCGTTACCGAGCGGGACTGTGGCGGGTGAGAAACGCTCAGCCGCTACGAAGCGCAGACCGGAGCCCGTCACGTCGTTGAGTTGCTGCAACAGAAGCGCCTCGTCCGCGGGTGGATCAATCAAGTCCACATCAATCTTTTCGTCCAGGCTGGCCACCCCGAGCGCGAGCGCGGGACCAAAGCTGAAGCGCGGCTTCGGACGGAAGCCTTGGCTGTAGACGGGACGAAGCCCCGCACGCCGGATCACCCGTCCCAGCTCGCGCATGAAATCGAGGTGCCCGAGCAAGGCCGCGGCGCCCAGCTTCTCGAAGCTGAGCCGCCAGCGCTCCTGACGTGAGCCCGGCTGGCGCGGCCGCTCTCGCTCCAGGGCAGAGACATTCTGCAAGCTCAGCCCGCCGGCATCGTCCGCCAGCGGCAAACGCCGCCGCTGTTTCACACCTGGTTCGAGGGCGCCCATTTCCGTCAGAAAGCCGATGCGCTCGCCCCGCATCCGCGTCATGTCGCAGGCAACACCACAGTCGTAGCAGACCAGCCGCCGATCGTCGGCGTTCGCCTCGGCCACGTTCGTGTGGTGAATGAACATGCCGGCGGCCTTGCCGCACGGAGGCGACAGGCGGTTCTGCAAGGCCTTGCGATATTCCTTCGCCAGGAAGCCCTGTTCCAGGCCGATGTCGAAATGATCCCAGGGCAGGCGCGCCGTCACCGGCAATGTGCCGAGATAGGCGTCCGTGTTGATGCCGAAATGCGCAAAGGCCTCCTGCCACACGTCGAGCCGCAGCTGATCTTCCCAGGAGTCGAAGCCCGCGCCGTTCAGGAAGGCTCGCTCCAGCACGTCGCCCAGCCGCCGGTCCCCGCGCGCAAAGACACCCTCCAGAAAGGTCGTGGTGCTGTCGTGGCAGCGCAGGCCGAGCCGGCGATCGCGCCCGAGGCCCTGGCGGAGGAGCGATTGCTTGCGGCGGATCTCCGGCAGCGAATCGAGCGCACACCACTGGAACGGCGTGTGCGGCTTGGGCACGTGCGTCGACACGCTGACCGTCACCTTGGCCCGCGCGCGCCGCAGCCGATTGGCCACGCCGAGCGCGTTGCGCCCAACCTGCAGGATACCGAGCACGTCCTCGTCCTGCTCCGTCGGCAATCCGATCATGAAGTAGAGCTTCATGCTATCGAAGCCCTTCGAGAACACGCGCTCCGCGGTTTCGAGCAGTTGCTCCTCGGTGACGTTCTTGTTGATCACGTCCCGCATGCGCTGCGTTCCCGCCTCCGGCGCAAACGTGAGCCCGCCGGCGCGCACCCGGCGCATTTCGTCCAGCAGATCGTCTGCCAGGCCGTACGCGCGCAACGAAGCCACGCTCAGGCTCACGCGATCGGGCGCGGTCTTCTCGACCAGCTCCTGGATCAGCGGGGAGATGCAGCTCACGTCTGCCGTCGAGAGAGCGGTCAAGCTCACCTCGTCATGCCCGCTGTGCTCGAGGGCGCGCACGACCGCCTCGACGACCTCCTTCGGCTTTCGCTCGCGCACGGGGCGATAGATCATCCCCGCCTGACAGAACCGGCAGCCCTCGGTACAACCGCGCGCCACTTCGATGCTGACGCGATCGAAGATCGCTTCCGGGCCGCCCACGGGGCCATCGCTCGGAAATGGATAGCGCGACAGATCCGCTACCAGCCGGCGCGCGATGGGCAGCGCCGGCGCGCGCTCGTCCAGCGGCGGCTCGACCACTTGCAGCCCGGTCTCCGGATCGGTCCGCACGCCGTAGAAGGCCGGTACGTACACGCCGGGGAGCTGCGCCAGCCGCAGCAGCGCTTCGCGGCGCGGTAGGCGCTCGCGGCGCGCTTGCGCCCAGGTGTGAGCGAGCTCGAGCGCCAGCTCCTCCGCGTCTCCGATCACGAAGGCGTCGATGAAGGGAGCCAGCGGCTCGGCGTGCGTCGCCACGGGGCCGCCTGCGACGATCAACGGATCGGCATCTCCTCGGTGCTCGGAGCGGAGCGGGATGCCCCCGAGCTGCAGCATGCCGAGCACATTGCTGTAAGTGAGCTCGAACTGCAGCGAGAACCCCACGATGTCGAACTCGCAGAGCGGGCGCGCGCTCTCCAGCGTGCGCAACAGCTCGCCGTGCGCGAGCAGCTGGGCCTGCATGTCGCGCCAGGGCGTGTAGCAGCGCTCGGCGAGCACCTGCGGGTCGTCGTTGAGCAGCTTGTACAGGATGCGATAGCCGAGATGGCTCATCCCGATGTCGTACAGGTCAGGAAACGCCAGGCAGAAGCGGGACTGAACAGAATCCCAGTCTTTGCGCCGCTGCCCGTGCTCGCCGCCGATGTAACGCGCGGGCTTGGTCACGGCGGCGAGAAACGCCGCATATGGATGATCGCCGGCCCAACTCACGACGGGAGCAGTGTCGGGAGCCGGCGCCGCCGCTGGATCATCGGCCTCCGTCGCAGCCTCCGCGGCGTCGAGCAGGCTAGGTTCAGTGGGATTCGGCGCGTTCATGGGCCCGGTCCATGGCCCAGAGCCGTTTGGCTGTCAACGCGCCGCATGCCGGTGCGTCTCGCCTGTAGTACGAGTCGGCGCAGCAGCATGGCCTGGGTAGAGAGCAAAATCGTGAGGCGGAGGGTCTGGGCAGACGGTCTGATCAGCCTGACCCTCGACGTCACCGTGGCCCCGTTCGTTCCGGGGCAATACATCAACCTCGGGCTCGATCTCGGCGGCGAGCGCCAGAAGCGCTCCTACTCGATCGCATCCGGCGTGGGGGAGCCGACCGAGCTCTACCTGTCCATCGTGCCGGGCGGAGTGCTGACGCCCTCGCTGTTTGATCTCGTCGAAGGAGCCCCGCTCTGGGTCGACGACCGCCCGCTCGGCTTCTTCACTCTGCAGTACGTGCCGGAAGCGCGGCACCTCTGGCTGGTGGCCACCGGCACGGGCTTGGGTCCGTTCCTGGCCATGCTGAAGGGAGAGGAGATCTGGCGGCGCTTCTCGCGCATCGTGCTCGTGCACGGCGTGCGCGAGCGGGCACATCTCGGCTACTCCGAGCAGCTCGCCGAGTGGGCCCGCGCGCGCGCCGACCAATTTGTTTACGTACCTCTGGTCACACGCGAGGAGGCGCCGCCTGCAGGCTTGCGCGGCCGCGTCCCGCAGCTGATCGAGAGCGGCGAGCTGGAGGCGCGCGCCGGCCTCCGCCTGGAGCCGGAGACGACTCACGTGCTGTTGTGTGGCAACCCCAACATGCTCAGCGATGCGCAGGCGGCGCTCGCGCCGCGCGGCCTCGTCAAGCATCGCCCGCGGAAGCCAGGCCATGTGAGCGTCGAAAGCTACTGGTGAGAGGCGGCGATCCCGTCTACCTTTTTGCGACGGGCGCCCGGTGGCGTCCTGGAGACTTCATCGCATGCCGCTGACCATCAAGCTTTCTTCCACCTCCGTGCTCGACAGCCCCGCTGAAGTCATCGCGATAGGCGTGACCGAAGCGGCGCTGGAAAAGCAGAAAGCGTTGGTGGCGCTCGATGAGGCACTGCACGAGCAGTTGTTGGTGCACGCGGCGCGCGCCAAGTTCACGGGCGCGAGCGGTCAGGTGCTGGACGTCCCCAGCTGGGGGCACGTGGCGGCCTCGCGCGTCGTGCTGGTGGGCATGGGCAAGATCAAGCGCGGTGTGGACGCTGCCGCGCTCCGCGCGCTGGCCGCGACGGCCGCGCGGCAGGCCATCTCGGCGGCGTCGCTCGCGCTGGCTCTGCCCGAAAAGGTGGCGGGTCCGGAGGCGCTGCGTGCAGTGGGTGAGGGGCTCGGGCTCGGCGCCTATCGCTTCACGAAATATTTCACCGGCAAGCGCAAGCCCGACTCCGAGTTGAAAGAGGTCGAGGTCTGCAAGCTGGGCAAGGCGACGCCCGCAGAGACCAAGGCGCTGCAGACCGGCCTGGCGATCGCCGGCTCGGTCGCGCTGGCGCGAGACGCCGTCAACGAGCCGCCCAACGAGCTCACACCCGAAGGCCTCGCCGAGATCGCGCGCGACATCTCCAAGCGCGGAAAGCTCAAGCTCAAGGTGCTCGACAAGAAGGGCATCGCCGCCGCCGGCATGAAGCTGCACTATGCAGTGGGCCAGGGCAGCAGCAACGAGCCGCGCTTCATCCATCTGACGTATCAACCGCCCAAGCCCAAGGCCAAGCTGGTCTTCGTCGGCAAGGGCTTGACCTTCGACTCCGGAGGTCTGTGCATCAAACCCGCCCAGGGCATGGGCGAGATGAAGAGCGACATGGGCGGGGCGGCGGCCGTGCTCGCGCTGATGGACGCACTGATCGAGCTGAAGCCGGCTGTGGAGGTCCACGGAATCGTCGGCGCCGCGGAAAATATGCCGGATGCCGGCGCCTACCGCCCCGGTGACGTGTTCGGATCGCTCGATGGCAAGACGGTCGAGATCATCAACACGGACGCCGAGGGGAGGCTCGTGCTGGCGGATGCGCTGGCCTATGCCAAGCAGCTCGAGCCCGACTTGATCGTGGATGCAGCGACGTTGACGGGCGCCTGCCTGGTCGCGCTCGGCAAGGGCTGCTCGGGCTACTATTCGGCGGACGACAAGCTCGCCAAACGCTTCGGCGAGGCGGCGGACGAGGCCGGTGAGCAATTCTGGCGCATGCCCCTGCTGGAAGAGCTACGCGAGCAGCTGAAGAGCGACGTCGCCGACCTCAAGCACACGGGCGAACGCTACGGTGGGTCGATCACCGCGGCGCTGTTCCTGCAGGAGTTTGTGGGCGACACCCCCTGGATTCACTGCGACATCGCCGGGCCGGTGCTGGCCGAGCGGCCCCGCGGGATCTATCCCAAGGGCGGCACGGGCCACCCCGTCCTGACGTTCGTCAGCTTCGTCGAGTCCTTTGGCTGAGCCGGAACCGGAGGCGCTGCTCTCGAGCGGCCACTCCGCAGCTGAGCTTTCGGCTCGGGGCGCCCCGACTGGGCCGGGCCCGCGTTCCTGGCGCGACACGCGGGCGCTCGCCGCCGTGCTGCTGCCCGGGCTTTACGCCTGGGGAGCGACGGTCGCCTGGCCCGCCTTTTCCCAGCGCTCGGCATCTCTACCGGCGCGGGCCGGCGCGCTGGTGGCGCTGTTGGCTCTGATTCTCGGGCTGGTGCTCGCGCGCCCGCGCCCAACGCTGGGCCGTGCCGTGGGCGTTCTCGGCTTCCTGGGTTCCTCGGCCATCGCCTGGGGCGCCCTGGGCAGCGGCCTACGGGGGACGGAGTTAGACCCCGTGCGGGCCGCGCTCGGCGCCCTGGCGTGGGGCTTGTTCGCGCTCGGCTGGGGAGGCTTTCCGGAGCGCGCCCGGGCCTTCGACGAGCTGGAGCTGGCCGCGCCGGGGCGTCTGGCGCCCCGTGCGCGCTTGCCGCTCGGCATGCGAATCGGTTTCGTCGCGTTGGTGGCCTGCGCGCTGGCCCTGCCGCTGCTGGCTTGGCGTGTCGAACGGCCGGGCGTCGCGCTCCTGGCTCATGCCCTGGCGCTGGTGGGTTCGGTGAGCCTCTTGACGGTCGGCACGCGCATCCTGATCGCCCGCCCCAGTCCGGAACAACCGCCGGCACCTCGCCTGTGGCTGGCGCTGTGTGCGCTGTGGTTCGTGCTCGGCGCACTGCTGTGGCTGCTTTGACGCGCTTTTCGGTGTAGCCTCCCTGGGGCAGGCGATGGCCGGTTCCTCCGCAAATAGCCCGGATTGGCTCTCTCGATGGCTGCTGGTAGCGGCTGCGGGGGCGCTCCTGTGCGGTCTGTGGCGGCTCGCGAGCGCGCCGGAGCTGCCCGCACTGTACTGGTTGATCGCAGGCGGGTTGTGTCTGAAGGCCGGCAGCGACCGGGAGCGAGCGCTTGCTTCGCGCTGACCTGCGCGCCGGTTGCTCCAGGGTGCTGCTGGCCTGCGTCGTGCTGGGCTGTGGCAGAGCGCAAACCAGCCCAGCCGAGCTGGCGCCCGCTCCCACCGCCACAGCCCTGCGCCTCGACGGCCGCGTCGTGACACAGCTCGAGCAGAACCTGGGAGCCACGCCGGAGCGGGCGAGGGAGCTGGCCGTCGAAGACGCGCTGCTCGCCACCGAGCTCGCGCGGCGAGAGCCCGCACTCGCGCACTCGCTCTCGCGCGTGGTGCTCGCGCGTCAAGTGTCTCGCCTGCTGCTCGAGGAGGCCAGGAGTGGCGGCCCTCCCAGTCCGAGTGAGATCGAGCTGCTCACGCGCGAACGCTGGTGGGAGCTGGATCGTCCTCGGATGGTTGCCGTGACACACGCCGTCGTGTTGTCGGAGGGCGAGAACCTCGAAGCCGAGGCGCTCGCGCGGCGGGTCGCCGAGGCGGTGCAGAACACGGGCAGCGCCAACGACTTCCAGAATGCCGCCAGCGCCGTGCCGGCGGGAAGTTACACGGTGAAGGTGGAGACATTGCCGCCGGTGACGCGCGACGGACGCGCTGTCGATCCCGAGCAGCCACCGCCGGTGGGCCCGCCGGAGACGCATTTTGAGCCGGAGTTTGCGGCGGCCGCTCTGGCCCTCGATCATGTCGGGCAGCTGAGTCCGATCGTGCGCAGTTCCTTCGGCTACCACGTGCTGCGAGCCGATCGGATCCTCGAGCCGAGGCAACCTTCGTTGCGCGAGCGTACGGAGCTGCTGGGGCCCGAGGTGTTGCAGCGCCGAGCTCTGAAAGCTCAGGCAGAGTTACTGGAGCGTCAACGTCAGGAGAGTCGACCCGAGCAATCGCGTTCGGCTCGGCTGGCGATGGCTCGCGTCGCGGTGCAGCCATGATCTCGCGGCGTCTGTTCGGTCGGCGCGATCAAGCGCCCTCGAGTTTTGCGCCGACCCTGGGGCGCCTGTGCACGTCCGCCGGCGTCGTGGGAGCGGTGCTGGTCGACTCGGACGGTGAAGCCGTCGATTACGCGGGCCGCGTGGACTCGTTCGAGATTCGCGTGGCCGCCGCCGAATGGCGCATCATCCTGGCGCGGCTCTCGCGTTCCCGAAGCGAGCCTTTGCGAGAGATCCGACAGCTGATGGTGCGTGGAGCGAACAAGAGCTTCGGCGCCGTCCTGCTGCCCGAGGGCTATGCGCTGGTGGTGCAACTACTGCCTCGCTGCTTTCGCGTCTCGCCGCGCGCGCTCTCCGAGGCCGTGCGCGAGATCTGCGAGAACGCCGGTCTGCCCGCGCCCAGCCTGGGCAGCGCGCAGTGGTCGCGGGTGCAGGTGAATGAGTCCTCGGCGCCGCAGCGCCGCCCTACCTCGGTGTGGGTGAATCGCAAGTGGCTGCCGGTGGAGGTGCTGGGGCGCTGGGTGGGCCCCGAGCTGCTGCACAACGAGATCGGCTATCGCGTGCGCTTGCAGGGCGGAGAAGAGATCACGCTCGTGCGTGAACCGCTCGCGCAATGGTTCGCTGATCCTGGTGCCGCCCTGCAATGACCCGCCTGCGGCGCTGCGCCTCGCGTCTCGCCGCCACCAGAAAAGCCCTCCAGCCGGCGCGCCCAGCGTCGCGTCGCGCGCGTTCGGCCAGCGGATCCGGTCACCTGCACACTCGAGCGCTATTCGGAGCCGCCACTCCTCGAAATGAGATTTTTCAAAAATGTTTTTGACAAGGAGGGGGGGTCCGCCTAGTTTCCCGCTCCCCAACGGCGGCGGCGACGCCCCGACGGTCCTTGAAAACTGAGTCCTATTCCCGCGATAGATATCGCGGGTCCCAGTCCGCCCCGGACAGCTCCTCGACTGAGTAATCAGCAGAGCGGCGCCATCCGCGGGCGAGACGATGATGCAAAGAGCATTAAGCGTCGAGGTGAACGCTTCATGTCCGGTCGGTAACGGCTGGTGTGAAGAGCAACTAGTCGCGGCAGTGTGATGCAGCTCTAACGAGCTCATCTCACGACTCGATGGGACAGACGGCATCACTCGCGAGAGTGCATATCGTTCTTCCCCCGAGTTGACTAGCTGCACGGTCTCAACGCTCCCTGCTCCTGTAAAAAGGAGCAGGAGCGACGAGAACGAGGACACTTCGATTAGCGCAGGATTTAACTGGAGAGTTTGATCCTGGCTCAGAACGAACGTTAGCGGCGCGCCTAAGACATGCAAGTCGAGCGAGAAAGGGCTTCGGCCCCGGTAAAGCGGCGCACGGGTGAGTAACACGTAGGTAATCAACCCTCGAGTGGTGGACAACTCTCCGAAAGGAGAGCTAATACAGCATGACGGCGCAGTCTTACGAGACTGTGCCCAAAGCGGGCCTCTTCACGAAAGCTCGCGCTTGGGGATGAGCCTGCGGCCCATCAGCTAGTTGGAGGGGTAACGGCCCACCAAGGCAACGACGGGTAGCTGGTCTGAGAGGATGAACAGCCACACTGGAACTGAGACACGGTCCAGACTCCTACGGGAGGCAGCAGTCGGGAATCTTCCGCAATGGGCGAAAGCCTGACGGAGCGACGCCGCGTGAGCGATGAAGGCCTTCGGGTTGTAAAGCTCTGTGGGGAGGGAAGAATAAGTTCAAGCCAACACCTTGAATGATGACGGTACCTCCTTAGCAAGCACCGGCTAACTCTGTGCCAGCAGCCGCGGTAATACAGAGGGTGCAAGCGTTGTTCGGAATTATTGGGCGTAAAGGGAGTGTAGGCTGTTTCTTAAGTCTTCTGTGAAATCTACGGGCTTAGCCT
>JAICTU010000824.1 GCA_025936205.1 Polyangiaceae bacterium | reverse complement strand
TGCTCAGCCGTGGCGATAATTGTGTGCGAGCCGGGTGTACTTGGCGGCGAGCTCGCGGTGGAAGGCCTCTTCGGTTTCGCCCAGGCTGCGCTGCACCTTGCCGGGCACGCCCAGCACCAGGCTGCGCGGCGGGATGATCGTGCCGGCGGTGACGACGGCGCCGGCGCCGATCACGCTGCCGTGGCCGATCACGGCGCCGTCGAGCACCGTGGCCTGGATGCCGACCAGCACGGCGTCCTCGACCCTGCAGCCGTGTAACACCGCGCGATGGCCCACCACCACGTCGGCGCCGATCAGGGCCGCGTCGCGGTCGCCGACGTGCACCACCGTACCGTCCTGCAGGTTGCTGCGCGGCCCCAGCTGGATGCGGTTCACGTCGCCGCGCAGCACGCAGCCCGGCCAGATGCTCACCGAGTCCGCCAGCTCCACGTCTCCGATCAGCGTGGCCCCGGGCGCCACGTACACGTCGGCGGCGATGCGGGGCAGGGCGGCCAGGTAGCGCTGCAGGAAAACCCCCGGGTAGCGCGCGCGGAGCGCGGCGAGCTGCGCTTCCAGCTGCTCGAGCTCGGCGGGTGGGGCGGAGACGCGGACCACGGAGTCGGCGACCGTGCGAGAGGTCATGGCTCGAGATTGGCCTCGCGGCGCGCGGAGCGCAATGCGCCGTTTCACGGGAGCGCGATGCCGGTGCACGCGCGCTCGATCGCGAAGCGCGTCAGCGCCTCCACGTCCGTGCCGGAACGCAAGGCGCCGTCGATGGCCAGCATGGCGATGCCGTGCACGAGCGACCAGATGAAGTTGGCGAGCCGTTCGGGGTCGTCGGCGCGGACCAGGCCCTGGCGCTGCAGCTCGATCAGCGCGTTCAGCAGGACCAGAAAGGCGCGCGTGCCCTCTTCGATCAGCTCCGCGTCGGCCGCGTCTCGGTCAAAGCCGCTGCCGAACATGACGCGATAGTGTGAAGGCTGGGTGATCGCGAAGCGCACGTAGGCTTCGCCCATTGCATCGAAGCCCGCGCGGCCCTTGCCCCCGCGCTCCCAGGCCCCCTCCAGCTCCAGCCGCAAGCTGCGGAAGCCCTCGCGCGACACCGACGCCAGCAGCGCGGACTTGTCCGCGAAGTGGCGATACAGCGCCGTGCGCGAGACGCCCAGGTCGTCGCCCACCGCGCGCAGCGTGAGCGCGTGCACCCCCTGCTTTTGAATGGTGCGCACGGCCGCGTCGAGCAGGGCACGGCGCAAATCGCCGTGGTGGTACTGGTTTGCCGGCTTGCGAGCCAGGCGGCGAACGTTGGCCACGAGGACTATTTATGGCTCAGTGTTGACGATGTCAACATTGGGCGCTAGTTGAATGTAGACGGTGTCAACATTGGCGCCCGCAAGGAAAGGAACACTCATGGCTCGTTTACTGTCCCGGCTCCGCCCGTCCTTTGCCCGGCTCTGGCGGGAGAGCGCGCCGCTCACGGGCGTCGGTCTGCTCATGCTGCCGCTGCTGGCGGCCTGCCTGCTCGGGCTGTGGCTCGATCCGCGCAGCATCGGCGCCGCGCCCGCCTGGCTGAAGCCCGCGAAATTTGCGGCTTCGATCGCCGTCTACTCGCTGACGCTCGCCTGGGCCTTCCGGTGTTTGCCGCGGCACCCGCGCGTGCGGCGCTGGGTGGGGGCCGTCAGCGCCGGCGTGTTCGGGGTCGAGTTTGCGATCATCGCGCTGCAGGCGTGGCGCGGCCAGCTCAGCCACTTCAACACGGCGAGCCTGCTCGATGGCGCGCTGTTCTCGATCATGGGCGCAGGCATCGTGCTGCAGACGTTGAGCAGCGTGGTGGTCGCCGTCGCGCTCTGGCGCGAGC
>JAICTU010000693.1 GCA_025936205.1 Polyangiaceae bacterium | reverse complement strand
TCTTGCACTCGGTCTTCCTTTGCCTATGACGCAATGAAGCAGTGATTCAGGCAGATTCGAGCCGGCACACTCCAGCGACCCCGCCCTCCTCGCCGCTCACCAACTCGGCCGGCCGCCGCATAGCCCGGCCCCGCCTCAGAAACGGGCGCGCTCGCGCGAGCTTCTTTTCGGCACGGTGCGCCAGGAGTGGATACCGGCGGCACCGGAAATGCCTCGACCGTCCCATCAGTTGAGGGTGGCCCGGCCCTTGGCAAGCGCCGAATCGCGACAGCGGTTGTTCTTTTGCCTGACGCCAAACGCTGCGAAATCATTCGCCTGAGTGAAATTCCTTGTCCCGCGACCGACCGTTCGGGTTCTCATTCGCGGCGAAAGGTTGTATGTGGGCTTCGCGTCCGGCGATGCCGTCCGGGATCTGAGTCTACGACAGTTGACGACATCGTGACCGGGGGTGATATTCCGAACGTGCGGTTAGCCTGACCTCGACAAGATGACCTCGACCGACCGGTCGAGACAGCACAGTAGAACCTATGACGACTGTAGATCCCACTGCCCAGCAGTTCCATCCCATGAACGAGCAACCCAAGGACAACGGCGCCACCCCACGCAGCGTGGATTGGAACAATCCGCGCGTCGCCGCGATCCTGGATGCGGCAGCGAAGTGCTTTGCGCGCAAGGGCTTCAGTGCGACGACCCTGGCCGAAATCGGCAAGGAGCTCGGTCTGCGCAAGAGCATCGTGCACTACTATTTCGCCAGCAAGGCGGCTCTCATCCACGAAGTGCAGAGCTACACCTATCAGAAGTATCTCGATCGCGTGAAGGAGGCCATTCAGGCGGCCGGCAGCAGCGGAGATCCCGCTCATGTCGCGATGCGTGCATTGTGGGCAGCCGTCGGTGAAGGAGACGTCGGTCTCAACATCGAGGTCTGGAGCGCCTCGCGCAACGATGAAGAGCTGCGCCGCCGGGCTCAGGCCCTGCAAGAGGAGAAGCGCAAGGTGATCGAGGACGGCCTGCGGGCGTTGCTTGGTCCTACCGGAGCCAACAACGTGCCCTTGCGCCCCCTGAGCACACTGGTCATGAGCGTGCTGAATGGGCTAGCCGTTTCGGAGTATGTCGAAGGGCCGGACGCGCAGGTGCAGAAGTCCTACGAGATGTTCCTGGCCTTGCTCGCGGCGGGCGGCAAGCAGCCCAGCACTCTTTCGTCGAGCAATCAACAGCAGCCGGCGAGCGCCGCAGGCTCGGCGAGCTGAGCCGGACCGTACGGCCCTGCATTGCTCGTTCGAGGGCGTGTAATGATTCGAGTGCACTCGTTGATCGAGGGCACTCGTCGGATCGAGGAGGCGCGCGCGAGCGCGCACTGAGTTAGAGCGCGGACCATCAAGTGTTCGGCGATGTCTTGGGGCAAGCCACGGCCGTGGGAACGCTCGAACGAGCGCTCGCGGGGGGGCGTTTGCATCATGCGCTGCGCTTCGAAGGTCCGGAGGGCGTCGGCAAGGAGCGTTGTGCTTTTGCCCTCGCCCAGGCCCTGGTGTGTACGGAGCGTCCGGGCGTCGGCTGCGGCAACTGTTCCGCCTGCCGTCGCGCAGTGACGATCTCGCCGGACGCACCAGAGGTGCCGACACATCCCGATGTGGTTCTGGTGGAGCGCGGGCTGTATCCCCCCGCCGTTCTCGGTCGCAGCAGCCCCGAGACGGTCGGTATCGGTGTGGAGCAGATCCGCCGGATCGTGCTGACGCGAGCTGCTTTTCCCCCCCATGAAGCCGGCTCTTTGATCTTCATCGTGCGCGCGGCGCACGAGCTGACGGCGAGCGCTGCCAACGCGCTCCTGAAGACGCTGGAAGAGCCCCGCCCCAGAGTTCATTTCGTATTGATCACGGACCAGCCGCGACGCCTGCTCGACACGGTGCGCTCGCGCACGTTGCCCATCCGCTTTGGTCCCTTGCCGGACGAAAGTGTCAGTGAGCTGCTCAGGCGCCAGGGTCACGAGCCGACGGCAGAGGTGCTGGCCCTCGCTTCGGGTAGCATTCGCCGCGCGCTCGATCTGTGTGAGCCGGAGCGCGTCGAGCGGCGCCGCCACTTCGTCGATTCGGTGTTGCGCGCCTTGCGTGCGCCAGACCTCGGCGCCGGGATCGAAGTCGCCGCCGCGGACGCCGGCGATCGCGAGAGTCTCGCAGAAGACTTGCGCGGGCTCGCACAGCACTTCGCCGTCGAAGCACGGACGCTCGCGGCCAGCGACAGCCGGCGCGCCTTGCATCAAGCCGAGCGGCACCGGGAAGTGCTGAATGCTCGCCAATCCTTGGAGCGCAACGGCCCCCCCACGTTGACGCTCGAGGCGCTGATCGCCAAGCTACGGCGGATTTAGCCGGGCTCCGGCGCGCCATGCGGCCTCGACCAGGCCCCGTGCAAACGTGCTGCGGCCTGCGTTACCTCAGCCACGCCAGCGGCAGGTAAGAGCGCAGAAATCACCGCTCCCGCATCCGCGATCTTGCCCACCGCAACGGCACGCGCCTCATCGATACCCCCGATCGCGACCAGCGGTACAGCGGCACGGCGGCAACGGCGGGCGGCCTCTGCGAGCAGAGCCAGCCCGACCACGGGCTCCGGGTTGAGCTTGCTGACCGTCGCAAACACCGGCCCAAACGCCACATAAGCGGGGCGCTCCTCGAGTGCGCGATCCACCTCATCCAGAGCATGTGTCGATACCCCGATCGCCAGCCCCGGCGCGAGCCGACGCGCATCGGCCACGCTCAAGTCCCTCTGCCCGAGATGCACTCCCGAGACTTCCGCCAAAATCGCGAGGTCGGGGCGATCATTGACGAAAAGTGGGACGCCTCGGGCGCGGCAACGGGCTTGGAGAGCCCGCGCCAAGGCGAGCGCGTCGCGCGCCCCGAGCAGCTTCGCCCGGAGCTGCAGGAGCGCGGGTTGCGCGGCCAGAACACGTTCGGCAAATTCGAGCGGATCGATGCCTCGCAGGGCGAGAAAATCCGTGTCGATGATGGCGTACAAGCCGCGGAACGGGCTCAGCATACAGCCCAGCATAGGCCGAAACGGCAAATCCGAGAAACCGGAACCCCGTTCCGGGTTTCGACGCGAAGCTGCGCTGCGAGGCGCTCGTGAAGTCGAACCCGCCCGCGCGGTGTGCTAACCCTTCGAATCGTATGCTGCGTAGCGTCCGCTGGTCTTCAGGTCGTCGCTCGGCGCGCCCCTTCCGGCGGGTTTCGCCGTCCCGCGCACCTCTCCTCTGGGGGTCATCGATCTCCGGTCTGCTCCGACCCTTGCGCACCGCTCCAGGATTGCTCGCCCTCACGCTCGCGTTCATGGCCACGCCGCCGCTACTGGCTCAGCAGCCCTCGGCCAGCGGCGATTCAGAGGCGCTGGTCAGCCTCGGTCGTGATCTGAAGCTGCAGGTGAGCGAGGACGGCCCGGATCAGCCGTGGACGATCACGCTGGCCAACACCGGCGATCAGCGCATCGGCATCATCGCAGATCCAGGTTTGCTCTGGTTCGAAGTCAGCGTGTCGGGGCGCCCGCCTCGAGTGTGCCGGCTCCCCGAGCCGCTCTGGCCTACCGACATGCAGCGTCGGGACGCCACCATTCTGAATCCGAAGCAGCGCTTCAGCCGAACGTTTGATCCGCGCTTTTTCTGCTTCTCGGAGCTCGGGCAAGACCTGCTCGTGCCAGGCGCTCGCGTG
>JAICTU010000728.1 GCA_025936205.1 Polyangiaceae bacterium | reverse complement strand
GTCGTCGTAGGGGCCCACCCACTCCGTGGCGTCGATCGCCCCGCGCTCCAGCGCGGGATAGATGTCGCCTCCGGCGAGCACCTGCACGGTGGTACCGAGCCGGGTCATGACCTGTCCGCCGAGCCCGGGGATGCGCATGCGCAGGCCCTTGAGGTCCTCGACGGTCTTCACTTCCTTGCGGAACCAGCCGCCCATCTGCGCGCCGGTGTTGCCGCCCGGAAAACTGATGATCTTGAAGTCCGAGTACAGGCCGCGGATCAGGTCGAGGCCGCCGGCTTCATTCAGCCAGGCCTGGTGCTGACGCGCGTTGAGGCCGAAGGGCACGGTGGCATCGAAGGCCAGCGCCGGGTTCTTGCCGGTGAAGTAGTAGCTCGCGGTGTGCGCGAGCTCCACGCTGCCCTGTTGCACGGCGTCGAGCACCTCGAGACCGGGCACGACCTCACCGGCGGCGTGCACGGTGATCTTGAACTTGTTGTCCGTGAGCGCGGCGACGCGCTCGGACAGTACCTCGGCAGCGCTGAAGATGGTGTCGAGGCTGCGCGGGAACGACGATACCAGCCGCCAGCTCACATTCTGACCGATGGCAGCGGGCGCCGCGGACGCCGGCGTGGCGGCTGCGGTCGTGGTGGATGCCTCGGTCTTTTTGCTGCAACCGAGCGCTGCTGCTGCGCCCAGAGCGCCGATGGCCGTCATTGCATCGTGAACGAACTCGCGACGTCGCATAAGTGTGCCCTCCTGAAGTGAAACCGCGCCCTTATAGTTGTGTTGGACACCGTGTGGGAAGGCCGCGCCTCTTACGCGCGGCGTCGTGCGCACGCGGGGCGGGAATTCTGCGCAATTGTGTTGCACGCAGTTCGGACCGTCCGCCGCGGCCCCGTGGCCTGGCCCCCACACTGCGAGGGCTCGCGCTCGGCTCGGCGCCGAGGCGCGGAGCGCCGGGCGTGTGCCTGCGCGCTGGTGGGTCAGCTCGATGAAACACGTCAGCAATCTGCGCCGAGTACCGCTAGCTGGAAAAGGAGCCCCCCGTGAAACAGAGCCTCTTCCTTCTTCCCTCGACGTGCTGCGCGTTGTGTATGGTTGTGCTTCCGCTCGCTGCGCAGGAGCCCCCGCCCCCACTGGCTCCGCCGCCCGCCGAGGCACCCAAGGACGAGCTGGGACCGATCGACGTCGCCGCCTGGGGCCGCGCCGATGTGCTGCTCCACAACGAGGACGAGCCCGAGAAGCTGAACGACGTGGCCAGCACGGGCCTGTTCGAGATCCATACCTCCGGCAAGCTCTACAAATATTTCGCCTTCACCGCGAACCTCGTGGCCTCTTACGGCGGCGCTGACGGCATCGCGGGCAGCGCCAGCTTGCTGGACGGCATCGTGCAGTTCGAGCCCGATGATCTCTTCCACCTCTGGGTGGGTCGCAACCTGGTGCCGGTGGATCGCTCGAACTTCAGCGGCCCCTGGTTCATGGGCCCCTGGTTTTATCCGTTGTTTGGCTTTGCCGATGGTCAGATCGGACCCAGCGCGCCGCATGAGGGACCGAGCGGGCGCAACGACGGCGTCACGGCCTGGGGCTTCTACGCGCAGGACGACTTCAGCATCAAATACTATCTCGGCGCGTACGACCTGTACGACGGCGGCGAGACCCCGCTGATCTCCGGTCGCCTGAATCTGACCTTCCTCGGAGCGGAGCCCGGCTTCTACAGCAACAGCACCTACTACGGAAAAGACCTGATCGCCCTGGGCGCCGGCTTCCAGTACAAGAAGGATGGCTCCACCAGCGCCTGGGATTCCAGCGCGCCGCTGGTGAAGAACGACTACACCGAGTTCAACGCGGACCTGCTGTTCGAAAAGAAGCTGGGAGAAGGCGTGCTCGATCTGGAAGGCGCCTACTACAAATTCAACGGCGACTACGAGCGCACGGACGCGGCCTGGTTCGCAGTCGTGAGTTACCTGCTGCCCGGCGGCAAGGTGCAGCCGCTGTTCCGCATTCAGCAAGCCATCCCCGCCTACCAGGACCGGGATGACACTTCGACGCTGATCGACGCGCAGATGGGCTACATCCTGAACGGATTCTCGACGCGCTTCGCCGGCGGTTTCCGCTACGGCAAGGCGGGCGACGCGGAGACCAAGACGATCTTCCTCGGAGCGCAGTTCCTCAAATAGCCGCGCTGCGCCGTGCCCGCGGTCATTGACTCGGGCCAACAGCTGATGGCAAGCAAGGGCCATGTCGCTGTTTCGGGTGCTGTCCCAGGTCGCTGCGCTTGCCTTTCTCACGGGAGCGGCAGCGTGCCGGCCCGAGCCGGCGGTCACGGCCCCCTCCGGTGAGCAGAGCGTATTCGCCGAGGTGTATCCGGCGCGCCTGGGCCGGGTGCGCGCTGCTTTCAACGAGCAAGAGAAGCGTGCGCAGGGCAGCCTGGCTGCGCTGCGCACGCCGCCGGCAGGTTTGAAGGACAGCGAGCGCCCGATCGCCAAGGCCCTGTACGAGCGCGCCGATCGCGCGGGGCGCTCTGGCTACTACGCAGACGAGGCGCTGCACCAGGAGGCGCTGGACGAGCTGTTCGAGGATGGTCGCGCGGGCTTGCGGCGGCGCGTCGCCGGCTCCGTCGCGTACACGGTGAAGCAGAAGAAATGCGGCGAGCAAGACTGCACGGAAGAGTTCGCCAACGAGCTGGGTAGTGCGGCTGCCTATGCCGCCGATCGCGCGCTCGATCGACAGCAAGAGCAGCGGCTCGACGCGCATGACGACGCCGCCCACTACCTCGACGTGCACGCTGCGGAGCTCAGCGCGCGCAGCCTCGACGCTCTGAACAAGCAGAGCCGCACGCTGACCCGCACCAGCTTCATCACCTACGTACGGCTGGAGCTGTACCGGCGCGAGCTCGCGAGCCTGCTGGAGGAGGAGAAGAGGGCACGCGCTACCCTGGAGCGAGACGAAGCTGAGACCAAGGCGGCGCTCGCCCAGAGCGACCTGCCGAAGGCGCAGAAGCCGGTGCTCGAGCGGCGCCTGGCAGACCTGGCCGCGCGCCGCTCGGAGCTCGACCAGGAGCTGCCGCTGGCCAAGAAGGCCAGCGACGACGCGGCCGCGCACATCGAGGCGCTGCAAAAAGACTATCAGGCGGCGCTGAGCGCGCTGCTGGCGGCGCTCGATCAACCGGCGGCGGCGGAGGCGCTCAGGGTGCAACCGTGAGTCCGACGGTGAAGTTGCCGGTCACGGTCGGGATAACGCCCGTGACGCCGAAAGCGGAGCCGTTCGTGCCGGCGTAGAAGCTGGCGCCATAAAAATAGACCGTGCCGAGCAGCTCGGCGCC
>JAICTU010000842.1 GCA_025936205.1 Polyangiaceae bacterium | reverse complement strand
GGTCGACGTTGTCGAGCACGAGCCGCATGTCTCGATTGCGCAGGGCGAGCTCCGCCGTGCGCTCCTCCACCTTGTGCTCGAGCGTACGGTTCATCTCTTCGAGCTTGCGATAGGACGTGTTCAGCTCGTCCACCATGTGATTGAAGGAGGAGCCGAGCAGCTCCAGCTCGTCGCCGGACTCGATCTCCACGCGCACGGCGCGATTGCCGGAGGCGAGGTCCTGCGCGGCCTGGGTCAACGCGCCGATCGGGCGGGTGATGCGGAAGGCCTGCATGCGGCTCAGCAGCAGACCGATCAACGTGATCAGCGCCAGCAGCGAGGCGAGCCAGGTCACCGAGCTCTGCAGATTCTCGCGCGACTCGGAGCGGGCTCTGGTCAGCGCCTCTTGCATGCGCTGTGTGGAGAAGCCGTAGCGGATGGTGCCGAGCGCCGTGCCTTCGTCATCCACCACCGGCACCGCGACTTCCATCAGCTCCTGCTGGAGGCGCGTCACGCGGCGCACGGTCGGAAGGGACACGAACAGCTCCGCTGGGGACAGCCCGACCGTGACCCATGCCTGCTGCAGCCTCGCGGGATCACCGACCTCGCTCTGCTCACCATGGCGGCTGTAGGCGAGAGCCACGCGCTCAGAGCCAATGTAGATTCCGTAGACCAGATCTGCATCGTCCTGGACCGTGTGATCTAACAGGCGCTGCATGTCGACGAAGGCATTGTCGAGCGTCATGGTGCGCAGCGCGAGCGCGTGGTTCGACGTCAGCACCTTGCCTTTGCTGGCGATGCCTTCTTCGATGTAGTGCTGAACTTCGGCCAGATGGCGCGAAGAGACCCGCACGTTGAGCATCACCACGATGCTGAAGGTGGCGACGCCGATCAGGCCGGAAATCACCAGCATGATCCGCGTCAGCTTTTTCTGTACCGTCTCGAGTCTCACGGCCCCCCGGTCTTGAAAACGACTCTTCGGGGCGCGCCCTTCAGTGGGACGGTCGTCCCCCTGGAGGGCGGGGCCAGGCGGCGGGTAGCCGACACGCCCACCCCGATCGCAGCCCTGCGTTCATGCCCGCCGGTCGCCAGCCGTTCGTGACTAGCGGATGTCAGGGGGCGTGAAGAGCGGGACAGACGCGCCGCGGAATCCTCGTGAGTCCCAGTCTGGAACGGGCGATGCGGCTGCGGCCTCGGCAGCGCGCACCGCCATCGACACCATCCTACAGAGCTCGACGGTGGAGCTGTTTCACTCCCAGGGGGTCGCTGTGGCGCCTTTGCGGCCCTGTGCGCTGGGCGATCAGCGACGGTTCTACGAGTGGGTGGGCCTGATCCACTTCGAGGCGAAGAACTTATCCGGCGTTCTGACCGTCTCTACCCCCATGGCCGTCTGGTCCAGTCGAGAAGCGGCAGCCGGGACGGCGGACTCCGAGACGATCGCGGACTGGAATCGCGAGATGGCGAACCAGCTGATGGGGCGGATCAAGAACCGGCTGCTCAAGTTCCAGCTCACGATCAATCCGCGCCTGCCGAGCGCCCTCAGCGGCGCCGCCCTGGAGTTGCACCGGAAGCGCTCCGCCTCCGAGATCCTGTATTGTTTCCGTGCGCTGCGCGGCGATGTCTTGGTCGTGGTCGATGCCCCGCTCGACCGAGCCATCCTCGCGTACTCGGG
>JAICTU010000836.1 GCA_025936205.1 Polyangiaceae bacterium | reverse complement strand
TGGATTTTGGATACAAGAACATCGGCAAGTTCTACGCTTTGGCGGCGGGAGACGTTTCCGATCAGCTCAAGAGTTTTGGTTATTCGCGGATTTCAGTGGGTAGCCGAGGAAGGCAGGCTATGAAGAGGCGGGGTTGGTGATGTGGGGATGTAGAGGTCGGAGCTCGGCCTTGCTTCGGATCGCATTGCGATCCTGGCCTTCGCCCGGGCGGTGGGTGGATGGATTGGACGCAGCGGGCATGTTGGGCATGGTCGGGGACCAATGAACCAGAAGAAGATCAGATCGACGGAAGCGGCGGAAGCAGCGGTGGCGGCGCACTACGGGTTGTTGCTGGGGATCAAGTCGCCCTGGCAGGTGAAACGAGTGGATTTGAAGCTAGAGCAGCAACGCGTCGACGTGGAGGTGGCCCATGATCCGTCGGCGCCGGTGACGTGTCCGGAGTGCGGACGCACCTGCCCCCGACATGACCATGCGCCGCAGCGGCAGTGGCGGCACTTGGACGTGATGCAGTTCATGACCGTGATCCACGCGCGCACGCCGCGCTGTCATTGCCCGGAGCACGGGGTGGTGAACGTGGAGGTGCCATGGGCGGAGCCGCACGGGCGTTTTACGCTGATGTTCGAAGCGTTTGCCGTGAAGGTCATCCAGGCGGCTCGCTCGTTCACCCAGGCGGCGGAGATCCTGCAACTCGACTGGCACTCGATTCAGGAGATCGTCAACCGAGCGGTGGAGCGAGGGCTGGCGCGACGCTCGGTCCAGAAGGTGAAGCGCGTCGGCATTGACGAGAAGAGCTTCGGCCGCGGCCAGGATTACGTGTCGCTGATGACCGACCTGGATGGTCAGCGGGTGCTGGAGGTGGTCGAGGACCGCGATCTACAGAGCACACTTAAACTTTGGGCCGCACTGCCACAGAAGCAGCGCCGGCACGTCGAAGCCGTCGCCATGGATATGAGCCACGCGGGTTCGGCCGCCGTGAAACAGGCGGCCCCACAGGCGGCGATCGTCTACGACAAGTTTCACGTCTCCAAGCACCTCAACGAGGCGGTCGACAAGGTGCGCAAAGACGAGCACCGCCGGTTGCTTCAGCGCGGCGACGGGAGCCTCACGGGGACCAAGTACCTCTGGCTGCAAGGCGCCAACCCGGAAGGCGAGCGGGCGCTCAGTTTCGGCGAACTCTGCGCCCGCAATCTGAAAACGGCCCGCGCTTGGTGCCACAAGGAAACCTTCGTCGAGTTCTGGACCCAGCCGGACACTGGCCGCGCACTAGCCTTCTTCAACGAGTGGTTCGGCGCCGCCCGCCGCTCGAAGCTTGAGCCCGTCAAGAAGGTCGCGCTCACGCTCAAGAACCACCTCGTCGGCCTGCTGAACTACTTCACCCATCCAATCACCAACGCCATGTCCGAAGGCTTCAACTCGAAGATCCAGGCCATTAAGGCCGAAGCTCGCGGCTTCCGCCGCTTCGCAAACTATCGCTATAGAATCCTGTTCCACTGCGGTAAGCTCGAACTGCTGCCAGATATATCATAAACCGACCCACGAAATTCCGCGAAGAACCCATTCCAGGGACCTCCATTTACAAGCACTTCCCACTAACTCGAGCTTCTTCCATGACCACGAGCGAACTTGCATCTATTTTCTTTTGCCGTGCTGCGACCAAGCGGGGCCTCTGGCGAATCCTCTGTTCTTTCACT
>JAICTU010000729.1 GCA_025936205.1 Polyangiaceae bacterium | reverse complement strand
TCGCGCGAGCGCCGCCGAGCCCCCGCGCGCCTGGGTCGGCGCGACGCTCTGGCTGGGAGACGGCCAGGTCATCGATGACGCCACGCTCGTGACCACCGGCGAACGCATCACTGCGCTGGCCAAGGGCGCGGCCGTGCCCAGCGGCGCGCAGGTGGTGCAGGCTCACGGCTTCATCCTCACGCCGGGCTGGGTCGCGGTGGAGACGGCGCTGGGACTGGTGGAGATCGAGCTCGAGCGCTCGACGCTCGACGCCGAGCCGCGCGCGGAAGAACACGGCGACCCGATCCACGCCGCTTACTCCGCTGCCGACGCCTACAATCCGCTCTCCAGCTTGATCGGCGTGGCGCGGCGCGAAGGCGTCACCAACGCGGTCGCCACTCCGCGCGGCGGCCTGATCTCGGGCACCAGCGCCTGGGTGGAGCTGATCGATCACTTCCCGGGCCATGCGCTGGTGCGCGAGGACCTGGCCCTGCACGCCAATCTGTTCGAGCTGCGCGAGAACAGCCGCCCGCTGGCGCTCTCGCGCCTGCGCAATGCGCTGGAGAGCGCGCGGCTGTATGCGCGCTCTCCGCAGGCCTTCGACCAGGGCCAGACGCGCGAGCTGGGCCTTTCGCCGTTCGACCTGCGGCGCCTGGCCCAGGTGATCGGCGGCGCTCTGCCGCTCGTGGTGCGCGTGGCGCGCGGCGCCGACATGTTGCGCTTGCTCGAGCTGGGCGACAGCTATCAGCTGCGCCTGATCCTGTCGGGCGCCGAAGAAGCGTGGACGGTCGCGCCGCAGCTGGCCGCCGCGCGCGTGCCGGTGGTCGTCGATCCTTCGGATAACCTGCCCACCAGCTTCTCGGCGCTGAACTCGCGGCGCGAGAACGCAGCGTTGCTTGCCAGCGCCGGTGTGCCGATGATTTTCAGCGGCTTCGACCCGTACAGCGTACACAACCTGCGCCAGCTGGCGGGTATCGCGGTCGCTTCGGGAGCGAGCCGCACCAGCGCTCTGCGGGCGCTCGCCTTCGAGCCGGCTCGCGCCTTCGGCATGGGCAATGAATACGGGCTGCTCGCGCCGGGCAGGCTCGCCAACTTCTGCGTGTGGACGGGCGATCCTTTCGAGCTGGGGACGTGGGCGCAAGATGTGGTGATCCGCGGACGCTCGGTGTCGGCACGCTCGCGGCAGAATGAGCTGTTCGATAGCAATCGAGACTTGAGCCGAGTGCCTCGCGGACGGGCAGGGTTACCTCCCGCCGGCAAAAGCTAGCCGACAAAACGCCGAAGGGCGCGTTCGACTGGTGTCGAAACGCGCCCCGATGCGCCGGACAGTGGAGCCGAGCGCAGGCCCGGCCCAAATCACGAAATGGTCAGCTCAAGCGGCTTTCGCACCGCCGGCAAGGCCGGGCAATGACAGAGCGACGAGCTTGCTGAAGCCAGCGGCGTCGCGCACCGCGAGGTCGGCAAGGACCTTGCGGTCCAGTTCGATGCCGGTCTCCTTCAGCGCGAACATGAACTTCGAGTACGTGGTGCCCTGCTCGCGGCAGGCCGCGTTGATGCGGGCGATCCACAGCGCGCGGAAGTCGCCCTTGCGGTCCTTGCGGCCGACGAAGGAGTACTCCCAGGAGCGCATGAGGCACTTGACGGCCTCACGGAAACGGTTGCGGCGGCTGCCGACAAAGCCCTCGGTCTGCTTGAAGACGCGGTTGTGGCGCCGGCGGGGGTAGGGGCCTCTCTTTACACGAGACATGCTTCAACGATCCTCAGTCAATAGGGTAAAGGGCGGGGCTCAGCAACCGGGCAGCAGCAGCTTGATGCGATGCTCGAACGCCTTGGCGACGAGCCCGTTGTCGCGCAGGCGACGGCGACGCTTGCGCGGCTTGCCGATCATCCCGTGCTGTCCACCGCACTTCGGGCGGCGCACCTTACCGGAGCCCGTCAGCTTGAAACGCTTGGCGGCGGCTCGGTTGGTCTTCATCTTGGGCATGAGATTCCTCTGGTTCCTCGAAAGGAAGGGGGGCGGCTGTATAGCATCCGGCCTGGAGTTGGGGCCCTTTTTCTTCATCCGCCCTGCGGATTTTCAAGGGGCTCGGCTCGAGATCCAGGCGTCGCTCGCCTGGCACTCTACGGCAAGTGTCCCGCGCGTCACCAGGAGTGCCCGTTGTACCGTCGGATTTTTCGAAAGCAATCGGGCCTTTCGCTAACGCACTCGCCCGTTGCCCTCGGCCACGGCTTGGGTTACTGCGCGGGTGGCCGACGACCCCTCGCCCGACGTCGCTCTGCGTCAAGCCGCTTGGGCTGGGCCGGCACGGTGATCTCACTCTGGTGATTTGTAAGGAAGAAACGGGTAGCAAATATGGCACGCAAGAAGATTGCCTTGATCGGCTCGGGGAATATCGGTGGTGAGCTGGCGAACATGCTCGTCAGCAAGCAGCTGGGCGACGTGGTGCTGTTCGACATCCCCCAGAAAGAGGGGTTTGCGAAGGGCAAGGCTCTCGATCTGGAACAGGCGAGCGCACTCTCCGGCAGCGACGCCAAGGTCATCGGCTCCGCCAACTGGTCCGATTGCGCCGGCGCCGACGTGCTGATCATCACCGCCGGCATCCCGCGCAAGCCCGGCCAGTCGCGCGATGACCTGGTCGCGGTCAACGTGCCGATCATCCGCAACGTGGCGGACAACGCCAAGAAGCACTGCCCCAACGCCTTCTGCATCGTCGTCAGCAACCCGCTGGACGCGATGGTCTACGAGTTCCAGCGCCGCACGGGCTTCCCCTCCGCGAAGGTGGCGGGTATGGCCGGCGCGCTCGACAGCGCCCGTTATCAGCTGTTCCTCGCGCGCGAGGCCGGCGTCAGCGTCAAGGACGTGCGGGCTCTGGTGCTCGGCGGTCACGGTGACGACATGGTGCCGATCGCCAGCGCGACCACGATCAACGGCGTGCCGGTGGACCGCCTGATCCCGAAGGACAAGCTGGAAGCGATCGTCACCCGCACCCGCGGTGGCGGCGGTGAGATCGTGCAGCTGATGGGCACCAGCGCCTACTACGCGCCCGCGGCCGGGGCGATCGCAATGGCCGAGGCTTATCTGGGCGACCAGAAGCGGCTGATGGCCTGTGCGGCCCTGCTCGACGGCCAGTACGGCTACAAGGATCTATACCTGGGCGTGCCCGTGGTCGTCGGCGCCGGCGGCATCGAGAAGATCGTGGACATCAGCCTCAGTGCGGACGAAAAGGCGGCTCTCGAAAAGAGCGCTACGAGCGTGCGCAAGGTGGTCGAGGTCGTGAAGGCCGTCGCCTGATCGGCGTTCGCCGATAAACAACTCAACCAG
>JAICTU010000498.1 GCA_025936205.1 Polyangiaceae bacterium | reverse complement strand
GACAAATAGCCGGCCCGCCACGTTCAGAAAGTCGTAGCCGGTGGTGCCGTCGACCTGGAACTCGAGCGGCAGACGCTCCCCTTCGCTCAGCACCTTCTCCGCGACGACCCAGGCGAGTTGGGGCAAAGCGCGCAGCCGCTCGAAGTACTGCACCGGGTCCTTCAGTCCATCGGGATGATCGACCCGCAACGCCGCCACCTCCCCGCTCTCGACCCAGGCCTGGATCTTCACGTGCACCGCCGCGAAGACCTCGGGGTCTTCCACGCGCAGCGCCGCCAGCTCGCTGATGTCGAAGAAGCGCCGGTAGTTGATCTCGTCCAGGCCGGCATTCCAGGACTGCAGGCGATAGTGCTGTGCCTCCAGCACCGCTCGCAGCCGCTCCGGTGCCGCATTCAGCCGTTGCAGCAGGCCGCTGAGCAGTGCGCGGCAAGGCTCCTTGCGCAGGCTCTCGAAGACGGCTCGCTCGCTGGCGATGCGCTCTGCGTGCGACGTCGCCTCGACGCGCAGCTCGAGCTCGAGCCGCTGCAGCTGTTGCCAGAGCTCCGGTGCCGCCTCGGCCGTCAGCTCCGCCAGCACGAGCCCGAGCGAACGAGCAGCGATCGGCAGCGCATGCTCTTGAACGCGCAGCTCCAGCCCCTCGCTTCCCAGCTCCAGCCGCGGCTCGCCGGGCGTGCTCGCCGCACGCCCCGTGTTCAGAATGGGCAACAGAACGCGGCCCTCATGACGGGCCCAGTCGACGTCAAAGTATCTCGCAAAGGGGCTCGCAGGGCCCCAGCTCAGCAGATCGCGCCACCATGGATTGTAGCGGGCGGATGCCGCCATGTGGTTGGGCACGATGTCGAGCAGCACCGCGAGCCCGTGCTGGCGACACGCCACAAAGACCGATGCGCGAGCCTCTTCCCCACCGAAGTCCTGGCGCACGCGCCCGGGCTCGGTGACATCATAACCGTGACTGCTGCCCGGCACGGCCTCGAGACAGGGCGAGATGTAGAGGTGGCTGATGCCGAGCCGTGCCAGGTAAGGAATGCACGCTTCGAGCTCTCGAAACCCAAATTGCGGGGTGAGCTGGATGCGGTACGTCGCTCGCGGCGCTACGTGGCCGGCACTGCGCTCGGGAGCGCCCGGCTTCTCGAGCTCAGCCATTGCCTGCACGCCCCGCTGCGCAGCGCCGTGTGGCACGGAGACAATCCAGCACACCGAGCCCCTCGACTGACCAGTCGGCTCGCGGGAGGCCCGCAGCAGCGCAGCTTCCAGATTCCGGATTCCCGTGGCAAATCATGACACGGATGACGGATGTCCCGCACAGCATGGCGCTCTTCAGCGGGACCCGAGGGGGGACTCCGAGCGGCACTGCGGGTGGAACAGGGCTCGGCGCGCGAGGAGGCCCGGCGGCAGAGAGTCTGAGCCCGGCGGGGCCCGCGCTGCTGGGGCCGCACGCGATCTCAGATCTCGACATCCATCTCTTCTGCGAGGGCACGCACGCTCGCATCTACGAAAAGCTCGGCGCCCATCTGACCTCGCGCGACGGCGTTGCCGGCACGCAGTTTGCGGTCTGGGCGCCCAATGCGCAAGCGGTCAGCGTGGTGGGCGATTTCAACGGCTGGCGGACGGGCGCGACGCCCTTGCAGCGCCTGCCCGGTGGCGGGATCTGGTCGGGGTTCGTGCCCGGCGTCTCGCGAGGCCAGCTCTACAAGTATCGCATCAGCTCGCGCAATGGCCATCTCTTGCCGGACAAGGCGGATCCGTATGGCGTGGCCCAGCAGTCACCACCAGAAACGGCCAGCGTCGTCTGGAACCTGGACTACGCCTGGCAGGATCAGCGCTGGATGTCCGAGCGCTCGGAGCGCAGCGCGCTCAGCGCTCCGATGAGCGTGTACGAAGTCCACCTCGGATCCTGGATGCGCGTAGCGGACGCTCGCCACCGCTCGCTGAGCTACTGCGAGCTGGCACCCAGGCTGATCGAGCACGTGAAACGCCTGGGCTTCACCCACGTGGAGTTCCTGCCCGTGATGGAGCACCCGTTCTTCGGATCCTGGGGCTACCAGGTGACGGGCTATTTCGCTCCCAGCGCGCGCTACGGCTCCCCGCAGGACTTCATGTCGCTGATCGATGCCCTGCATCAGAATGGGATCGGAGTGATACTGGACTGGGTGCCGGCACACTTTCCTTCGGACGGACACGGCCCCGTCTACTTCGACGGGACACACCTGTACGAACCCGAAGACCCACGCCAGCGCGAGCACCCGGAGTGGGGCAGCGTGGTGTTCAACTACGCGCGGCTCGAGGTGCAGAGCTTCCTCACTTCGAGCGCGGTGTTCTGGCTCGACAAGTTCCACGCGGACGGCTTGCGGGTGGACGGCGTGACCTCGATGCTTCACCTCGACTACGGCCGGGCCGAAGGGCAATGGGTGCCGAACCGTCACGGCGGGCGCGAGAACCTCGACGCGGTGGCCTTCCTCAAGCGGCTGAACGATTCAGTGCACCGCGAATACCCCGACGTACTGACGATCGCGGAGGAAGCGACGGCCTGGCCGCGCGTGACGGGGCCCACGCGCCAGGGCGGGCTCGGGTTCGATCTCAAGTGGGACATGGGCTGGATGCACGACACCCTGCGCTATCTCGCGCGCGAGCCCCTGCACCGGCGCTACCACCACGATGAGCTGACCTTCCGCCGCATGTATGCCTATAGCGAGCGCTACCTGCTCTCGCTCTCGCACGATGAGGTCGTGTACGGCAAGGGCTCGCTGCTGAGCCGCATGCCCGGCGACGAATGGCAGAAGTTCGCGAACCTCAGGCTGCTGTTCGCCTACATGCTGGCGACGCCGGGCAAGAAGCTGCTGTTCATGGGCGGCGAGTTCGGTCAGCACCGCGAATGGAACCACGACGCGAGCATCGACTGGCAGCAGTCCACCACTCCGCTCTCGCAAGGCGTGCAGCACCTGGTGCGAGATCTGAATCGGGTCTACGTGGAGAACCCGGCGCTGTACGCGCGCGACCACGATCCCGACGGCTTCGACTGGATCGACGCCAACAACAGCCGCCAGAGCACCCTCTCCTTTCTCCGCCGCTCGGCGGATCCGGAGGAGTGCATCGTGGGCGTGTTCAACTTCACGCCCGAGCCGCACCACGACTTCCGCATCGGGGTGGAGGGCGGCGGCTACTGGCACGAGCTGATCAACACCGACGCCAGGGTGTATGGCGGCAGCGGGCTCGGCAATCAGGGTGGTGTCCATGCCGAAGCCATCCCCAGCCACGGCCGGGCCCATTCTCTGAGCCTGACCTTGCCTCCGCTCGGAGCGCTGCTGCTGAGCCGCGGCTGATTTGGGGCTCGGCTACGAGTTTTGGGCTCGGCTGAGAGCGCCAGACTACAGGCTCCAGGAGGTCCCGCTGAGCGGGCTTCGCGACGCACGCCGACGCGCAAAGCCCGCTTGCCCCAAACCTCTGTCAGAACACGCGGATCGGGATTTCCGCCGGCGCGGCCAGCAGCTTCTCGATCTCGTCGTCGAGCCGCACCAGCGTGAGCGAGGCGCCCGCCATCTCCAGCGATGTGCAGTATTCGCCGACGTAGTTGCGCGCCACCTCGATGCCGCGCTTCTTCAACTGATCGTGCGCGATGCCGTACAGCAGGTACAGCTCGCTGATCGGCGTGCCCCCCAGACCGTTGATCATCAGCGCCACCCGATCCCCTGTGTTGTAGGGCAGGTCGGGCACGACCGCATCGAGCAGCGTGCTGACGATCTCGTTGGCGGTACCCCGCTTGGCGCGCTTGCGGCCAGGCTCACCATGGATGCCGATGCCGACCTCCATCTCGTCTTCCGCGATCGCGAACAGCGCCGAGCCCTTGGCGGGCGGGATACAGGAGCTGAGCGCAATGCCCATGGTGCGCGTGACACTGTTCACCTTCTTGCCGATCTCGAGCAGGCGCTCCAGGTCCGCCCCCTGCTCGCTGGCGGCGCCCACCGCCTTGATCACGAAGAAGTTGCCGGCCACACCGCGGCGCCCCACCGTCCAGGTCGAATCGGACACAGCGACGTCGTCATCGATGATCAGCGTCTTGACCTTGATGCCCTCTGCGTCGGCGAGCTCCGCCGCCATCTCGAACGCCAGGCGATCGCCCGTGTAGTTGTTCACCAGGTAGAGCACGCCCTTCTTGGAGCGGAGCAGCTTGGTGGTCTCCGTCACGTAGTCGACCGGCGGCGCCGAGAACACGTCCCCGGGGCAAGCGGCGTCGAGCATGCCGCGGCCGACGGCCATCACGTGCGCGGGCTCATGCCCGGACCCCGAGCCCTGAATGATCGACACCTTGTCGTCGCGGGGCGCGTCCTTGCGCAGGATCAGGTTGTACTCGGGCACGTAGCGCAGCGTGCTGGGGTTGGCGAGTGCCAGGCCCTTCAGCATCTCGGGCACGAATTCCTTCGGCGCGTTGACGAACTTTCTCATGCTCAGCCCTCTGGTGTTGTGGCGAGGCGCTGGCCTCGCGGAAAGTGGCAGCGGTCAGGTCGTGCCGCGCAGGGCGCCGCACAAGCTTTTGGCGATCACCGCGATGGCGGTGGCGCCCGGATCGACGGAGCCCCGGCTGCGTTCGCCGGTGTAAGACGCGCGCCCGCGCTTGGCGACCAGCTCGCTGGTGGCGCGCGCCGCTTGCTCGGCGGCCTCGCTGGCGCGCTCTAGCGCCAGCAGCGGCGGCGTGGAGCCGATCACGGCCTCGCGCTCGAAGCAGTCGATGAACGGGCCGAGCGCATCCAGCAGCGTCTTGTCGCCGAGCGACGCTCCGCCGCGCTGCGCGATGCCGTTGAAGGCCGCGCGCAACATCAGCACGACCTGAGCCGGGCCTATCTCTTGCTCTCGAAACTCAGCGGCCGCGCCGCCCGCTCGCAGGAAGGCAGTCCCCCAGATCGGGCCCGAGGTGCCGCCGCAGCGGCTGGTGATGATCACGGCCACCTTCTTCAGGAAGGTGCTGACGTTGCTGCGATCCAGCGTGTCGAGCTCGGCCAGGACCTTTTCGAAGCCGCGCGCCAGCGAGAAGCCGAAGTCGCCATCGCCCACGACCGAGTCGAGCGCCGAGAAGTTGGCTTCGTTCTCCACCGCCGTCTGCGCGATACAGCGCACGACCCGCTCCGTCATCAACACCGCTTGTGTCTGGGATACAGCCGATCCGCCGCTCATCCAATTCCTCCTGCCTCACGCAACCCCGGCAGCTGCGCAGCTGTCAGCTGCGAGGCTGGCAGGCATGCCGCCAGGTCCTCCAGACGCACCACGCCTCCCACCGGGCGTGCGGGGCTGCGATTCTCCAGCACGCGCAAAGGTTCGCCCGGGTCGCCGAGGTGCGACACCACCATCAAGGCCGTGTCGAAGCGCTCCTGCTCGGTATAGCCGTTGACCGTGACCACACAGGCGAGCGCCGCGGCGGTGGCCGCCTCCAGCCCGTTCTGCGAGTCTTCGATCACCAGCGTCTCCGTGGGCAGCGCGCCGAGGTGCGCGATTGCCAGCAGATAGATGTCGGGTGCGGGTTTCTTGCGGGGCACGTCATCACCGGCAAAAACGCCAGCAAACTGCCGCGCGTTCTCTTCACCTGCCGCCACCTTCAGCACCGCCTCGACGGATTCGCGCGCCGAAGTGGACGCCACCGCCAGCCGCCAGCCCGCCTCGAGCGCCTCCGCGATGATGCGCCGGATCCCCGGTCGCGGCGGCAGCTCGCCCGCGAGCACCCGCTCCGTGTACAGTTGCGTCTTGCGCCGATGCCAGCGCGCCACCTCGGCCGCCAGCTGCTGCTCATCCCGCGGCAATCCGGCGCGCGCGATGAAATCCTGCGTCAGCAGGCTGGCCATGCGCTCCTTGCCGCCGCCGATGCGCAGCTTGATGCCGTACTCCTCCTCGGACCACTGCACGGGCAGGCCGAACTCGCGAAAGGTCTGGTTGAAGGCCGGCAGGTGACCGTGGCGTTCGGTGTCGGCCAGCACACCGTCGCAATCGAAGATGAGCGTGGTCAAGCAGCTTTGCCTTCGCAGTGAAAGAGGCGCAGGTGCTCGCGGGCCATCGAGAGCACGCGCTCCCGCACGAAGCGCAGCAACGTGGGCGGATCGCCGTGGCCGGGATGCGCGCGGAAGAACTCCTCGTGCGCGGCCATGTAGGCGATTTTGAGCGCGGTAGAGATGTTCACCTTGGCGCAGCCGCGGGCGATCAGATCATCGAACTGAGCCGCCGAGAGGCCCGTACCGCCGTGCAAACAAATGGGCACCGGCACCTGCGCCACGATGTCCGACACGCGCTGCGCGTTCAGCACCGGGGGTGCCTTGTACACGCCGTGCGCGTTGCCGATCGCGGGCGCGAACACGTCGACCCCGGTCGACTTCACGAAGTCGACCGCCGTTTCGAGCGAATAGATGTCCGACGCCAGGTCCGAACCGATGCCGTCTTCCACGCCCAGGATGCCCTCGATCTCACCCTCGACGTGGGCGCCGTGGGCGCGCGCCTCGGCCACGACTTCGATCGTCTGACGCTTGTT
>JAICTU010000663.1 GCA_025936205.1 Polyangiaceae bacterium | reverse complement strand
CTATCGACGGACGTCGCGCCGCGCCAGCAACCCGGACGACTGAGCGCCTGAGCGTGCCGCCGCAAGCAGCCACGACTCACAGCGGCACGACTCACAGCGGCACGACACACAGAAGCACGACTTCACCCGACAGAGCGGCACCATCGACCTTTGGCTGATGGATGCGCACGTGTCCTACCGCCGCGGCTGATCGCGTGGCGACTCGGGAACGCCGCCCCCGACCAAGCAGGCGTCTCGGACAGCAAAGCACGCGCGCTTGACTCGCGAGCGGACGCCGCTATCGTCCTTGCTTCCGCCCAAAGAGAGACGAGCCTCGAACATGCCACCGCTCAGAGGACTGCTATTTGCGTTCGCGGCCGCGACGGCCCTCTGGGCATGCTCCAGCGGTATCGAACTGAAGCCGCTCGACGAACCGGCGACGAGCGATGGCGAGACTGCGGCGCCTGACGAAGCGAGCTCCACGGAGACCGCCAGCGCCATGCCTGCCGGCCAGGCTGGCGAACAGAACTCGAGCGAACAGCTCCCCAATCCGACGTTCGTGAACCCCGGCGGCCCCGGCAGCAGCAATGGCGGCGCTGCGCCCGCTCCGATGGTGGCGGCAATGGGCGGCAGTAACTCAATGGGCAGTAATCCAATGGGCAGTAATCCAATGGGCAGTGACCCAATGGGAGACAGTGCAGCTGGTACGGGCGGAAGCAACGGCACGCCCGCCTGCCCGGACACCGATGGGGACGGCAAGTGCGACGCTGTGGACGCCTGCCCCAACGATCGAGATGACGGCAGCGACCGCGACGGGAACGGCGTTCCCGACGCTTGCGATCGCTGTGGCATCGGCTTCGCGCTCGGCTTGTCGCCGCAGTTCTACTTTCCGCTGGACGAGACGGTCGCCTCCAGCGAGGCGCTCAACCTGGGATCCGTGCGGGAGAACGGCACATACGTCGGCCCGCTCGAACATGGCTGGGCCGGCGTGGCGCATCCTCAGGGTCGTGCTCCGCGCTTCCTGGGCGAGGTGGAGGGCGCGTTCTCGCGCGTGGAGCTGCTGAACGTGCCGGCATTTCCGAGCACGGCGCTGACGGCGATGTTCTGGGTCCGCACCAGCCAGACCGGCGACTTCGTCGTCATCTCCTACGCCATCCAGGGCTCTTCCAACGAGTTCGCCGTGATCGTGGAGCGGGATCGTCTGATCGTCACACTACAGTCGAGCACCTTCCAGGCCATCGACATCGATCGCAACCGCATCACGGACGGCACCTGGCACTTCGTCGCCCTCACCTGGGACCGCACGCGGGCTCAATACTATTTTGACGGTGAAGCCGTGGGCGCGCCGCTGATCACCGAAGCTGGCTACGAGATCGCGGAGAGCGTCTCCGTCCCCGTGACGGGGCCTCTATCGCTCAGCCCTGGCGGCGTGTTGGTGCTGGGTCAGGATCAGGACTCGCTGGACGGCGACTTCAGCTTCGAACAAGCGCTGGTCGGTGGCCTGGATGAAGTGGCGATCTACGATCGCGTCCTCAGCCCCGAGCAGATCCGCACGATCTTCACGGCCACCACCTGCGGCGAACGCTGTGACGGCATCGACAATGACGGGGATGGCAAGGTCGACGAGGGCCTTCTGGGTAGCTCGGCCGCCTGTCCCGCTTCCTCTTGCGGCGAGATTGCTGCCACCTCGGGCTTCGGTCCGGGCGATTACTTTTCCCGCGACACTCCGAGCGTGCCGCTGACGTGCTATTTTTAATCAGAGAAGCGCGGCTCTGTTGCCAATGCTCACGCGGCCCCTGTCGTTCCGCGCCGATCTCTCAGAAGCTGCCGCGGATGCCGGCGCCATTCCAACCCAACCAGAGCTGAACACCGGCTGCCGTATTGGCTGCCTCCGGGGTGGCCGCCGCGTCGGGCTCGAGCAGCCAGAGCGCGACGGCACCCGCCAGCCCGACGCCTCCCGCCGTGAAGGCGATGGCCGAGATCAACCCCGCGCGGTCGGCATTCGATTTGCGTTCGAGGTTGTCCGCAGTGGCGCGGCAGCCGTCTTCTGGAGTGCAGGTGCTGCGAATCTGATCCTCGATCTGGCCCTTGTGGAGCAAGAAGCCCGTACCCACTCCGATGCCGGCAGCGGCAACGCCGAAGCCGGCGTAGACCCATGCCGAGGGCCCGCTGGTGGCTGCCGTGGCCGCGGGCTGTACCGGTGCCGGAGCGATCGGCGCCGGCTTTTGTGGGACCAGCTCGATCTCTGCTTCCGGCAAGCTCAGCTTCAGCGTGAGCTTGGCACCGGGCTCCACGTTGCGCGTTTCGAGCGCGCTCTGCCGCGCGGCGCTGCGCGCCTGCCAGGTGTGCGCGCCCGGATTGAGCGGGTGCGCCACCCCGATCAGAGCGGGCGGTAGCGCGCGACCGTCCTGCGTGACCTCGACCGGCTCGCTACCGTTGGCGCCTTCCACCTCGATGCTGACAAACGGCATCTTTGGCTCCAGCGCCTCGAGCTCGCGCGTGGCCTCCTGCTGGGCCTGCGCGAGCGCTGCGGGTGCGCCTGGGGGCAGCGGCTGGCGCACGACGCGCAAGTAAGCGTCTTGTGCCTCGATCCAGCGATTCAGCCGTACGTTGCTGCGAGCGAGGTACAGCAAGTGCATCGGTGAATGCACCAGCGATTCCGCCCGCCCGAACAGATCGAGCGCGTTCTCCCATTCGCCGCGCTGGAACGCATCGAAGCCCTGATCCGCCGCCGCTCGCGCGCCCGCACGCTCCTCCGCCGTCTGGCAGAAGCCGAGGCGAGCCTGGCACAGCCAGAAGAGGCCGCCCAGGACCAGGAAATGTTTGCGTTTCATCATTGCACGGCGCCGGGGCCGCGCGACTTTCAACCTCTCACCCGGCCTTTCCTCGGTCAGATAGCGGAAGGCTCGGTGCCGAAGCAAGCCTGCTCGCATCAGGATGGCCCACTGCACGCATCCGCGCTTGCCCGCCGCGGGTCGACGCGCCAGGCTGCTTTTGCCAATGCTGACCGCCGGCGACATCCTGCAGGGACGATACCGCATCCTGCGTGCGATCGGTGCGGGCGGGATGGGCACGGTCTACGAGGGAGAAAACCTGCTGATCCGGCGCCGGGTCGCGATCAAGGTGATGCGCGAGGAGGCGATCGATAAGCCGGACCTGCGCGCGCGTTTCGAGCTCGAAGCGCAGATCGCCAGTCAGATCCCGAGCGACCACATCACGGAAGTGCTCGACCTGGGGGAGATCGAGGGTGGCCAGCGTTTCATCGTGATGGAATACCTGGTCGGAGAGTCTCTTTCCGCCCGGCTGGAGCGCGGTCACCGCCTGGCGCCGACGGAGCTGCTGGGCCTGGTGCGGCAGGTGCTCGTGGCGCTCGGGGCTGCGCATGGCGCGGGCGTGATCCATCGCGACGTGAAGCCCGATAATGTGTTCATCCTGAGCGAGAAGGCCGGCCGCCGCGATTTCGTGAAGCTGCTCGACTTCGGCATCTCCAAGCTGCGCCCCGGCCTCGCGGAGACGCCGCTCACGCAGTCGGGCATGTTCGTGGGCACGCCGAGCTACATGGCGCCCGAGCAAGTGGGCGGCGCGCCCGCCAGCCCGCTCTGGGATCTGTATGCGGTCGGCGTGATCCTGTATCGCGGCCTCACCGGTGAAACGCCCTACCAGAGCGAACGGGTTCACGAGCTCGTGTACAAGGTGGCGCTGGGCAGCTTCGCGCGGCCGAGCCAGCGCATCCCCAACCTCGACCCCGGGCTGGACGCGCTCGTGTGCAAGGCCATGGCGCGCCTCCCCGAGCAACGCTTTCAGAGCGCCGCGCAGTTCATCGGTGCCATCGACAGCTGGCTCGCTGCGCACGACGATCGTGTGCTCTCCTCTGGCGGCGCCGAGCGCACGCCCCGACAAAGGCACAGCAGCATGGTGGCCACATCGCGCTTGCCGGCGCCGCTGGCAGCGACGGGGATGACCGGCGCTGCAGCGCCGACGCGCGCGAGCACCCTGCTCGGCGTCTCCGCCGGTCGGCGTGAGGCAGGCTGGATCAAATGGGCAGCAATGGGCGCGCTGATGTTCGTGGGCGCGGCACTGCTCGTGTCACG
>JAICTU010000784.1 GCA_025936205.1 Polyangiaceae bacterium | reverse complement strand
TGTGCACGGCGAGCAGCCCGCGCGGCAGATTGTCCGAGTTCGGGTCCGCGGCGACGAACTGCGCGCCCACGAGCAGTGCGAGCGCGATGGGCACGACGGCGACGCCCATGGCGTCCACGCGCCAGCGCCGCCGGATCAAGATGTAGGAGAGCACGGTGATGAGCGCGCTCAGGCTCAGCCCGAACGGCAGCGACTCGACCGGACAGGTCTGCGTCGCAAAGCTCACGATGCCGATCTGAATTGCATGCATGATCGCTCCGACCACCAGCATGCGGGACGCCCAGAGGTTCCCCTCGGGGGTCGACTCGCGCCGAGCCAGATCGACGAAGAAGAGCGTGGCCGCCGTCGAGTAGGCCACCAAGCTCAGATACAGCGCCGCCGAAGCGAGTTGCTCGTTCATAGGGAGGCAGGGCCGAAAGCCCGCGAAAATTCGGATTGACGCGGTGCGATGTGGAGACCCGGGAGAACAGAGGATGGGGAACCGAGGCCGCGGAAAGCAGCCCAGAGGGCTCCTAACTCTATCCTCCATCGATTCGAGCGGCTACCCACCCGTCCGGCGCTGAAACGATTGACCGTTTGGCCGTGCGATGTCGCACCGATCGCGAACGATGGCGCCAGAACTCCCGGAGCGCTCCTCCGGATGAGCGCTCGGCAGATGTTCAGGGAGCTGGCGCGGGCGGGCCGCACACCGACCCCGGCTCTCCGAAGGCGGCGGCGCACTCGTCGCCGTCGGGAGCCGCGCTGGCGATGGCGCGGACGGCATGAAATGTGCGGCAGAGCAGATGATCCCCGGTGGGCTGCGTGTTCACGGAGTAGCGCGGTTTGGCGTCGTGGAAGGCATTCGCCTTGGACTCCGCGATGCCTTTGCAGGTGTCCTCGCAGCTGCCGAGATCGGCGGCGCCGCCATACACGCTCGCGAACTCCGTGGGGCAGCCCCCCTTCAGAATTTGGCAGTAGGCGTGGCAGTTATCGGTGCCGCAGGTGCCATCCCCGGTTGGGCCCGCGTGCGTGCAATGGGTCGCCGGATCGAGCAGGGCATTATACGAATGATAGCGCCGGCAGCGCACGGTGTTCTGGCTCTCGTCGCCCTGCTTGCCCGGATCGAGTACCGCGCACGCGGCGAGGCACTGGCTCTGGCTCTCATAAACCTGCAGGTTGCCCGTGCACGCGCTCTGGACCAGCTTGCAGTAGGTGCTGCAGTTGAGCGATTCATCCAGCACATCATCGTCCGTGCACGGACCCGGTCCTTCGCTGGGGATGGCCTGGGAGTGCGGGCAATGGATCAGCGCCAGACTCGGGCTGACCGACGCCTCGGAGACGTGAATCAAGCGGCATTGTAGGGTATCTCCCGCGGTATCGCGCTCGGCGCTCAGGCTGGGCTCGCTCGGGTTGAAGGGTTGCGCCGCGAGCGCTCCACATTCGCGCAAGCACTCGTCGCTGCTCTGCAGGTCGGGCTGGTCTTCTTGTCCGGGCACGCCGCTGCAGACCTGTTGGCGTAGCGAACAGAAAGCTTCGCAATCACTGCCGCATTGGCCGTCATGTCCGCCCGGACCCACCAGCGCGCATTCCGTGGTCGGTTCGAAGCTGGTGGCGAGGAGCTCCTGGCGGCAGGCGAGCGTGTTGCCCTGGCTCCCTTTCAAGCGGTCGCCGGGATCCATGAGCGCGCAGACGCCCATGCATTCTTCGTTGCGGTCGTAGACTTTGAGCGAGCCCGTGCACTTGCTCATGACCCGGCTGCAGTAGTCCGTGCAATCCGCGAGCTTTTCGTCAAAGTCGTGCTTTTCGATCAGGCAGCCGCCGAGCGCGAGCGCACACGCGCCCGCGAGCACGAGAGCTTGCAGCACCGCGCGAACGCGGCCGTGGCCGTGGCGGACGAGCGGAGCCATCAGAATTGACCCGCGAGCGAGAGCCGGCCGCCGCCCGCCTCCCAGCTCGGCGCGAGCTGGAGCGCAGCCGCGTGTGTCGCGGGCGCGTTCGACCCGGTCGTGAAATACAGGACGAAGCCTGCGGCCAGCGCTGCTAGCCCAGCGCCGTACGCGATGTTGGCGACGACCGCGGACTGTCGCGCGCTGCGGTTGTGTTCGGCGGCTTCGCGCGTGGCGCAACCCGCAGGACACTCCGGACGGGCTTTGGTGTCCTCGTCCGACGCGCGCACGCCAAAAAAGATGCCGAGCCCGACGCCCACCACACCCGCGCCACCGACGATGTACGCCAAGCTGTGATCGATGACGGCGGGCGCGGTGGCTGCGCTGTCCGCCGGCGCTGGGCGCGCGCTCTCCGTGGAGCTCGGCGTCGGTGCCGGCGCGGAGGACGCGACCGAGGACGCGGCCGGGGCAGAGGCGGCGGGAGCAGAGGCGGCGGGAGCAGAGGCGGCGGGAGCAGAGGCGACGGGAGCTAGCGCAGCAGGAGCTGCGGCAGACAGCTGGGCCGCGCCAGGAGCGGGCGCGATCGGAGCGGCGCCGAGCGCTGGAACGGGCGCCGCAGCGGCTGCCGGTGCGATGGCTGCCGGCGGCTCC
>JAICTU010000722.1 GCA_025936205.1 Polyangiaceae bacterium | reverse complement strand
TCCCCCGCCCCCGGCCCGAGGTGTTTGCGTTCTTCGCCGACGCGGCGAACCTGGAGCGCCTGACGCCGGATTTCCTGCACTTCCAGATCGAGACACCCTTGCCGATCGAAATGCGCGCTGGCGCGCAGATCGATTATCGGCTCTCATTGCTGGGCGTGCCCGTGCGCTGGCGCACGCGCATCGGCAGCTGGGAGCCACCGCAGAGCTTCAGCGACGACCAGGAGCGTGGCCCCTATGCGCTCTGGCACCACGTGCACGACTTCGAAGCCGTGGGCGAGCAGACGCGCATGCGCGATCGCGTCGACTATCGCCTGCCGCTGGGACCGCTCGGCGCGCTGGCGCGCGCGCTGTGGGTGCGCGGCACGCTGGAGCGCATCTTCGACTATCGGCGCAGGGTGATTGAAGAGCTCTTCGGCACTGCGCCGGGAGGCTGAGGCGGCCTTCAGTCCGCGAGCGCCGGCGTCTGCCAGTTTCTCCACTCTGCCAGATTGCCGGTGCCTTTCGCTCCCGGCTGGATCACACTCGCGGCAGGACGCTCGCGCTTCAGGAACGTGGCGATGCTCTGGATCAAGGGCTGCTCGTATTCGGGCTTGCCCGTCGCGCAGTGCTTCTCGTTGGCGACGTCGGAGATGTAGCTGATGTTGTCGCCCGCGCCGAGCGCCCGGTACACCTCCGCGCCGGCGAGCACCGCCGTGTGCGCGGCCGTGGCCGCGAACTGGGCGATGTGCGGGTTGTCGAGCACCAGCAGCCCGCGCGGCGCCACCAGGGCCACGATCTCGTGGCTGTCGATCGGCAGCTGGGTGGCATTCTCGACGAACGGACGGAAGTCGTTGCTGAGCCAGTTCAGCCCGAAAAAGTTGTAGTTGGTGCGCTCCGCGCCGTTCAGCGTGTCGACGATGCGGTACGACGGCAACCCGGCCGTGCTCGTCTCCTGTGGGATGGTGAGCGCGACGCGCTCGTCGAACGCACCCACGGTGAAGGCGCCCTTGCCGTTGCGCGAGCAGCCGGTCACGCCGATGCGCGTCGGATCGAGGATGCTGCCACCCGCTTCTTGCAACACGTCCAGCATGCGGCTGGCACCCCAGGCCCACGCCATCAGCAGACCGGCAGAGTGGGTGCCGCCATAGAGGTCATAGAAGAGCCCCGGGTTGGGCAGCCCGCGCGAGGCCTCCGGCTTGCCCTCTTTGCCGAGCTCGTTGTGGTTGTAATAAATCAGGGCGACGCCCTGTCGCAGGATGAAGTCCTCGCCCAGCCGGGTGCCGCCGAAGGCGTTGCGCTGGCCCAGGTTGATGATCGCCGGGAAGGGCCCCTTGCCCTGAGGCAGCACGACCTCCGCGCTGAAGTGAATGCGCTTGCCCTCGTGCTCCACGTCGACCGCCACCTCGCTGCTCGTGACACTCCCCGTGACACTGCCCGTCACGCTCGCCGGCTTGGGCGGCTTCTGCCCGTAGATGTACTTCTCCGCCTGCGCCAGGATCTCCTGGCGGCGGCAGCGCCAGTCGCTCTTTTTCGCGATGCGCGTGCCGTCGAGCTTGGTGAACGGGTCGGGCAGCTTGCTCAGCTTCGGCAGCTGGGCAGGCTCCGGCAGGCTCGGGACCGCGCAATCGGCTGCGGTGTCCTCCACCTTGGCAGCATACGCATAGAGCGGCGGCGAAGAGCTGCTGGTGCGCTTGCAGCCCGCCGTCCACCACACCGAGGCGGCCGCGAGCGCCACCAGCGAAGTCCTTCTGCTGCTCATCGGCCCTGCGTGGCACAGCCGACTTCTGCGCACAAGCCTGCCGCGCGAGCGCGCCTGAGCTATCCGGCCTTCCGGGCCAGGGCCGCGACGTGAATGAACGACCAGAATGCGTCAGGGTGCGCAGACCAGGCCCGAAACGCCGCGGCCATCGCCTCCAGATCCTCCTGCGTCGCATTGCCGCGTGCAACGGCGCTAGCGCCCATCGGCGACGTGAGCAGGCGCTCCGCATAGGCGTCGCCCCACTCGCGCGTCTCGGCGTAGGTGGCGTAACACCACTCGGTCGCGCTCACACGCAGCTCGACGACCGAGCTCGCGTTCATCATCGCGCGCAGCTTGCGGCCCATCTGCGGGTCACCGCCGTTCTGGGTCCAGGTCTTGACGTGCACCTCGAGAAAGCGATCGAGCCACGGATCCGGGGGAAAGTACGCAACGGTACCCCAGTCCACGTCGCGCACGGCGAGCCAGCCTCCCGTGCGCAACACGCGCAGCATCTCGCGGATGGCGGCGCTCGGCTCCTTCAGGTGTTGCAGCACCTGATGCGCAAAGACCACGTCGAACGAGCCATCGGGAAACGGCAGCTCGTACACGCTGCCCTCCACGTAGCGGAGATTCCCGAGTCCGCGCTCGGCGGCATCCTGGCGCGCGCTCGCCAGCGCCTCCTTCGCCAGATCAATGCCGACGACCTCGCCCGGCGCCAGGCGCTCGGCCAGACCGCGAGTGATGCTGCCCGGACCGCAGCCCACGTCGAGCAGACGCATCCCTGCCTTCAGCTCGGGCAGCAGAAACGCGGCTGCCTCTTCGGCGGTGCGGCGCCCGTGCTGGCGCAGCGTCGCCGCGGCGTGGCCGTGTGTGTACGTCTCGTGCGTGATGTGCGCGGCGGCGCTGGACAGCGCCGGTGAGCCCTCGTTCGTCGGATGCGACGTTGCCATCGCCTACTATGAAGCACAGCGCCGCCGGGACGCCCACCGAATTTCAGATCTGGGCCGCCACGATCCGGGCCACGTCCGCATGCGCGGATTGCAACAGCTCGACCGCGGCCGTGCTTTCGCTCAGGTACACGGCGATCAAGACCGGGCTGCGCCCCGGCGGCACGGCGATGGCCACGTCGTTGCAAGCGCCGCGCTGTCCCGTGCCCGTCTTGTCGCCCACTTGCCAGGCGGGCGGCAGCCCTGCGCGCAAGCGCTGCTTGCCGGTCTCGCAAGCCCGCAGCCAGCCGATCAGGCGCTCGCGGCTCGGCGCCGAGAGCACCGCGCCACACAAGATGCGCTGCTGGAGCTCGACCATCGCCCGCGGCGAGCTGGTATCCCGGTCGTCGCCGGGGTCGTTGGTATTCAGGTCCGGTTCATTGCGGTCGAGACGGGTCGTGGCATCCCCGAGCGCGCGGACGAACTGGGTGAGGCTCGAGGGACCCCCCAGCTGAGCGAGCAGCACGTTGGCGGCCGTGTTGTCGCTGACCACGACTGCAGCACGCGCCAGCTCTTCCACGCTCAGGGAGCCCTCGGCGACATGCTCGCGCGTCACGGGCGCGTACTCGAGCAGATCGCCAGAGCCGTACGCGATGCGCTGCTCCAGCTGGAGCTGCCCCTGGTCCACCCGCGCCAGCACCTGTGCCGC
>JAICTU010000426.1 GCA_025936205.1 Polyangiaceae bacterium | reverse complement strand
TACCAACCAAACCAGCGCTGCGGCTTGAAAGCGGGCGGCACGGGATGACATGAGGGAGTTCAGCGAGCCTCAGCGGGGCGCGGGGTATCCCCGCAAAAGTCGGTGGGGCGCGGGGTGTCCCCGCAGAATCGTGCGCTGGAGTGGGAGAAGCGCGGCGACCCGAGCGCTTATGCTCGCTGCGCGCGAACAGGTCAAGCTGGAACCGGCCACGCGAAAGGCGAGGGGTGAGAGCGCCTCGACCCCAAAGCCGGTCGTCCCTGCCGACTCGCTCTCGAGCGGGGGCTCACGCTAGGTTGTGCACAATGAGAGTGGCAGCCATCGATCTCGGCAGCGTGCGGGTGGGGGTGGCCATTTCCGATGAGCTGGGGCTGCTGGCTCACCCGAGGCCACACCTGCCGGGCGGCTCACGCGCGGCTCTGCTCGAAGCTCTCGCCGAGCTGGCGCGTGCGGAGGGGATCGAACGCTTCCTGGTGGGGCTGCCGCGCCAGCTGGACGGCAGCGAGGGCCGTAACGCGCGCGAGACGCGGCAATTTGCCGCGGCGCTGGCCCGGCGCACGAAGCTCGAGGTGACGCTCTGCGATGAGTGGCTGAGCACGCGCCAGGCCCACCAACGCTTGCAAGAGGGCGGGCATTCCAGCCGCGAGCGACGGCAGCGGGTCGACAGCGCAGCGGCTGCGGTGCTGCTGCAGAGCTGGCTCGACGGGAATGCTTCAGCGGGAGGCCGATGACGCGCCGCCGCTCGAGTGGCCCCCGCCGACGGAGCGCCAGCCGCCGCAACGCCGGGCGACGCTGGCTCGCGCTCGGGGGCCTGGTGCTGATCGTCGGCCTCGCCGTGGGCGCGGGCTTCTGGGCGTGGAGTCGCCGCAGCACGCTGCTCGGAGAGGCGATCGAATTCCGCGTAGAGCCCGGAATCGAGCCGGAGGCGCTCTCGGAGCAGCTGGCGCAGGCCGGAGTCCTGCAACAACCGAGGCTGTTTGCCTGGTACTTGCGCATGAGTCGCTCGGAGCTCGGGCTCGCGCCGGGCGTGCATCTGCTGCGTCGCGGGCTGAACCCCGCCGCGCTGGCGGCGCGCCTCACGCGCAGCCGGGCCCGCCCCTACGCCAAGCTCATCATCCCCGAGGGTTACAACCAGTTCCAGATCGCGGAGCGGCTGCGCGAGCGCGAGATCGCGACGGCGCAATCGTTCCTCGATGCCTGCAAAGACCCGGCGCTGCTCGCCGAGCTCGGCATCGTGGCGCGCTCCGCCGAGGGCTACCTGTTTCCCGCCACATACGACCTGTTCGTGGACAGCGATCCCGCGCTGGTGGTGCGCACATTGGTGAAAGAGATGTTGCGACGCTATCGCCAGATCGCCGAGCGGCACGCCGCTCGCGTGCGCGAGCGCGAAGCCGGCGGGTGGGGGATGCACCAGTTCGTCGTGCTGGCATCCATCGTGGAGAAAGAAGCGGGTTCGCGCGAAGAAGACGGCAACATTGCCAGCGTGTTCTACAACCGGCTGAACGACGAGAGCTTTCGGCCGCGCCAGATGTTGCAGTCCGATCCGACGGCGGGCTACGGGTGCTTGCTCGCGCGCGAGCGGCTGGAAAGCTGCGCTCGATACACCGGCATCGTGAGCCCGGCCATGCTGCGAGATGCGGGCAACGAGTACAACACCTACAAGCACCCAGGGCTGCCACCAGGGCCGATCTCGAACCCGAGCGAAGCTGCCCTGGAGGCGGTGATCGACCCGCCCCAAACCGACTACTTCTTCTTCGTGGCCGGTCCGGGTAAGCGCCATGTGTTCAGTCGCACCTTTGGCGAACACGCGCGTGCCATCGGTTTGGGACAACCGCCCCGAGAACCGCCGAGCGCCGCGCCGGGAGAAACTGGCGCTTTGCCTGGAGCTTCTCTACACTGACGGACCGGGCCGCGTGCCAGGAGTATCGCATGGATCTACCGATAGTTCTCGTTCCGCATCCGCACGTGCGGGTGGACAAGAACGTGCTCGGTGGCAGCCCGCACGTCGTCGGTTCGCGAGTTCCCGTGCGCCGCCTCTGGTCGTTCTATCGCAAGGGCGTCAGCGTCGACACGCTGCTCAAGCGCTTCCCCAAGCTGGGCCCGGCCAAAATTCTGGACGCGCTGGCCTTTGCGTATGACAACGAAGAGGTGATCCTCGCCGACATCGAGCGAGAAGAGCAGCTGCTCGATCGCGCCGAGCCCAAGGCGAAGGCCACGAAAGCGTCGTCGCAGCAGATGGACTTGCCGTTCGGAGAGTGAAGCCGCCCCCACAGCCTGCTCCAGCGCCGGAGTCGGCGCCCCTGGTCCGGGAGGAAGATCCCGTCAACGAGGTCCAAGCCCTGGCGGAGGCGGTGCTGGAGGCCGCCCGCGTTGCAGGCATCGGCGTGACGGTCAGCTTCGACGACCACGTTGCGTTGCGTCACATCTACGTGAATGACGCGGCGGCGAACGTGATCGGCTCCAGTGTCGAAGCCCTGATGGGAGCGGAGACGCTGCTCAGCTTTGCCCCGGAGGAACGCGCGCGCCTGGCGGATCTCCTCACCCGCTCGCGACATGGCGATCTGGCGCCCGGACTGCTGGAGACGACCGTCTTGCGCACGGACGGGGCGCGGGTCCCGGTAGAGCTCGCGTTTTCGGTCGTCTCGTGGTCGGGCGAGCCTGCCATGGTCGCTTTCCTGCGTGACACCACGGAGCGCAAGCTGCTGCAGAGCCATCTGGCGCTGCGCGATCGCATGGCCTCGCTGGGCATGCTGGCGGCGAGCGTGGCGCATGAAATCAACAATCCGCTCGCCTACGCCGCCCTGAATCTCGAGACCATCGTGAGACAGCTGCGCGGCTCGCGCGCAGGGCTCGAGACGGAGATCGCCGCGGCTCGGGACGGGCTGCAGCGCGTGGCTTCCATCGTCCGCGACTTGCAGCGTCTGTCGATGCCCAATAGCGCCGAGTGCTGGCCGGTCGACGTGCGTGAGGTGCTCGACTCGGCGTTGAACGTGGCCATGCACGCGCTGAGCAGCCGCGCACGAGTCGAATGCGACTACGGGGATGTGCCGAGCCTCAAGACGGACCCGGCCCAACTCGGTCAGATCTTCCTCAACCTGGTGTTCAACGCCGCCGAGTCTTTCGAGCTGGCCGACCCTGCTCGCAATCTGATCCGCCTCAGCACGGGAACGACCGACACTGGCGCTGTCGTGGTCGCTGTCTCCGACAATGGGCCAGGCATCCCGCGCGAACAGCTGGAGCGGGTCTTTGAACCGTTCTTCACCACCAAGGACCGCGGAATGGGGCTGGGACTTGCCATTTCTCGTACCCTGGCAGCGCGGCTTGGTGGCAAGCTGATCGCCGAGAGCGAGGTGGGGAAGGGTTCGACGTTTGCGCTGCATCTGCCGGCGCCAGCGAGCGGGGAGACGACATGAACAGGGGAGAGCGTATCCAAGCCGGCCTGCGCGGCAGCCCGGACGCGGCCGAGGCGAGCTTTGAGACCTGGCAATCCGCGCGCGGAAGCCTGGTGATTTCCCAGCCGGTGCACGGCGTGATGGTGTTCACGTACCACGGTCACATGGGCGCGAGCGTGGTGCCCTTCGTGGAGCGCTCCGTGGCGCGTGTGCTGGAGACCGGAGTGCGCCCCGATCTGTTCATCGATCTGGGGCAGATGAGCGGCTACGACTCGGACTATCGCAAGGCCATTTCGGCCTGGGGCGCGCGCATGTACCGCGAGTTCGGCGAGGTGCGCGTGTTCGTTCAGTCCAAGATCGTCGCCATGGGCATCGCGGTCTCGAACCTCACCTCCGCCGGCAAGCTCAAGCCAACGACGGAGCGCGAGCGCTTCGATCAGTTCCTCGAGGAGGCCATCGCGCGGCATTCGGGCAGCGGTGCTGCCGCGAAGCCGCGCTGATTTGCGAGCGACCTCAGTGGCCTGCCCTCAGTGTTGATGCCCGTGGGGCTCGATGTGGTCGCGCACCCAGGCCTGTGCCTGCCGGTACCAGGCGGGTGCATTGCGGTGCAGGTTCACCGAATGGCCCGCGTCGGGAACGATCAGCTGCGTGTAGTCGGCGTCCGCCGGGTAGTTGCTGCCCTCGTTCGCGATGCTGCCACTGCCCTCGCAGGAGGGGAGCTGGCACGCCAGCGTATCGAAGTTGCCGACCACGTTGAGCACCGGCACGTGGATATTCTGGGTCAGCCCGTAAGTGGTGAACTGATCGAACAGCACACCGACCGGGATCACGTCCTTGGTCGCTTCATCGACGGCGATCACGTCGGGATCCGCGCCCGGCACATGGTAGAAGAGCTCGGCGCGAGCGCCGGGCAGGGTCGTCAGGTAGCCGAGGGGAAGACCCGCACCGGCAAACGCCGGGTCGAAGGCCGCGGGGTAGGACAACGTCTGCGTCAGGGGCGCCGCCGGCGGGTTCATGTCGTGCGAGATCGCCGTCAGGATCAGACCATCGACATCTCCGTAGATGCCCGCCTCTGTCCAGGCGATATTGGAGCCGAAGGAGTGTCCGACCAGCACGATGCGCTCGAAGTCGAGCCGGCGCCCGTCCGCCGCATGATGTGAACCGCTGCGCACTGCCGACACGATCTGATGAACCGTGTGCGCTGTCCCATGCACGCTGATGATCTCGGGCGCCGGATGATCGCTCTCGCCCGATCCGAGCCGATCGATGGCGAGCGTGGCGAATCCGGATTGGTTGGCGTGCCGCACGTACGAGTAGCGCTGCGGCTGAAAGGGAAAGTCCCAGTAGCTACGGTTGTAGGTGGAACCGTGGATCAGAATCTGCAACGTGTCCGCGCGCCGGCCGCGCGGAACGCACAGCTCGCCCACGACACGATACGTATCCGGGGAGTCATCGGCGAGCGACACGGAGAACTCGACCTCGCTGCAACGCGAGGGCCCCTGGCCCCGGCCGTGGTCGTGAGCTCCGTCCTGGTCGTGGTCACCCGGACCGCGCTCTTCCGAGCCGTCCTGGGCGGCAACGGGCCACGCCACCGCGAGCGTCACGCCTGCGACGCTCAGTACACCCCACCAGCTCGTCCGCTTCACCGCTGGGCGCATCAACATTCTGCCTCCTTCGCGCATCGGCCATTGTCGAAATTCGCTCGGCGCGCACGAGCGCACGCCGAACGCTCACTCGGGGAGCCACACGGACCCCCCGCGCGAAATTAACATTCTAGACGCAAACGCGGTGACGAGCCACTCGGATCCAGGACGCCCCGCACCCCCGGTAGATCTTCAAAGGAATCCGGCGCCGCGCCTGACGCTCATCGGGAAGCACCGCCGCGATCGGCCGCGCTCCAGGTTCATCGCCGAGCAGAGCATTGCGCGCAGAGTGTGGGATGTCGACGGTGATCCGATTGTGGTTCTCTGAGCGGAAGAAGACTGGACCAGCTCCTCTCATGATCCATGGTGCAACACCGCACTCTGACTGGGGGCGCGGTCGTTCAAGGTGACCGATCGCATCCACCAGGTGCGCGGCTACGATCTGTCGAACATCTCTGATGCCGTAGCCGCCCGTCCAAGAAGCTACGCTGAGATGCGCTGGGCGAGCTCGGCCTCGAGCCGCCTGGCCTTCTGCAGCACGTCAGCGAGCTCCGCCGCCGTCCCGGGCCGCGGCCGGCAACGGCGGCGCATCTGCAACGAGCGGCGCGCGGCTTCGAGGCAGCGCGCCCGAAACTCCGGCTCTCGCCCAATGCGATCGCGGAGCGCCTCGTGGACCCGGGCCGCCGCGTCCGCGCGGCTGCAGACGAGCAAGATGTCACAGCCAGCCAGCACCGCCTGCGGCGCGGACTCCTCGGGCGCCGCATGTCCGGCGATGGCCTGCATCTCCAGATCATCCGAGAACAGCACACCGTCGAAGCCCAGCTCCCGCCGCAACAGGTCGCCGGCGATGCGCGGGCTCAGCGTCGCGGCGCGTTCTCGATCGAGCGCGGGGTACACGACGTGCGCCGTCATCATGCTGTCCGCGAGCGGCGAGAGATAGCGGAAGGGAAAAATCTCCACGGCTTCCAGCCGCTCGCGGTCGTGCGCGACGGTGGGCAGCGCCAGGTGACTGTCGAGCAGCGTGTCACCGTGCCCGGGAAAGTGCTTCAGGCAATTCTGGACGCCGCCCGCCCGCAGACCGCGCAGATACGCTGCGGCACACTCGGCGACCTCGACGGGGTCGCGCGAGAACGCGCGATCGCCGATCACGGGGTTGTCCGGATTCGTGTCGACATCGACCACCGGCGCGAAATTCATCGTCAGCCCGAGGCAGGAGAGCTCGGCGCCCATCACCGCGCCGACACGCTCCAGGAGTGCCCGATCAGCGAGCGCGGCGATGCGGCGCATGGGCGGAAGCCGCAGCGCGGGCGGCTGCAGGCGCGCGACGCGTCCGCCCTCCTCGTCGATCGTGATCAGCGGCGGCAGCTCCGGCGGCGTCAGCGCGGCGAGTTCGGCGCACGTGCGCTGCAGCGCGTGCAAGCCCTCGAGACCCGGCACTAGATTGCGCCGGAAGAAGATCACGCCCGCGCGCTCGCCGGCGCGCAGCGCCGCGCTCAGTTCGGCGGGCGGCTCCGTTCCGTCGTAGCCCACGACCAGCAGCTGACCCGCGAGCTCGGCCGGAGTCAGTGCATCGAGCAACCCGTCCGGCAAGCCGCGCGCCATGCTGTTCTCCTCAGGTGGCGGCGGGCAGGTCCAGCTTCGCCGCCTCGGTCATGCTAGAAACCATCAGCGAGATCTGGTCGTGATCGGGGCCCTCGACCATCACGCGCAACTTCGCTTCGGTCCCGCTCCAGCGGACCAGGACGCGCCCGCGCTTACCGAGCGAACGCTCCGCGCGCGTGATTTCCTTGCTGAGCTTGGGCATCTGCTCCAGCGGCTTGCGCTCCGGCAGCACGATGCTCTCCAGCACCTGCGGCACGCGCGTCATCACCTGGGCCAGCTCGCTCAACGGCCGCTCCTCGCGCACCATGATCGCGAGCACCTGCAGCGCGGCGACCACGCCATCGCCCGTGGTCGTGTGCTCCAAGAAGATCAGATGACCCGACTGCTCGCCACCGAAATTGCAGCCCAGGTTGCGCATCTCCTCCACCACGTAGCGATCGCCAACGGGTGTACGCGAGAGCTTGCCGCCGGCCGCCTCGAGCGCGATCTCGAGCCCCATGTTGCTCATGACCGTGGCCACCAAGGTGCGCTTCGGCAAACGCTTGGCCTCCAGCATGCGCGTGGCACACAAGGCCATCACCGCGTCGCCATCGACAACTTCGCCGTTCTCGTCGACGATGATCAGGCGATCGGCGTCCCCGTCGAGCGCGATGCCCAGGTCCGCCTTGCGCCGCACCACTTCCTTCGCCATGTGCTCGGGATGTAGGGCGCCGCATTCCTTGTTGATGTTGATGCCGTTCGGCTTGCAGCCGAGCGTGAACACCGTGGCGCCCAGCTCGGAGAAGACCGTCGGCGCCGTCTTGTACGCGGCGCCATGGGCGGCATCCACGACGATGCGCAGGCCCCGCAGCTTCAAGTCCTTGGGGAAGGTGTTCTTGGCATAGACGATGTAGCGCCCGGCAGCGTCGCCGATGCGCTCGGCACGGCCCACCTGGGCGCCCGTGCTGCCGTTGCGGTCGAGCTTGCTGTCGGTGAGCAGTGCCTCGATCGCCGCCTCCTGCGGATCCGGCAGTTTGAAGCCGTCCGGACCGAACAGCTTGATGCCGTTATCCTGAAAGGGGTTGTGGCTGGCGCTGATCACCACGCCGGCGTCGGCGCGCATGCTGTGCGTCAGGTTGGCGACCGCGGGCGTCGGGATCGGCCCCGAGAGCAGCACCGTGCCCCCCATGGCGCAGATCCCGGACGCGAGCGCCGTCTCCAGCATGTAGCCGCTGAGGCGGGTGTCTTTGCCGATCACCACGCGATGGCGGTGGTCGCCGCGGAGAAAATGGGCGCCGGCCGCCTGCCCGACGCGCAGCGCGGTCTCGGCCGTCATCGGCTCGAGGTTGGTGGTCCCGCGGATGCCGTCAGTGCCGAAGAATTTGCGCGTCATGGCCGCGCCTTAGCGCGGTTAGCCGACCCAGCGCCAGATTCCTGCCGGCATATGCGCGATCGGCCCATGCACC
>JAICTU010000794.1 GCA_025936205.1 Polyangiaceae bacterium | reverse complement strand
GCGAAAGGCCACGGCGGTATCGTCTAGGGGACTAGGACGGAGCCCTCTCAAGGCTCAAACACGGGTTCGAATCCCGTTACCGCTACTCGGCAGGTGTTGTGGCCCGTTCGTCTATCGGTTAGGACGGCACCCTTTCACGGTGCAGAGAGGGGTTCGATTCCCCTACGGGCTATGGTGGGGAGTGCGGCCCGGAGTTCCCGACACGCGCTGCGCGCGTGAGGGATGACATTTATGATGAGTCGCGTGCGGGATGAACGCGGCGGACGAACGGGCTGGTGGAGAGCAGGACCGCGGTGACACGCGGTGCAGGAGATCGGATCGGTGATGGCGGCACGCATCACGGAGCCCCGATTGTGAGAGGGGCCGTAGCTCAGTTTGGTTAGAGCACTCGACTGTCACTCGAGAGGTCGCGGGTTCGAGCCCCGTCGGCCCCGTTGGATAGCAGGTGGTATGCCCTGGTGGTGAAACTGGTAGACACGCCATCTTGAGGGGGTGGTGCCGCAAGGCGTCGCGGTTCGAATCCGCGCCAGGGCATGAAGATCACGCCACAGTAGCTCAGGGGTAGAGCACTCGATTCGTAATCGAGCGGTCGTGGGTTCAATTCCCACCTGTGGCTCTCTGTGGAGGCATTTCGCATCGAGATCGAACAACGCCCCGACAGGCCTGGCCCGACGGGGCGTTTTTTTGTGTTACAGGGGAGCGTCAGGGATGGCTCAGGGCCCCTTGAGCTGCTGCTCCACGTTCTTGTGAAGGAGGGTCTCGAGCGCGCCGGTGGAAGCGCAGGTGATCGGGTCGCTCGCCGAGCCGGTGTTCGGACGGAGCGATGCGCTGACGTGGGTGACGATCACCGAGCCGCCGGCGCCGTCATCCGTAAGGACGGACATCATGTTCCCATAGACGCGTCCCTTGTCGATGCGCGGGCCGGTCATGTCCGAGCCGCAGCTGAAGAATTCGCCGATGTTGCGGCCGACGATGCGGCGCGGCACGATGAATCCCGCGTTGCCGTACTGGCCCGTGGCGCGATCGGCGACGGTTGGCTGGATGCCGAGGGCGGAGTATGCAGCAGCGAGGGCAGGCCACACTTTCGCCGGCGACGCGGCGTACGTGGTGCGGGAGTTCTCGTCAGCGGTGGACTGGCGGATGACGTTGCCATCCGCGCCGACGACCACGACGCGATCGGGTGATGGTGCGGGGGAAGGAGCGGCCGGTGCGCAGGCAGCGGCGCCGAGCAGGACGAAGATCAGCGCAGGGGATCGCATACGAGGGGAAGCTGGAGTGGCGCGGGCGATGGGCGTCGCGCAGGTTGCCGGTACGTTGTGGCGCGGCGCCAGGGGAAGCAAGCACCGATGCATCAGGCGACAGCGATCTTCGTTGCGCGCGGCGGTTGCGGCGCGGGTCGTCTTGTAGGGGCGTCTCGTGCCCGGTATATTGCGGGGTCCGGTGTGAGCCGGGCACGCGGGCGTAATTCAGTTGGTAGAATGCCAGCTTCCCAAGCTGGACGTCGCCGGTTCGAGTCCGGTCGCCCGCTCCTGACCGATCTCGTTGCAGCACAGCGCGAGATAACGCCTGCCGGGCACAAATGTGCTCGGCAGGTTTTTGCTTGGGCACCTCGCGCCTCGTAATCAGTGACAACCCGTGGAGAATTCCTCTTGTGCATTGCGCTCTCCGTCCAGGGATCGAGCCCGGATTTCCCTGCTTGCGCCGGTAACGGTGTTCGCGTTCTCGCCTCTGTCTGGTGCGCGAGCGCAAGTCATGGTTCGTGATGCTGGAGACGCGCAGGCGCACGCGGCGCAGTGCCGCACAGCGGCGCGCTTCCTGAAAACGGGAACACCGAAGCCGAGACTGCCGTGGGCGCGTCGCGCCATTCTCGACTGCGGAGCGGAGGCGCCCGCCGCCCTGGCAACCGCAACACGCCGGCTGAGTACAACCCGCGATACCGCTGACCCGAACGCTTTGCTTCGCGCGGCGTTGTTCGTGCGCGATGCGGGGTTCTTCGAGGCGGCGCTCGATGTGGCCGCCATGCCGAACGCGAGCTCGGAGGCGCGGGCGACCGCTATTCTCGTCGCGGCGATGGAAGCAACCGATCGCACCAGCTTCGATCTCGGCGAGCTCCTCGCGGCCGATGGCCCGATGTTGGGCTGTGTCGGATCGCGCAGTGACCACTCGCTGCGCATCACCGCGGGCGCTCCGCTTCCGGCGGATGCGGTAGCGCGCCTGCGCGATGATTGCCGCTGTGGATGCGGCATCGGATGAACCATTGCTGGTGCAGAATGCGGCGCGCTGCGCGAGTGCGGTGGCCTTCGCGTCGAAGGGCGGCTAACCGAATAAGATGGTTTCCCTCTGCGCAACAGCGACGCTCCAGTGTGCGCTTGTGCACATTGGGGCACATTT
>JAICTU010000115.1 GCA_025936205.1 Polyangiaceae bacterium | reverse complement strand
TGGGGCGTGGGGGTTCACGGCGTTTGAGACGACGTGGCTGCCGATCGCGGTGTTGAGTGCGATGATGGTGGTGGTGCTCGGTGCGATTTTGGTGATTTTGCGGCGCAGGGATGCGATCTAGGTTTTCGGGGGGAGGCAGCGGCAGGGCTAGAGCTAGAGTCACGGCTAGAGGCAGGGTGTGGATGGCCTCTACCCTAGCCCGGGCCGCGCAAGTCCAGGCTGGCGAGGCGCGCCTTGACGCTGCGGCCTTTGACGCCGGCTTGTTGCAAGCGCAGCAGGGCGCGCTCGGCGCTGCCCGAGGCGACGGCGACGTAGGCGCTGCTGTCGTCGATCTGGATCAGTCCCACGTCTTCGCCGGAGAGGCCACCCTCCGCCGTGAGCGAGCCCAGGATGTCGCCGGGTCTCAGCTTCTTGTCCTTGCCGGCGGATAGAATCAACGTGACCCGCTGGGGCTGCGGTGGCGGCAGACTCGGGGCTCCCGCTGGCAACGGCTGCAGCTCGATCCGCTGGCGCTGCCTGCGCTCGATGCCTTCGCGCGCGTGGACGTCTTGCCTGGAGACGAAGCTGACCACGAGACCCGCTCTACCCAGGCGCCCGGTGCGCCCGACGCGGTGCAGATGGACGGTGGGGTCTGGCTATAGGCCGAGGTTCACCACCAGCGGCAGGTCGGGAATGTCCCAACCGCGCGCGGCCACGTCGGTCGCGACCAGCAGTGAGCAGCTACCGTTGGCGAACAGCCGCATCACATGCTGCCGCTCGCGCTGCGCCAGATCGCCGTGGATGCTCGCCGCGACCCAGCCGGAGGCGCGTAGCTGCTCCGCCAGCTGCGCGCACTCGCTGCGCGTGTTGCAGAAGATCAGGGCCGACTCCGGCCGCTCCAGCGCGAGCCAGCGCTGCAGAGCCGGGATGCGCTGCGCGTCGCTCACCGCATAAAAGCGTTGCGTCACCTCGCCCACTTCTCCGGATGAGGCTCGAGCCAGCTCCTCCGCAGAGCTCTCCACGTCGATGCGCTCGGCGTCGCGCTGGTAGCGCCGGCTGAGCGCCGAGATGGTGTCGGGATAGCTTGCCGAGAAGAGCAAGGTCTGGCGCTCGGCAGGAGCGCGCTCGATGACCCGCGCGATCTGCGGCTCGAAGCCCATGTCGAGCATGCGATCCGCCTCGTCGAGCACGAGCACCTTCAGCTGCTCGAGCCGCAGGCTGCCTTTGCGCGCGTGCTCTTCGATGCGGCCCGGAGTGCCCACGACCACGTGCGCTCCCTGCTTCAACGAAGCTCGCTGCGGGGCAAAGGGGACTCCTCCACAGAGCGAGAGGACCTTCACGTTTGCCGTGCGGCTCGCCAGGCGGCGCAACTGCGCGCTGACCTGCTCGGCCAGCTCTCGCGTCGGGCACAGCGCGAGCGCTTGCACCTCCAGCCGAGGCTCGAGCCTCGCCAGCATGCCGAGCCCGAAGGCGACGGTCTTTCCGCTGCCGGTGTCGGCCTGCACGAGCACGTCACGGCCGGCCAGGATGGTCGGCAACGCTCGCGCCTGGACCGGGAGCAGGTTCGGATAACCCAGGAGTTCCAGGGCTTCGAGCAGCGCGGGGGGCAACGGTAGATCGGTAAAAACCGACATCGGGGCTGGCTCCTACCCCAATTCCCTGCGCGCCGGCGAGGCCCTGTACCGCCACGAGCCATGTGAAGTCCGAGGGCTCGCGCCTGCCGCCGACCGTCACCTCTGGGTGGCATTGCGCTCGCCTCGCCGGGGTTGCCGGTGTAGCCTAAAGGGGTACGTGAAGATTTCCCGCCATTTCCGGTCGCTCGCCCTCCTGGTCGGCCTGTGCTCAGAGCTTGCTTGCCGGGGGCAAGTGGCGACGACGCCGCCAGTGGAAAACCCGCCGCCGGCCCAGCCCCGGGCGGAGCTGGTGCCAGCGCGCGCAGCGGTAGCTCCCGAGGAGCCGGTGCGTTCGCACGCGCACGCCGAAGGGCAGCTCGGGCCCGGTGCGGGCGTGCTGTTGATCGATTTGGCAGCGCCGCAGGGCGCGAAGCTCACGCTCGATGCACCCGTCTCGGCACGCGGCAGCGGCGGCATTGGTCTCAGTTTTCCGCGGCGCTTGACCGGTCCCCTCAACCAGCAAGGGCTGCCCCTGCGCCTGCCGATCGAAGTCGCTGACGGCGCGACCGGTCCGGCGCAAGTGGAGCTGTCGTATTACTGGTGCACCGACGGCAACCAGGCCGCCTGCCGGCGAGAGCTGGCGTTGGTCTCCGTCGATCTCGACTTGAGCGGCAGCGGTGCCGGTGGCGAGGCGCATCTGAGTCACAAGGTACTGGCCACGGACTGACCTGGGCCGCGGCGAGCGCCCGCTGCCGTTGAGACGAATCGCCTCATGAGGCAACTCGGGGACATCGAGCAGGGCGCCCTGTCGACCCCGACCTTCGTCGCAGCGTCCGCGCACGCAAGCACAACGAGCCTAAGCCGGCGCAAAGGCGAGGCAAAGTACGGCACTTTCGCGCCGTCCCCTCAGTTCCGAGCGGCGAGCTCATACGAGGTCTGCATCGGCACGGTCTTCGCACAGTGAGCGGCAGTCGCGCTGCCCGCTGATCACACGGCGTGCGGCCGCCAACAGTGCGTCAGCACAACAGGAGACATGCCATGATCCAGTTTTCGCGTTCGATGCAGCCTCTGCTGATCGGTTCCGTCGTACTGCTGTCGATCGCTTGCCGGCAGGACGATCGCTCCAATCCGAGCGACACCAGTCCCTCCCAGTCCGCGCGCAGCACTCAGACGACGACAACGCCGAGCACCACGACCGAGCAGCGCCCGAACTCGCCAGAGCTCGGCCGCAGCCAGATCGATCGCGATCAAATGAACCGCGACGACATGAGCGGCAGTACGCGCGCGGACGAGCGCATGCCGGTCACCGGTCGCGACGATGCCATCGAGCTGAGCCACGGCGGCACCGGCGGCAAGAGCGGCACAGGCACTGGCGGCTCACACCACTGAGCAGCCCGGCTCGGGGTGCGCCCGCGGTCAAACGGCTGCGGGTGCCCCCGCGACACCCGGGGTGCGGGGTGCCCCTGCACTAGTCTACAGCTCTCCGGCCTTGCTCTTGCCGATCCACTTTTTGATCTCTTCTTCGATCACTTGCAGCGCCTGACCCTTGAACGGACGCAGCAAGAACGGCACGTCGAGATCGAGGCCGATGTCCCTGTCACCGACATCGAGCGCACCCTTGAGCGCGATGCCCTTCACCTTGAAGCCGATGTTGGCAGAATACTCGTTTTGCCACTCACAGGTGGGGTTGTACGCCGCGAAGCGATCGCTATAGCTGCGCAAGGCAGCTTCAGCCACGCGCTTGGCCTTTTCGCGACCCAGATCATGCGGGACCGTGTGCTTCATGCCCTTGGTGTCCTTGGCCGGCCCGGCAAAGTCAAGAAACTTCGGTGCTCTGGCGGGATCAGCGACCAGGCTCAGCTGATCAGCCGCCGCTGTACCTCATACAGGCAGATCGCCGCCGCGGCGTTGACGCAGAAGGAGTCCGCCGCCCGGCACAGATCGATGCTGATGCGCGCGTCGGCACCTTCACGCCAGCGCAGATCGAGCCCACGCGACTCGTTGCCCACCAGCAAGGCGCTGCTGCCCTGCGGCCATACAGCATGGTGCAACGCCTCTCCGTCACGCGCGACCGCGGCCAGTGTGTGCACTCTCGCCGCTCGCAAGGCAGGCAAGAGCTCATCCGGCGCCACCCGGCAGAGCGGCAGCTTGAAAAGGCTGCCCAGGCTGGTGCGCACGGCCTTGGGATGAAACGGGTCGGTCGAACCCACGCAGATCACGCCCGTGGCATCGCAGGCGAGCGCCGTGCGAATCAGCGCGCCCACGTTACCCGGCTCATCCACGTCCACCACGACCAGAAAAACCGCTGGCGGCGCACGCCGCGCCAGCAGAGCCGCGATGGTCAGGGTGTCCGGCAAATCGAACAGCGCCGTCACGAGTCCGGAACGCCGGCCCTCCGCAAGCTCGAGCAGCGCCCCGTCCGGCACATGCTGCACCAGGGGCTCGAGCGCCGGCCAGCTCTCGAGCAGGGCCACCAGCTCGGGCTCCCGGGCAGCAGACTGCCCCAGCAGGAGCGCGCGCGGCAGCCAGCCGGAGCGCAACGAGCGCTCCAGGAGCCGCCGCCCCTCCGCGACAAACACCCGGGCATCCGCGCGGCCCTTGGCCGTTGCAGCCCGCCTCACCTGCTCGAACAGATTGGTAAACTGATTCGAGACGGGCGGGGCCATCGGGCTAGACTTCATCCCATGACTCACGCCCCAGGCGAAAGCCCTTCCATGCGCGCGATCGTGGTGCGCGCTCCCGGAGGCAGCGAGCAGCTGGATCTGGCCCGAGTTCCCGCGCCCGAGCTGGTCTCCGGCACGGTCGAGATCGAGGTCAAGGCCTGCGCGCTGAATCGCGCAGACCTGCTGCAGCGCCGTGGCAGCTATCCGCCGCCCCAGGGTGCGTCCGAGATTCTGGGTTTGGAGTGCGCCGGACTGGTGCGCGCCGTCGCTTCCGACGTCAGCGGAGTCGAGCTGGGCGCTCGCGTGATGGCGCTGCTCGCCGGGGGCGGTTACGCCGAGCGCGCGGTGGTGCACGCGGGCCTGTTGATGGCCATCCCCAAGGGCTTTTCCTTCGCACAGGCCGCGGCGATTCCCGAGGCATTTCTGACGGCAAGCGAAGCGCTGTTCACGCTGGGCGGGCTCGCCTTCGGGCAATGGGTACTGATCCACGCCGCCGCCAGTGGCGTCGGCACTGCGGCGCTGCAACTGGCCAAGCTGGCCGGGGCGCGCGTGATTGCCTGCGCCGGCAGCGCGGAGAAGCTCGAGCTTGCGCGCCGCCTCGGCGCCGACGTGCTGGTGAACCATCGCGAGCAGGACTTCGCCGCCGTATGCCGAGACGCGACCGGTGGCCGCGGCGCCGACGTCATCCTCGACTTCGTCGGCGGCTCGTACGCCGATCGGCACCAGACCTGCCTCGCGGAAGCCGGGCGCTGGGTCGTGATCGGGTTGCTGGGCGGCGCGCAGGCGAGGCTCGATCTAGCGGCCGTGCTGCGCCGGCGCTGGCAGGTACTGGGGCTCGTGATGCGCACGCGCTCACTCGCCGACAAGTGTGCCATCGTGGAACGCTTTCGCTCGCGCTTCTTGCCCGAATTCACCAGCGGGCGGCTCTCTCCTCAGATCGACCGAGTGTATCCCTGGTCGGAAGTGCGCGCCGCGCATCAACGCATGGAGGACAATGCCAATCTAGGGAAGCTCGTGCTCGAGGTCGACTGAGCTAGGCCCCTGGAGCTCTGGAACTCTTGGGCCTCTTCGCCGGGGAGGGCCTTCCTCCTAGATAGGACCTACCGGTGTCGATCAGGTGGCGGCGACGGACCGCCTCGCGGCCCAGCAACATCCGGAAGCCCATCAGGTCGCGCGAGGTCAGCGTGATGTCGATCTCCCAGATCTGCCCGCCCCAGGCGACCGCACTGCGACTCACAGGCCGCAGCTCGCGCGAGCCATTGGAGCTCTTCACGTAGCGCTCGTCGTGCAGCAGAGCCTGGCAGGCGACCGCGCGCAGGCGGCTGCGCTGCAGCGGCAGCACCACGAAGCGGACGCCCATCTGCCCGCGCGCCTCGAACAGCTCGATCTGCTCCGCGTGCAGCGAGGAGCTGCGCGCGCCGGAATCCACCTTGGCCTTGACTCGCTTGATGCCGAGCTCCGGCAGCTGGACCCACTCCCGCCAGCCCATCGCAGTGAGGTTCTTCATCGCGCTCTCCGGACGCCCGCGCGTGGCCGCCCGGAGCTGGCTAGCGTAACATCCTCGGTGCCAGCCAGCGCTCCAAATCCGCTGGGCAGACTTGTTGCTTGCGATCGCCGAGCTCGACCACGTGCGCTCGTAGCTGCTCGAGCAGGTCATTCTGGTCCATTGTCGTTCCGCCGGGCTGGCGCAGATCGATACCCAGCTCGCGAAGATGGTGCACGAGCGAGGCGCGCCCTGCCAGCTTGCCCAGCGCATATTCGCGACGCCGCCCGAAGCGCTCGGGAGCCAGCCCCGAGCAGTAGAGGGACGCCTTCGCGTCGCCATCCGCGTGCACCCCGGCGGTCTGCGTGAAGACGCTGGCCCCGAGCAGCGGCGCGTTGTGCCCGGCGCCGAGCCCGCTGGCGCGGGCGACTTGCTGGCTCAGCGCGAAGAGAGCTGCCTCGTCCACCCCCGTGAGCGCGCCAGCGTGGTCGCGCAGCGCGACGGCGACCTGAGCCAGGTCGGCATTGCCTGCGCGCTCGCCCAGCCCATTCACCGTGGTATGCAGCCCGCGTGCTCCGGCGCGCACCGCAGCCAGACAGTTGGCGGTGGCGAGACCGTAATCGTTGTGGGCGTGAAACTCGAAGGCGACGGCGGGGAAGGCGCGGCACACACGCCGCACTTCGCGCAGCACATCGGCGGGTCCGAGAACGCCCAGGGTGTCCGCCAGGTAGATGCGGCGCGCGCCCAGGCCCTGCAGACCTTCCACCAAGGTCGCAACGTACGCCGGGCTCTCGCGACAACCGCGCGACCAATCTTCCAGATACACGCCGGACAGCTCCACTCCCGAACGCTCGGCAGACTCGAGCGTGGCGGCGATGCGGCTCAGGTGCTCCTCGGGAGTGATGCCGAGCTGCAGCCGGCAGTGGCGCTCGGAGCCCTTGACCAGCAGGTTCATGCGCGTGATGCCCGCGCTGCTCAGCCAGGATGCGGAGCGGTGTCCGTCCACGAAACCGAGCGCTTCGATCTGCCGCGATCGCCCGCGCTCCGCAGCCCAGCTCGCGATGCGCGCGGCCGTCGCCTGCTCGCCGGGGGAAACTCGCGCCGAGCAGACCTCGACGCGATCGACACCGACCTGTTCCAGCAGCTGCTCGGCAATGAGGAGCTTTTCCTCGCTGCAGAATGCTACATCGGGGGTCTGTTCACCGTCTCTGAGCGTCGTATCCATCAACTGGATGCGCCGCGGACTCTGTGTGGATGTGGGTGCTTGGGGATGCATTCGGGCTCCGGCGGGAACTTCCGACCTGAACCAGCGACCCCTGAAATGCAGAAGAGGCCGCTGTTGGGCGGCCTCTTGGGTTGCTCGGATCGCAGTCTCGCGTCAGCGCACCCTGGCCGCAGCCGGGATGCGAATAATCTGAGGCAAATGAGTGCGAGTCATCGAGTAGCTGGAGTGTGACATTCGGCTGATTCGCCTGTCAAGCCGGGGAGGATTCGAGCCGCTTTACTGCGCCTGCCAGAGTGGGGTTTGCTACGGTTCCGTGGCCGCTGTCTGGCCGGGGCCATTTGCATGAAATTCTGCATACTTTCGCGGAACCGCAGCTGTTACAGCACGCGCCGGCTGGTGGAAGCGGCCGAATCGCGGGGCCACGAGGCGAGCGTGCTCGACACGCTGAAGTTTGCGATCTCCTGCGACATGGGCACGCCGGAGCTCTTCTACAAGAACGAGCCGCTCGCGCATTTCGACGGGGTGATCCCGCGCATCGGTGCCTCGATCACGTTCTACGGAACGAGCGTGGTCCGGCAGTTCGAACAGATGGACGTGTTCTGCGCCAACACGGCCACCGGCATCGCCAACTCCCGTGACAAGCTGCGCTCGCTGCAGATCCTGAGCCGCTTCGACATCGGCATTCCGCCGACGGAGTTCGTGCGCGACAAGGACGACGTGATCCCCGCGATCGAGCGCGTGGGCGGCGCCCCGGTGATCATCAAGCTGCTGGAGGGCACGCAAGGCGTGGGCGTGATCCTGGCCGAATCCGTCAAGATGGCCCAGGCCATCATCGAGACCCTGCAGAGCACCAAGCAGAACGTGCTCGTGCAGAAGTTCGTGAACGAGAGCCGCGGGCGCGACATCCGCGCCTTCGTGATCGGCGATCGGGTGGTGGCGGCGATGCGGCGCGTGGCCCAGGGCGACGAGTTCCGCAGCAACGTGCACCGCGGCGGTCAGGTCGAAGCGACCCAGCTCGACCCGGTGTACGAGGAGACGGCGGTGCGCGCCGCGCAGATCATCGGGCTGCGCATCGCCGGCGTGGACATGCTGGAGGCCGCCTCTGGACCGAGCGTGATGGAGGTCAACTCGTCGCCCGGACTCGAAGGCATCGAGACCGCCACCCAGCGCGACGTCGCGGGCGCGATCGTCGACTACATCGCTGACAACGTGAAGTACCCCGAGCTCGACGTGCGCCAGCGGCTGACGGTGAGCCGCGGGTACGGCGTGGTGGAGCTGTACATCGGGGAGCAGACGGGCATGGCGGGCCGCACGCTGGACGGCTCCGGGCTGCGCGATCGCGACATCGTCGTGCTGAGCCTCCATCGCGAGGGCAAGGTGATCCCGAATCCACGCGGCACGCGCGAGCTGCACATCGGGGATCGGCTGCTCTGCTTCGGCAAATACGCCAACGTCAAAGACCTGCTGCCGGAAGAGGTGGCCCGGCACCGCCGGCGCAAGCTGCGCCCCCGCCCCGACGGCGGCTCCACTCCCCCGCCCTCGCGCTAGACAGCTAAACCAGCGGCAGGCGCCGCGCCGACTTTTGCTCGGAGGCTGTTGCCGCAGGCGGCGTCGGCTCCGCCCAGACGGCGAAGTCGTGCGGCAGAGGGCCCGGCAAGGTCGGCTGTTGCGTGCGCTCGAACACCTGAAAGTCGTGCCGTGCCTGCAGCTCGAGGGGCAAGCCATGCTCGGGCCCATGCTGGCGAAACCAGGCCCGTGCGCGCTCCACGTTGCCGATCAGGATGTGGTGCTGTGGATCGGCCTTGGCGCCCGCCAGAAAGTGATCCTGCATGCCCTTCAGGTCGGCGCGCGCAAAAGCGATGCACGCGAGGTAGTTGTAGACCAGGCCCGGCGCTGGATAGCCCAGCTCCAGCGCCCGGCGCGCATGCCGCTCGCAGGCGTCGAGCTCACCAGCGCGATAGTAAGCGCCGGCCAGGTCGAGGTGCGCGCCGTGATGGTCGCCGAGGCGCTCCAGAATGGCTCGAGCGTCCGCGACGCTCTCGACGTAGTAGTCGCGCAGACCCTTGTTGGCCTCGAACCACTCCGTCATGGCGCGCGTGCAGGCCTCGTCGGCATCGAACGGCGTCTTCAGCTCCTGGAAGTCTTCCGTGAAATACAGGTTGCGATCGAGCCCGCCGGAGCGCTCCGCGTCCTGGAAGTCGAGCGTGCCCGGATAGATCGAAAGGCAGGAGAAGATGTACTGGTGCGGCTGCGCGCGCTCCAGGAAGCGCAGCGTCTCGTGGAAGGTCTCGAGCGTCTCGCCGCGATTGCCCAGCATCATGTAGTAGCGCACCTGGATGCCGTAGCTCTTGGCCAGCGCCGTCGAGCGCAGGATCTGCTCGACGGTGATCTTCTTGTTGATGTTCTTGAGCACCGCAGGCGAGCCGGACTCCACCCCCAGGCTCAGGCGCGTGCAGCCCGCGAGGCGCATCGCCCGCAACAGCTCGTCGCTGAGCACGTCCACGCGAGTATCGCAGCTCCAGATGAAGTCGAGGCCGCGCTCGCGGATGCCGTTGCAGATCTCGAGCGCGCGGCGCTTGTTGGCGGTGAAGGTGTCGTCCTTGATCTGCAGCATCTTGACCGGCAAGCGATCGAGCGCGTGGCTGATGTCGTCGATCACCTTGGGCACCGATCGCCCTCGGAACCCGCGACCCCAGGTCGTCTCCGCGCCACAGAAGGTGCACTGCCAGGGGCAGCCGCGCGACGTCATCACGATGTGCGTCCCAAAGTGGTCGTGCGGCGATGCCAGGGCGTCGAGATCCGCGATCGAGGGGCGCTCGGGACCGGCCTTGATCTCGCTGCCGTCGCGGTACCAGGTGCCCGCGAGCCCCGTGACGGGTGCGCCGCGCTGCAGCCGCTCCAGCAGCTCGAGAAACGTCGCTTCGCTCTCGCCGGCGGCGACGGTGTCGACCGCCGTGTAGTGTTGCAGCACCTCGCGCGCGAGCGGCGTCGCATGCGGCCCGCCCACCACGATGTGAGCCTGCGGGTAAGCGCGCCGGATCGCGTCTGCGACGAGCTTCACACCGCGCCGGTTGGCCGTCCAGCAGGACATGCCGTACACATCGGCAGCGAGGTCACGCACCACCTCTTCGACGCGCGCCCAGGAGAACGCCGACAAGTTGTAGACCTTGACCTGGTGTCCCGCGTGCGCGGCCTGCGCGCCCAGCGAGAGCAGCCCGTACGGGATCTGGTGAAAGTCCGGATCGAGGTCGCCGTGGCGATAGTCGCGCGGTGGACCGTCGCCATCCGCGATCTCGGGCTGGCCCGGCTCGCTGAGCTTCCAGGGTGGCGGATAGAGCAGCGCGACGCGCATGCGCATCAGTGTACGGGGAAAGCCGGGCGCTCGCCCACCAAGCTGAGCACATCGCGGATCACACCGCGATCCAGCGCGTCGCACTGCTGGCTCCAACGCGAGCCCGATTTCGTTGCGGAGCGGGACGGCGCAGGCGCGCTTTTTCCGCAGCAAAATCGCAATTACAGCTCGGTGCGAGATGGGCTGCCAGAACCCGGCCGCGGCGTTGCGGTGAGGTGCGGTTCCCTCTAAGCTCCTGCAGCTTTACCCAGCATTTGCCGAGGCAGCTTTCATGATTGCGAAACCCAGCTCCCAGTCCCGTCCACGCTTCACCGCCGGGGTGACCACCGGCCTCGCGCTGGGAACGCTGCTCGCTGCTGTCGCGGGAGCGGGGCTGCTCGCGGGCTGCGGAGCGGAGTCGGATCCCGATAGCTCGACCAGCAGCATCCAGGCCTTCGGACCAGGTGCGAGCAATCCCGGGGTGACGGGCGCGGGCGGTGGCAGCTCGGTCAGCACGACCACCACGGCCTCCTCGTGCTTGCCCGGCGCTGCTCGCTGTGCCCGCGGGCGCATCGCTCAGGTCTGCAACAGCGCGGGTAATGGCTTCGACACCACCAACTGCAGCGGCTCCGACCTCTGCCTCGCGGGCGCCTGCCGTCCGGTGCAATGCACGGCGGGCGAGACGCTGTGCTTCGGTCCCGAGCTCTTCACCTGTGACGCAGGCGGCAAGAGCGCGACGCTGGCTCGAGCTTGCGACAGCGGCAGCTCGTGCGACAGCCAGACCAAGACCTGCAAGCCGCTGCTCTGCGAGCCGCTGGTTGCGGCCTGCAACAACAACTTTGCGAGCCGCTGCGACGCCACGGGCTTCGCGTTCGACGCCAGCGCGAACAAGGACTGCGGCAGCCAGCGCTGCAACCTCGGCTCGTGCGTGAACCCGGAGCAGATCACCCCAGGTCAGGTGGCGCAGAATCCGCTCAACCCCGATCCTGGCCAGGTTACGCCGATTCCGGGCCAGGCCCCCGCAGACACCACGATGCAGGCGGCGCCCACGCAGAAGTGCACGGCGGGCGCCGTGACATGCGACGGCGCGAACACCATCTCGACGTGCAGTGCCGACGGCCTCAGCGCCGCCATCACGCGCTGCCCGAACGGCACCAACTGTCAGGGCGCCGGGCAGTGCGTGCCAGTGGCGTGCAATGCGGCGGGGATGCTCAACCACAACGGCAATGGCGGCGTGACGGTGTACTGGTTCGCGCAGGGCACGCTGAGCGTGCCCAAGGGCGCCAACCAGGACGTGAACTGCAGCTTCAACGCCTCGCGCGCCAACAACGACGACGGAGGGCAGAACGACAAGGTGGCGCTGATCCAGGACCCGGCTCTGTTCGGTGCCATGAACGGCGCCGAGTACGGCACCGCCGATGCGTGCGGCGCCTGCGTGCAGATGAGCCAGGGTGGCCGCAACGTCACGGTGACCATCGCAGACTCGTGCCGCGTCGAAAACGGCAACCCGAGCTGCACCAGCGGCCACATCGACCTGAGCCGCAATGCGTTCCAGTCCCTGACCGGGCAGGGCACCGGCAACATCGGCGGCGTCACGTGGAAGTACGTCCCCTGCACCGGCATGGCCAACGTGCAGTTCCAGCTCAAGGACGCCTCGAACCAGTACTGGAACGAGTTCCTGGTCGTGAATCACAAGTACCCGCTGAAGAGCGCGCAGGTGCTGCTGGCGGATGGCCGCTGGATCAACGCGGTACGTCAACCGTACAACTACTGGCGTCCGGTGGACGGCGCGACAGACGGCAACATGGGCACGTACAAGGTACGCGTCACCGACATCAACGGCGGCATCATCGAAGAGCAGCTGGAGCTGAAGCCCGGGCTGCAGGGCGGCAGCGGCCAGTTCGAGTGCCAGTAAGGCCGTGAGATTCATCCCCCCCACCCGCGACTACGCGGGCTACATTTTCGATTGTGACGGCACCCTGGTGGAGTCGATGCCGCTGCACTTTCGCGCCTGGCGCGAGGCGCTGTACGGCCACGGTGCGACGTTCGAGTTCAGCTGGCAGCTGTTCGTGAGCAGGGCCGGCATGCCGCTGGTAGAGACGGTGCACGCGCTGAACGCACAGTTCGGCACGGAGCTCGACGCGGAGCGTGTCGTGGCCGCGCAGCTGACGACCTACCGCACGCTCCTGCCGACCGTGACGGCGATCGCTCCCGTGGTGGAGTTTGCGCGCCAGGTGGCCCTGCGCGCCCCGACCGCGGTCGCCTCCGGCGGGCATCGCGCGGAGGTCGAGGCTTCGCTGCGCCACGTCGGTATCTACGATCTGTTTCGCTGCGTCGTGACCGCCAGCGACATCCGACGCGGCAAGCCGGATCCGGAGATCCTGCTGCGCTGCGCGGACGGCTTGCAGCTCGCGCCCGCTGATTGTCTGGTGATCGAAGACGGTGAGCTCGGGATCGAGGCCGCTCGGCGCGCGGGCATGGATTGGGTCAGGGTCGAGGCGCTGACGGAAGAGCTGGCGAGCTGAGCATTCGCTGCCCTAGCCAGTCCGCGATGCGCTCGAACAGCTCGCGCCGGCCCACTTCGTTCAAGACTTCGTGCAGCTCGTCGGGGCGGGCCCACAGCTGCTTGTCGCGCGCGGCCGCGCGTTCGTAGAGGACCCTGGTCGCGCCGGGCTCGACGATTGGATCGGCCTCGCCCACGATGACCAGCAACGGCAGCGTCAGCTGCTCCGCTCCAGCCAGCGCCGCGCGCCCTTCGCACAGCGCGGACCAGTACCAGCGCGGCGTGGCCCGGCGATGGACCCAAGGATCGGCCCGCACTACCGCCCGCAAACTCTCGTCGTGCGTCAGGTATTCGGGCCGCAGCCCGTTGGGCAAGGGCAAGCGCGGCAGGGCCTCCGAGAACCAGCGAGCCACGCCTTCCGGCACCGGACGGCGCGCGGCGCGCAGCTCGAACAATGGATTGGTGAGCACCAGGGCGCTTACTCCAGCGAGGCCCTGCTGCAACGCGCGCACCGCGATCAGACCGCCGTTCGAGTGCCCCAGCAGCGCGAGCGGCCGCCCCGGCGCGAGCGCGCCGACGTACTCCACGTAGGCCCGGAGATCGTCCGTATATTGCTGGAAGCGCTCGATGTAACCACGCTGGCCGCTGCTGCGGCCCTCGCCTCGAGCGTCGATGCGGCACACTGCGATGCCGCGCTGGACCAAATATTCCGCCAGCTCGTCATAGCGCCGGCTGTGCTCGGCGTAGCCGTGCATCAGCACCAGCACGGCTCCAGCGTCGCTCGCTGGCTCGGGCCACCACTCGCAACGGTAGAGCCGCGTGCCGGAGCTTCGCTCCAGAAACCCCTCTTCTCGCTTCATGCCGTGGACATCCAAATCTGTTAAGCTCGCTCCATGCTAGCTCGTGACTCCGTCGCGCGCGCCTCGATCAGCACGGTGAGCGGTTTGTTCCACTCGCAGGCGCGCCAGCATCCCGATCGGATTGCCGTCGAGGACTGGGGCAGCGCGAAGAGCGCGGCCGGGGCGGAGCCGATCCGGCGTTTCAGCTATCGCCAGCTGCACGAGCGGGTGCGCCGGCTGGCGCTGGCGCTCTCCAGCAGCGGCGTGGCCCATGGCGATCGCGTGGCGCTGCTGTCGGAGAATCGGGCGGAGTATCTGGAGGTGTTCCTCGCCGCTGCCCAGCTGGGTGCGAGCGTGGCCTGTCAGAACTGGCGGCTGTCGCCCACGGAGCTCTCGCACTGCGTCCGCCTGGTGGAGCCGAAGCTGCTGCTGGTCTCGCCGCGCCACGCGGAGCGCGTGCCGGCGAATGCGCCGGAGTGCTGGGTGTTCGGTGCCGACTATGAGGCACTCCTGGAGCGCGCCGCGCCGGAAGCGAGCCGAGCCCCAGAAAGCGCGCAGGAACCTGAAGGTTCGGCAGAGGATGCGCTGCTGATCCTGTACACGAGCGGCACCACCGGCCTCCCCAAAGGCGCCGTACTCAGCCACCGCGCGGAGATCGTGCGCAACCTGGTGGTGCGCGCGGAGTTCGGCATTGCGCCGGAGGATACGTTCGCCGCCTGGTCGCCGCTCTATCACATGGGTGCCGCCGAATGCTCGCTCGGAGCCTTGATGTGCGGTGGCAAGGTGATCACCATCGACGGTTTCGATCCCGTGCGCCTCGCCGACGTAGTGGAGCGGGAGCAGCTCGGCTGGCTGCTGCTCATGCCGGGCATGGTGGGCACGTTCGCGACGGAGCTGGAGCGGCGCTCGATCCAGCCGCGCGGGGTCAAGCTGTGCGGCGTGATGGCGGATCTGGTGCCGCCCGCGGAGATCGCGCGCATCACGCGGCTGCTCGGCGCCCCCTACGCCAACACCTTCGGCGCCACGGAAACAGGCTGCCCGCCGTGCTCGTCGAATCGCATCCCGATCGGCATCGCGCCCACACGGCTGTCCAAGCAGCTGAGCCCGTTCTGCGAGATCCGGCTGGTCGATTCCGATGATCGCGAGGTGCCCGACGGCGCGCCGGGCGAGCTGTGCATCCGTGGCCCGACGCTGTTCAGCGGCTACTATCGGAATGACGAGACGAACGCGCAGGACTTCCGTGGCGGCTGGTTCCACATGGGCGATGTGTTCGTCCGCAACCCCGACGGCACGCTCGATTTTGTCGACCGTGTGAAATATCTGATCAAGTCCGGCGGCGAGAACATCTATCCCGCCGAGATCGAGCGCGTCATCCTGCAGGACGAGCGCGTGCTGGACTGCGCGGTGGTGCGCAAGGCGGACGCGAAGTGGGGGGAGATCCCGGTCGCCTTCGTCGCTCGCCACACCGAGAACCTGGAAGCGGCCGACCTCTACCGGCGCTGCCGGCGCGAGCTGGCGGGTTTCAAGCAGCCCAAGGAGATCTACTTCGTCGCGGCGAGCGAGCTGCCGCGCAGCGCCTCGGGCAAGATCCAGCGGCACGAGCTCGAGAAGCGCTTGAGGCCCGGCGGGGACCTACGCGCTGTTGATCCGCGGCCCTTGGATCCGCGGCCCGCCTGATCTGCCCGGCCGGGATGTGGGGTTGTCCCCGCAGCAGAAATTCGGGATAACCGCGCCTCCGGTCCAACCGAGTTCGGAGAAGAGGAACCATGAAACTTTACATGCATCCGGTGTCGATGACGAGCCGGCCCGTTCGACTGTTCATTGCCGAGAGCGGGATCCAGGTCGAAGAGCAGCTCGTGGATCTGATGAAGGGGGAGCACCTGCAGTCCACGTTTGCCGCGGTGAACCCGAGCAAGATGGTGCCGGTTCTCGAAGACGGCGATCTACGCCTGACCGAAAGCTCGGCCATCCTGAAGTATCTGGCCGACAAGATCGAGTCGCCCGCCTACCCCAAGGATCTGAAGAAGCGGGCGAAGGTGAACGAGGCGATGGATTGGTTCAACAGCAATTTCTACCGCGATTTCGCCTACGGTCTCAATTACCCGCAGCTCTTCCCGCACCACAAGCGCCAGACGGACGACGCGCACAAGCTGTGCATCGAATGGGGTCAGCAGAAGTCCCAGGCCTGGCTGAAGATCCTGAACGATGACATCATTGGGAAGCGCAACTACGTGGTGGGCGATTCGATCACCATCGCGGACTACTTCGGTGTCTGTCTCCTCACCCTGGGGGAGCTGACGCGCACCGATTTCTCGAAGTATCCCAACGTGAACCGCTGGCTGAACACGATGAAGCAGCTGAAGAGCTGGGCCAAGGTCAACGAGGTCCTGTACGGCTTCGCCGGCCAGCTCAAGGACATGCCTTTCGTCACGGTTTGAGTTCAGTGCCACCTCGGGGGCTTTTCATCGAGCCCCCGAGGCCCCACATCCCTCTAGCTCGTCGAGACTCACATGATCAAAGGACTGCACCACAACGCCTATCGCTGCCGGGACTCGGAAGAGACGCGCCGGTTCTACGAGGAGTTCTTGGGCTTGCCCCTGGTCACGACGCTGGAGATCACCGAGACCAAGACCGGGCGCAGCACGGAAGCCCTGCACACCTTCTATCGGCTGGATGACGGCTCTCACCTCGCCTTCTTCGAGGCGCCCCACGAGCCGTTCGAGTTCAAACAGCAGGCAGATTATGACCTGCACATCGCGCTCGAGGTGGAGTACGCCGACCTGAAGCGGATGTTCGAGGAGGGGCCCAAGCACGGGATCCCGACGCGCGGCATCTCCGATCACCACTTCATCCACTCGATCTACTTCCGCGATCCGAACGGCTACGTGATCGAGCTGACCGCGAAGCTGCCCAACCACGCAGACGCGACCGATCCGCGAAAAAACGACGCCCGGGGCAAGCTCGACCGCTGGCAGGCGCGCAAGCCTCAGACGACGATCCCGGTCAAGGCAGCCCGGTAGCGGCGCGCCGCCCCGCGTAAGCCGCCTCCAGCGGGGCTCGCGGCAGCTCCGGATGCTCGTTGATGAGCCTTCGAAATGGCTCCGCCGGCACGCCCAGCTGCGCGAGCGAAGTGCTGGTGCCGGCGCGGCTCAGCGCCTCCAGCAGGCGCTCTGCGGGATCTTCCCAGCCCAGCTCCGCGGCGATGATCGCATGCAGCTCCGGGCTCTGCCGCTGCAACTCGTCGACGGAATGGGGCAAGAGCACGCTGTGCAAGCCGGCATGATCGAGGTCGAAGGCGCCGCCCAGTAGATGAGCGAGCTTGTGATGCACGCCGACCGGTGAGCTCGCGAGCACGCGCCCGGAGAGCACCGTCGCTTCGAATGCCGCGCGACGGCTGGCGCGCTCCTCCGGGCGATCCAGCACTCCCTGGAGCGCCCGGCGGACAGCGCCGGCGGCGTGCAGCGCCGCCGCTGCGGCAGCGCTGGAGAGCTGCTGGGTCGAGAGCGCGCTCAGCGGATGGGCCAGCGCGTTGATCAGACTGGTCACACCCAGCGCGAGCGGCATGCCCAGCGTGAGGTCGACGTCATAGAGCACCACGTCGGGCACAACGCGCCAGTCGCGGCCCGTCTGCTTGCCGGCAGCCGAGGTGATCCCATACAGATTGGTGAGCTCAGACCCGGCGTACGTGGTCGGAACCGCCACGAAGTAGAAGGAGTGCTGGAGCCGCAGCGCTTTGCCCAGCCCCGTCGCGGAACCGCCGCCGACGCTCAGCACCGTATCGGCGCGGAAAGCTGCCAGCGCCCGCGCGGCGCGCTCCACCAGATCGCGCGGGACGTGCCGGCGCGCCTCGGCGAACTGCTCCACCTGCAGCCCGCGCAGCTCGGGCTCGAGCCGCGCGGAGTGGCGAGCGCCCGCGCCCTGGATCACGAACACGCGGCAGCGCTCGGCGGCGCGCAAGACGTCGCGCAGCGCGCCCAGACCGGCATGGTCGATGTGGGGTTCACGCGGTACCGGGGGCGGAACGGTGGGACTGGTCATCGGCACGTCTCCATCAGACTATAAATTGTGTCTCGCAAAATGACGGCCACACGGCCACCCGAACAACGAAAGTTCTGTGCCGAAGAGAGGCCACCCGGGGAGGGATGCCTTATAACACGGGTTCGCAGCCTGGCTGGGGAAGCGTCGAGGGCTTCTCCGTACCCGAGCCACCCGAGCCACTGCTTGAAGGCTTCTGCTGGAAAACAGCCTAGAAAGGACGATTCACATGGCAATTCGACTGGGCGATGTCGCGCCGGACTTTGAGGCGCAGACGACGGAAGGACCGCTGCGCTTCCATCAGTGGCTCGGCAACAGCTGGGGCATCCTGTTCTCGCACCCGAAGGACTTCACGCCGGTGTGCACGACGGAGCTGGGAGAGGTCGCGCGCTTGAAGCCGCAGTTCGACAAGCGCAACACGAAGGTGCTGGCGCTCAGCGTGGACTCGGTGGACGACCACAAGCGCTGGTCGGTGGACATCGAAGAGACGCAGGGGACGCGGCCCAACTACCCGCTGATCGCCGATCCGGATCGCAAGATCGCGACCCTGTACGACATGATTCATCCGAACGCGAACGACACGCTCACCGTGCGCTCCGTGTACATCATCGGGCCCGACAAGAAGATCAAACTTACATTGACCTACCCCGCGAGCGCCGGCCGCAATTTCGATGAGATCTTGCGAGTGCTCGACTCGCTGCAGCTGACCGCAAATCACAGCGTGGCGACGCCGGTAAACTGGAAAGATGGCGACGACGTGATCATCGCCCCGTCCGTCACCGACGCGCAGGCGAAGGAGAAGTTCCCGAAAGGCTTCAAGACCGTGAAGCCCTACCTGCGGATCACGCCGCAACCGAACAAGTAGGCGCCTACAAGTAGCAGTAAGACAGGTCTTACCGGCAGCAAATGAAAGACCGGCTCTACTCGAGAGCGGTTCCCAATACCAGACTGGCACACCCTCTCTCTCGCCACTGGGACGTGAGGGGCCCGCACGGGCCTCCCGAGATAGTACAGAACTCCGACACTCGAGGGGACGGCGCTGAACGGCGTCCCCTCGACGCGCGGAATGTGCTGTAATGTGCTGTCTTCCCACGGGTGAGCGATGTCAGTAGAGCTGAGAGAGCGAAAGCGCCTGCGAGCCGAACTCGAATCTGTGATGGGGCGCAGAGGGCTGCGTTCCACCAGTCAGCGCCGGTTGATCCTCGATCGGCTCTTCGAGATCGGCGAGCACTTCACGGCGGACGACCTGATCGCCGATGTCCGTCAAGCCGACGCCTCGGTGGGTTCCGCGACCGTGTACCGCACCCTGCGCATGCTGGTGGAGTCGGGGTTGCTGCAGGAGCATCGCTTCTCGGATCACGAGGGCACGCGCTTCGAGCTGCACGTCGGTGACAAGCACCACGACCACATCATCTGCATGAGCTGTGGCAAGATCCGGGAGTTCGAGGAGCCGCTGATCGAGCAGCTGCAAGAGCGGGTGGCGGAGCAGCTCGGCTTCAAGCTGCACTCGCACACGCATCAGCTCTACGGGTACTGTTCGGACTGTTCCGCGGCGCCCGCGAAAGCGCGTTCGAAGGGCTGATTTGTTTTGGGGGTCTGAGGCAGCCGACCATTGGTCCCACTCCTAGGGGCGCACAGCGGCCTTGGACGGCGCGCCAGTCCGGCAGGCACTGGGCAGACTCTGAACCTGGATGGACGGCGACGGAGCGACCGGAAGCCAGACGGCCTTGCGAGAGTGGCACCCGCAACCCGCCTGAACCCCGACATGGCCTCGCGCGAGCCAGCGCGCCGTGCGGGGGCGGACGGGGCCGTGCAGAAGCGGAAGGCGTCGTGCGGGGCGGACGGCGTTGTGCCCAAGTGGGTGTGATATTGGGCCGTGCGGAAGCGAACGGCGCACGCCGACGGAGCGATCCGATGCACCGTCTGCCCCCCGGACCCGAGCGTGCTGCGCTTCGAAGTGACGGCCGAGACGTACGCGCTGTTTCGAGAGGCGCTGCTGGAGCTGCGCCGGCGGAGCGCCAGCGCTTTCGACGACGATACGGCGCTGCTCGAGCTGGCGCGCTGCGTTCTTGGCGGCGCTGCACTCGGCAAGCTGGCCGCAGCGAGATGTGACGAATCCTCAGGCCCCAACCCCCTCTGCCCTTCCCCCAAGGCGGCTCGTCCGCGAGCGCGCCGTGCTCAGCGACGAGGGCAAGCATCGGGAAGTTTTGATTGGGCCGGGCCCTGAGAAATCCCCACGAAAAAAGTCACGGGGCACGGCACTACAGCAGTATCCGCGCTGCGCGGGTCCGCATTCGACAAACAGCGCAACGCGAGGTGGCCCTCATTTTTGCGCGAAGTGAGGTTCCACATGGAACATGAGGGCTTCGCAAAAAAACG
>JAICTU010000695.1 GCA_025936205.1 Polyangiaceae bacterium | reverse complement strand
GCTCCTTGAGCGCGTCTTCCATGTTGCCATCGAGCGCCACGCCGCCGTTGCTGCCCTGGCTGCCGTTGACCTTGCGGCGCGGCGGCGCGTCCTGATCGAGCGCGACGACGCTGGCTTCGAGCCCGGCGCCGTTCAAGCCGCCATTCGCATGTGGGGCATGCGCCTCGACCGAGCCATTGCCGGCGGCGAACGCACCGTTGCTGCCATTCCTGCCATTGACCTGCTGGTGCAGACGGTCGGCTGCCAGGCGAGCGGAGCCGTTCGAGCTCGTGTGTTCCACCGTTTCACCGAGCGAATCATCGAGCGCCGGATCCACCGGCGGCAGCGCGTGCCCGTTCTTGAGCATGTGCCAGGCCAGGCGCACGCGCGCCTTGGCATCGAGCACGCCCTCCGCGGCCTTCATCACTCGATCGTCGGAGACCCAGCGCATCACGATGGGGCTCTGCACGAGCTGCTTTCCACGATCGATGATTCGGCTTCTGAGACCCATAAGTTACTCCTTCGGCCGCGTTGGCCCCGGCAGGGTGTAGCACGGCTGCCCAAAATTCGGTGGGCGGTAAAGCGACGTCTTTTGTCTATCCTCGGGCCTTCAAACGCGAACGAGCGCGTAGCCTCATTCGCACCGAGTTACCAGTGGTTGGGCCACTCTGCGTGTCCCCAATCCTCGAGCTCGACGCGATCCAGATACAGCCCGTCGGGAGGCGCCGTCATACCGAGATCGGTACGTTCTTTGGACACGAAAGCGCGTGCGAACGCGCCGGGCTCTCGGGTACGGCGCCCGACGTCCACCAGCGTTCCCACGATGATCCGCACCATGTTGTAAAGGAAGCGATCGCCGCGGATCGCAAAGAGCAGGCAGCGCGGCGCGTGCTCGATCGTGGAGAGCTCGGCGACGCTGATGGTTCTGACGGCGTTCTCCCGGCGGTCGGCGGCGCCGCGAAACGCCGAGAAATCGTGCGTTCCCAGCAACGCTTGGGCTTCGTCGCGCATCGCGCGCAGGTCGAGCGTGTCGTGCACTCGCCAGGCTTTGCCCGCGAGAAATGGGTCACGGATCGTGCCGCGTAGAATCCAGTAGTGATAGGTCTTGGCGCGGGCGGCCTTGCTCGGATTGAAGCCGGCTTCGACGCGCGCCACGCGTTGCACCGCAACTTCGGGAGGCAAGAACGCGCTGAGCCCCAGCAGCCAGCCCCGCGACTCGATGTTCAGCTGCGTATCAAAACAGGCCACCTGGGCGCGCGCGTGCACTCCAGCGTCCGTGCGGCTGGCCACACGCAATGCGCCGACGCTCGGATCCATCTGCTGGATCGCGGCGCGCAGCACCCCTGCAATGGTGACGCCGTTGTTCTGCGGGGCAAAACCCGAGAAGCGCGAGCCATCATAGGCGAGCGTGAGCAAAATGCCATGACGGGCACGCACGGAGGTCACACGTACGGGAGTTGGAGAGACTATTGCGGAGGCACGAAATTGATCGGCACCCGCGTATCGACGCAACCGCCGGACGGCTTCGGGTACACACCGCTGCGAAAACGCTGGAGCACGCAGCTGGTCACGGAGGGATCGCCGAGCCCATCCTTGAACATTCCCGCCGAGCACACCTCGCCGGTGGGCCCGATTCGCACGTCGATCTCCACTTTTCCTTGCAAGCCCGCGTTATGGCTGAGCGCTCGCTCGTAGCAACCCCGGACCTGGCCGGCCTTGGCCCCCAGCGCGCTGTGCAACTCCACGCTGACGCTGCCCTTGCACTCCTCCACCTCGCAGCCCTTGGGGAGCTTCGGCCCCGCCGCTTTGCGGACCTCCGCCGGCTTGGTGGGCTCGGGGGGCGGCGCGGGCGTGGGGTCTGGCTCGGGCGGCGGAGGGGGCGCCGGCTCGGCCAGCTGCGGCCGGGGCGGCGGCGGTGGCGGCGCGGGCTCGGGCTTCGGCGCCGGCTTCTGACAGGCGAGGCCGACACCCAGCAGGCAGATCACGACCGCTCGGGACCGCGCGTGTCCCCGTAAAACGGGGTGTCCCCCCAGAACGGCGGCGACCCAACGAGATGGCGAAAGACTCGGTGGCGACAAGCTGAACTCTGCTCAGCGTAGTATGCCGAGCGCATCCAGGCGATCAGAATTTCTAGCCAGCGAAGATCAGGCAGCTCCTGGGCTTTCCGGAGCAGCTGTAGCCTCGGGATCCATGTCCTCGGGATCCATGTCCTCGGAATCGGTGTCCTCGGACGCAGCGGTGAGGAACGAAAGGGCGGAGTCTCCCCAGGTGCGACAGCTCACCACGCGCAAGCCGCTGTCCGCCGGCAGCTGCAGCTCCTCCTTCGAGGGATGACCGAGCACCAGCCGCGCTCCGGGAGCCAGGAGCCCCTGCACGGCGCGCGCGACCTCGAGCGCCGCCTCCTGCGCGATTTTCCACGGTGGATCAGCGAGCACGAGATCGATCGGCTGGATGCTGCGCAGCTGCGAGCGCGCACGTTCCACGCTGGATTCGAGCACCCGGAGCTGAGCGTCCACCCCCCACGCGGCCACGTTCTTGCGGATCACCTGGGCTGCGCCGCGATCGGCCTCCACGAGCGTCACGTGGCGCGCGCCGCGCGAGAGGGCTTCCAGTCCCAGAGCTCCGCTGCCCGCGTACAGATCGACGACGCACAGGCCGCTCACGTCCCCGAGGATGGAGAACAGCGCCTCGCGCACGCGGTCGAGCGTGGGCCGGGTGACGAGCTTCGGACACTCCAAGCGCCGTCCACGAAATTTGCCGGAGATGATCCGCACGGGCGCCTCTTACCCTGCTTTCAGGCGGTGTCGGTGTCGATCTTGCTCCACATCTGACGGCGGCGCTTCTGCCAGGCACGGTCGGACCGGGTGACTCGCTGGGCGACATTCCACGCCGCCAGCAGCTCCCCCTCCTGACCCAGCCCGGGAAAGACCGTGGTGCCGACCAGCCAGCTCCCGCGCACCGGACCGGACATGGGCTCACCGGCCAACCCGAGAAACCCGGGCGCTTCAGCGCGCCAGAGCGGCCGCATCGGCTCGGCCTGACGGGAAGCCCCGGGCACATGCACGCGCTCGACCCCGCGGCGCTCCCCGGCTTCATAGACGTGCAGGGGCAGGCCGTCGTGCGGAGAATCGACGAGCAGCAAGTGCCGATCCACGAAGGGAAGCTGCTCGCGTAGCACCTCCAGCACCCGATCCCGCAGCTCCACCACGCGCGGGCCCAGCCCCATCGGCACCAGCGCTTCGGCGACCAGCAAGCTGGCGGGCTCCCCGGATGGGGAAACACCGCTGCCGGCGCGCTGCACGTGCAGCGCTGGGTACGACACTTCATCGGGGGAGCCGGCGCTCGGCAGCAAGATGGCTTCGTGAGCGAGCGGTTCCGGCACACCACGCGTACGCACCCAACAGCTCACGACGAAGCGCCCCATCGTGGGCTCGAGCTGCGGCCAGCGCGTGAACGGACCGCCGGAGCCGCGCCCGCCCGCGAGCTCGAGCAGCGCCTTGCCCTCCAGCCCCGTGACGACGCAATCGGTGCCGATGGTCTGCTCTCCGCCGCCGATCACGACGCCGGAGACCCTGCCCCTGCGCAGCGTGAGCGCGTCGGCGCGCTCGGCGAGCCGGCACACGCCACCGTGCGCCTGGATGCGCTGCACGAGAAAGTCCTCGAACGC
>JAICTU010000365.1 GCA_025936205.1 Polyangiaceae bacterium | reverse complement strand
TGCGGGGTGTCCCCGCAGAGCCAGCGGTGCGGGGTGTCCCCGCAGAGCCAGCGGTGCGGGGTGTCCCCGCGGAAAAGTCAGGGGTGCGGGGTGTCCCCGCATGAGCATGCCGCCGCAACGAGGCCATGCTCGCTCGTTGCCAAATTCGTGTCAAGGCGATGAACTGAAGGGCAATTCCGGGTGACATCGAGCCGGTGATGCTGCTGAATGTGAGGTCGCATGACGACCACCGAGCCTCAGCTCGTCCTGGCCGAGGTGGCAGAGGAGCGAGCCAGCTCCGCCCGCGTTCCTTCGTGGCTGGGTCTCACGGGGCGTGCCGTTCTCGGGTCTCTGCTCGGCGTGTTCTCCAGCGCCGGGCTTTGCCTGATCGCGCTCGAAGGCAGTTATGCAGGCGCGCGCGACGAAGGGACGGCGACTCGGGCGCTCAGCGCCTACGGGCCGTTCCTGGAGATGGTTGGAAGAGAGCTGGGATGGATCGCCCTGGCGGAGGCGGGCGCCCTCGCCCCCTCCGTGCTCGGCTGGATGTTGCTGCTGCGCCTACATGCACGCAGCGGGGCCTGGCTCGTGGGGAGGCTGCTGCTGCCCACGGCGCTGGGATGGAGCGTCGTGTTCGCGCTGTTTGCCGGGGTCGCCCACCGTCATCCCGGTTTGTTCTTGTCGACGCTCGCGGCCAGCCATGTGCTCACGTTCAGTGCCCGCTGGGGCCATCTGATCGCGGGCGCGGTCTTCGGGGGAGCTGCCCTGGGCTACCTGACCGCCGCCCTCGCGGGGCGCCGGGAGCGAGGCGTTCAGATCGGTTGGGCGCTGGCGCTGCTCGGCCTCGGCGGGCTCTGGTGGGCGGGCGGCCACTGGCCGGGGCGCGAGCGCGTCTTCCGCAATTCGACGATCGGCGCGCTGCCCGCCGGCAAGGCATCGGACGCGGCCTGCGACGTCCTGCTACTGGCCGTGGACTCGCTGCGGCCCGATCTGATCGACGCGCAGCACACGCCGCATCTGGCCCAGTTGCTGGCGGAGTCGATTTATTTCCCCAATACGCTGGTCACGCAGCCGCGCACCGGCCCCTCCTGGACGGCCACGCTCACGGCGATGGCACCGCTCTCGAACGGCATCGAGACGATGTTCCCCGATGCCCGGCACAGCCAGGTCCAGAACTTCTCTCTGCCCGCCCACCTGAGCTCGCTGGGCTATCGCACGGCGGTGTTCTCGGAGTACGCGGGCGAGTTCTTCTCGCGCGCCAACTTCGGCTTTCAAGTCACGGCCGTCCCTAGCGTCGAGCTGAAAGACATCACGGGGCAGATGCTGATGATGCGCGTGCCCAGCGTGCTCGCGGCCGTGAGCGCTTTCTACACGCAGGGCCCCTTCGGTCGCTCGCTGCTCGGGCGGCGCATCGACAATCTGATGCGCGGCATGGCGAACTTCGCCGCGCCCCAGGTGCTGGAGGACGACATGCTCGCGCTCGCTCACCAGGACATGCCCGCGCACGACGCCCCGCGGATCCCGTTTTTCTGGCTCGTCTTTTATTCCCAGCCGCACTTCCCGTATACGTCGTCGAGCGACTTCTACCCGAAGTACCAGGTGCCCGGCGCCTCTCCGGAGCTGCGCTTCGGCAGAGATGCGGTGGGTGAGACTCCGATCGAGCGCCCCGAGGATCGGGAGCAGGTGCTCGGCCTGTACCGCGCGGCGCTCGCCGAAACTGACGCTGCCATCGGCAAGCTGCTGCAGCGCCTGGAAGCGGAGGACCGGCTCGACAACACCATCATCGTGCTGCTGGCGGATCACGGCGAAGGCCTCTACGAATGCCCGACGTGCGTGGGCCATGGCGACAACCTGCGCAGCATGCTGACGCTGAAAGTGCCGCTCGCGTTTCACTTGCCGCGCGATCAGTTCCCGCGGATCCAGCCGCAACGCATCGAGGGCTATGTGTCGCAGCTCGACGTGTACCCGACGATCTTGTCCCTGCTCGGCCACCGACCGCTGGCTCCGCAAGAGGGAGTGGCGCTGCTCGATGCCAAGGGCCGCCACAAGGGGCTGCCCGCACGCGACTTCTTCAGCGAGACGGGGGAATGGCTCTGGCCCACGCCGGCCGTGCCCCGCGATCGCATCCAGTATCCGGTGATCACCGAGCTGGCCCAGCTCGAGCACGGCCGCATCGCCATCGACTCCAAGTACCTTCCCGAGATTCGCGCTGCCAAGCAGCGGGCGGTGATTCGGCCGCCGTACAAGCTGATGTATGAGCCCGGGGCCTCCGAGGTCCGTTATCACCTCTATCAATTCGAGCGAGATCCGTTCGAAGCAGAGGACCTGGCCGCGAGCCAGCCCGAGCTCGTCAGCGAGCTGAAGCGCTCGCTCCGGCGGTCCATGCTGCGTCACCCCGAGCTGCTCGAAGTGGCGGGCTACTTCCTCACGCGGCCCGAGCCGCCAGCGCCGGAGAGCTGGTAATGCCGATTCCGCCCACCACGGTGAGCGCGCCCTACGCCTACGTCGTCGACTATCGCCCGCTCGATGCCTGCGCTCCGCCCCGCTGCCGCATCGCGGGCGATGGGATCGAGGGCTGGTGGGATGAGGTGCAGAACGACGGCGGGCGCGGCGCCTATGCACGCATCGGAGAACCCCGCAGCGAGGTATACTTTCGCCGCGCCAAGGTGCTCCGGAACCAGCAAGCGTTCGAATTCCAGCTGGCCCCCGAGAGCGGTGAGTTCGACTACGACGGCTATTTTGCCGCGCTCGGCGCCAGCGAGTGGAAGGCACGCTTCGAGGTGATCGGCCCCGGCGGCGACGTGCTCTCCGCGCGCGACTTCCACGGTACCACGAAGCAAACGATCGACGCGCGCGTGGTGGCCGACATGGCCCACTACGAAGACTATTACCGCCACGTCCGGCTGACGCTGCCCGCGCGCGAGCAGGCGCTCCGCGTCCGCATCTCCAACGAGGGGGCGAGCTCGCTCGCGATCGGTTCGCCCGCGGTGCTGAAGAAGGTGCCGGGCCGCGGCGCACGGCAGATCTTGTTCGTGCTCACCGACTCCGTGCCGGGGACGCTGCTCACGCACCTGTTCAGCGGCCAGGACGACGCGCAGAGTGCCTGGTTTGCGCGAGCGATCCGCGATCGCGGCACGCTGTTCTCGCGCGGCATCTCGCCGGCCTTCAATACGCCGACGTTTGCGCGCCGCTTCTTTCGCGCCGGATTCTACGAGACCGACGGTGAGATGGATCTGTTCGGCTTGGGCATCGACGAACAGGCTCCAGCCACTCCGCCCTCTCCCGTGGCGAGGCTCGCCGAGCAGGGCTTTCAGACGGAGTTCACGGTCGCCAACTTCTTCCTCATGCCGAACCAGACGCGCATTGGCTTCGACGGAGGGTATCAGAACGAGCAGCAAGCGGGCGCGCGCCTGCATCCCGCCGCCCTCGTCCACCGCTTCTCCGACTGGATCGGCGAGCACCCGCAAGACGACGCGCTGCACGTGGTCTGGTTCTCGGTCACGCACGACCCGCATCCGCCGGGGCGCTCGGCGCCGCCCTTTGCGCTGGGCGCGACCGGGCTCGAGTACAATCAGGACACGCTCGACCGAACCTGGCGCAACTTGCTCTCGACCATCGACGAGACCGGCAAGCTCATGGACCAGGCTCGCGAGCTAGCCCCCGACGCACAACGGCTCTGGCTGTTTGCCACCGACCACGGGCGCAGCTTCACGGCGCGCACCACGCAACGGCCCGTTTGGCTCGCGCCAGACATCGTCTGGTCGGGCAGCTCGCACTGTTGTCTGGCCTCCTTCGAGGAAGCCGAGACACCCTACGTCGTCGTGTATGATGGCGCGCCGCGCGTCACTCCCGCAGAGGTTCGGGAGCCGACGTCGACGGTGGCGGTCTGGCGGCTGCTCGAACGCGCCTTCGGCGTGCAGCTCGAATTGCCGAACACCAGCAGCTACGACATCACCGGGCTGACATCGGCGCCCGGCGTCCCGCCCGATCCGAACGTGGCGCAGCGCTGGGCGGAAGGGATGGTGGGCAGTGCAGGGGACTCGAACGCGATTCGCGCGGTGTATGACCGTTGGGCATACCGCTCGCTGCGGGGGCGCCCGCAGACGGGCGCGCTGTTCGCCTACCCGAAGGCCACGCAACTCGCGCTCACGGGCACGCCATTCCGCGGAAACTACTTCCTGGCGGAGGAGCTGTACGATCGGGCCAACGACCCGTACGAGCAGCACAACCTGGCGGATGACGAAGAACAAATCGTGCTGCAGTTCCGGCGCAAGGTCACGGACTGGCACGCCGTCTACTACGATCCGCCCAACCATCCGCGCCATGAGTACACGCTCACGTTTCCGCGCGCGGTGAGCGTCGCGATGGCCTCGCCCTCGCCGATTCGGGTCGCCGTCGACGGCGCGCTGCCCACCGGGCAGGCCGCCTATCGGCTCGCGCTCACGGGCAGTCGCTTCGTGATTCAGGCGGAAGGTGAGGGCACGGCCATCATCGATCTCGAAGGGGCGGGGCTGCATGGCTTGCTGCGCTGCGCGGCGACGGGGCTGCCGCTCGAGCAGTTGTCCCCCGAAACGGTGCGCATCAATCTCGCCCTCGCGCGCACCAACTGCGTGGCGGAGGGCGGAGGCGCCGCGCTCGGTCCCGAGGATGTCGGGTTCCGGGCGAAGCTGGTCAAGGAATCTGTTGCGGGCACGGGCAGCGGTTTGACAAACGAGTTGGTCGAGGGCCTGCGCAGCTGGGGCTACGTCCGCGATCTCGATCAGGGCCGAGGGCGAAACCCCTAATCGGGGCTGCGCCCGGCCCAGATCATCCCTGCAGCAATCGGATCGCTTGCTGGGGAAGCTGGTTGGCTTGCGACAGCACGGCCAGGCCCGCTTGCGAGAGCACCTGATTGCGCGACATTTGCGCGGTCTCACCGGCGACATCCACGTCGCGGATGCGCGAGTTGGCGCCGGACAGGTTGAGACGCATCGTCTGGATGTTGCTCTGTGCCATCTCCAGGCGGTTCATGGTCGCGCCGAACGAGGAGCGCGCTGTCGACACGGCGGCGATCGCGCCATCGATCGTCGAGAGCGACGCGAGGGCGCTGGACTCAGTGGTGCCGGAGAGTGCAACTCCGGAGCCGGAGATCGTCGCCAGTGACACCCCGCCCAGGGTCACCCGGATCTGGTCCGAGCTGACCGCATCCAGCCCGACCTGCAGCGTGATGGTGTTGGCAGTGGTGCCGAGCAGGACCTTGCCGTTGAACTTGGCCGAGCCCTGAATGCGCGTGATCTCCGCCTGAAGCTGCGAGAACTCCTTCTGCAAGAAGCTGCGATCGGTGCCGGTCAGGCTCCCGTTCGAGGCCTGCACGGCGAGCTCGCGCATGCGGCCCAGGATGGTGTGCACCTCTCCCAGGCTGCCTTCGGCCGTCTGGGCCATCGAAATACCATCGCCGGCATTGCGCTCTGCGACGGCAAACGAGCGCACCTGGCTCTTCAGGTTCTCGCTGATGGCCAGGCCCGCCGCGTCATCCTTGGCGGAGTTGATGCGGAAGCCGCTGGAGAGACGGTTGAAGCTGAGCTGGAGCTGCCCTTGGTTGAAGCCGAGGTTTTTTTGCGCCTCCATCGAGGAGACGTTCGTCTGCATGAAAAGTGACATCGGGTACCCCTTCCTTGGGGTGGTTCGGCTCCCCGAGAGCGGGGTGCCCGCGCGCACGTCCTTGTGCTCGCTTCCGAGACGAACGGAACCGGAACAGCAACCTTGAGCGCCGATTCGAGACGGCCCCGGATTCCGCAGGCAGACGGGAGCGCGAGAGTCCTGGGTGGGGGGCCGATCACCCGGTGTCCTGGAAACGCTGCCGCTGCTCTTTCGGTCCTCGCCGGAAAAATGCCAAGCTCGTCCGCGTGATGGGCAACGAAGACGGTTACGAGCTCTGGCTGCGCTATCGGTGCGTCAGCGAGCCCGCGCTGCTCGAGCGCTATCAACGGCAGCTCACCAGCATCGTGTTGCTGGGCGCGGCGGCGCGTTCCGGCGGAGAGCCCGCCACGCCGACGCTGGCCGCCGTGGTGAAGGAGCTGCAGGTAGGGCTGTCCGGCTTGCTCGGGCGTCCTGTCCCTCTGAGCACGGATCCGAATCAGGCGGGCGCGCTGCTGCTGGGGCGCACGCTCACCCCCGGCCTCGAGGAGTTCCGGCGCGCGGCTCCCACGGTGCCAGCGCCGGCGCCGGCGGGCGCTGGCGCGGCGAATCAGGCCGCGTCGCGGGGCGAGCCGCTCGACGAGCTCGGTCGCGATGGCTTCGCGCTCGTGACCAGCACGGCCGGGGCGCTCCGCACCGCCCTCGTCGGTGCGAGCGATCTCGGCATCCTGTACGGCGCGTTCCAGCTCTTGCGCGTGCTGCAGACCGGCGGCGACATCCGCGCGCTCGCGCTGGCCTCCTCGCCCCGCCTCGGCCTGCGCATCCTGAATCACTGGGACAACCTCGACCGCACCGTGGAGCGCGGCTATGCGGGCTTCTCGCTCTGGGACTGGCAAAAGCTGCCCGACTATCTCGATCCCCGCTACACGGACTATGCGCGCGCCTGTGCTTCGGTGGGCATCAACGGCAGCGTGCTCACCAACGTCAACGCCAACGCCCTGGTGCTGACCGACGATTACATCGACAAGGTGGCGGCGCTGGCGCAGGTGTTCCGCCCGTACGGCATCCGCGTCTACCTCACGGCGCGCTTCAGCGCGCCGATCGAGCTCGACGGGCTGCCCACGGCAGATCCGCTCGACCCCGACGTACGCGGTTGGTGGCGCCGGCGCGTGGACGGCATCTACCGCAAGATCCCCGATTTTGGCGGCTTCGTCGTCAAGGCCAACTCCGAGGGGCAACCCGGGCCGCAGAACTACGGGCGAAGCCACGCCGAGGGCGCGAACCTGCTCGCGGACGCGCTGGCGGAGCACGGCGGTATCCTGATGTGGCGTGCCTTCGTCTACGACCACCAGGTGCCGGTCGACCGCGCGAAGCAGGCCTACGACGAGTTCGTGCCACTGGACGGCAGCTTTCGCAGCAACGTGCTGGTACAGGTCAAGAATGGGCCGATCGACTTTCAGCCGCGCGAGCCGCACCACTCGTTGTTCGGCGCCATGCCCAAGACGCCCCTCTTGCTCGAGCTACAGCTGACGCAGGAGTACCTGGGCTGTGCCACGCACCTGGCGTACCTGGCGCCCCTGTTCAAGGAGTGCCTGGACAGCGACACCCACGCTCTCGGCGCCGGCTCCACCGTGGCAAAGGTGATCGACGGCTCGCTGCACGGCCACGAGCTCACGGGCATGAGCGCGGTGGCCAACATCGGTAACGACCGCAACTGGTGCGGGCATCCGTTTGCGGCCGCCAACTGGTACGCCTTCGGCCGGCTGTGCTGGGAGCCCGGGCTCTCCTCGCGGGCCATCGCCGAAGAGTGGCTGCGCATGACCTTCTCGCTGGACGCGAGCTTCGTCGACAGCGCCGCAAAGATCATGCTCGACTCGCGCGAGGCGGTGGTGGACTACATGACGCCGCTCGGGCTGCACCACCAGATGGCGCTCAGCCACCACTACGGCCCGGGCCCCTGGGTCTCCGAGGGCCGTTCCGACTGGACCTCCGTCTATTATCATCGTGCGGACGAGCAGGGCATCGGCTTCGATCGCACGCCCGCGGGCAGCAACGCGGTCGCACAATACTTCGAGCCGTTGCGCAGCCAGTACGCCCAGCTCGACCAGTGCCCGGAGGAGCACCTGCTCTGGTTCCATCACGTCGCCTGGGATCAGCGGCTGCGCTCCGGGCGCACGCTCTGGGAGGAGCTGTGCTTTCGCTACCAGCGCGGCGTGGACGGCGTGCGCGCGTTTCAAGCCAGCTGGGCCTCGCTCGCCGAGAGCGTGGATGAAGCGCGCTTCCGGCACGTGAGCGACTTCCTGCGCATCCAGGAAAAAGAGGCGCGCTGGTGGCGCGACGCCTGCGTGCTCTACTTCCAGACGTTTTCCCGGCGGCCATTGCCTGCCGGCTACGAAGCGGCAGAAAAAACGCTCGAAGAGCTGCGGATGCTGCGCCACTACTACGTGCCCGGCATCCCCAACCCCTTCGTGGCGAAAAAGCCGCGGGCCATGAGCGCCACGCGCCTGGAGACTCGCAAGTGAAGATCAAATCCGCAAAGGTGATTGTCTGCAGCCCCGGGCGTAACTTCGTCACGCTCAAGCTGGAGACGGACCAGGGCGTCTACGGGCTGGGCGACGCCACGCTCAACGGCCGCGAAAAGGCCGTCGTGGCCTACCTCGAAGAGCACTGCCTGCCCGCGCTGATCGGGCGCGACGCGCGCAACATCGAGGACATCTGGCACTACTTCTATCGCGGCGCCTACTGGCGGCGCGGCCCCGTCACCATGACGGCGATCGCCGCCATCGACATGGCCCTGTGGGACATCAAGGCCAAATCGCTGGGCACGCCCCTCTACAACCTGCTCGGCGGCAAGAGCCGCGACCGGGTCATGGTCTACGCACACGCCACCGGCAAAGAGTTGGCCGACGCGGTGGATGCCGTGGGCAAGGCGCGCGACGACGGCTTCGTCGCCATCCGCGTACAGTCCGCGGTGCCCGGCGTCGAGAGCGCCTACGGCGTGCCCAAGGGCGCGAAGTCGTACGAGCCGGCCCAGAAGGGCCTGGCCGAGGAACAAGTCTGGGAGACCGGGCCCTATCTCCGCTACCTGCCCAAGCTCCTGGATCGCGTGCGCTCCACCTACGGCTTCGACTTCCATTTGCTGCACGACGTGCACCACCGCTGCACGCCGATCCAGGCGGCGCGCCTTGCCCGCGACGTCGAACCCTACGACCTGTTCTGGCTGGAAGACGCGGTCGCCGGCGAGCTGCAGGAAGGCCTGCGCATGATCCGCAAGCACTCCACCACCCCGATCGCGATCGGCGAAGTCTTCAACAGCGTCTACGATTACACCACGCTCATCACCGAGCAACTGATCGACTACGTGCGCATGCCGATCTCGCACGGCGGCGGCATCACCCACCTGCTCAAGGTGGCGGCCCTGGCCTCGATCTACCACGTCCAGACCGGCTTCCACGGCGCCACCGACCTGTCGCCCATCAACTTTGCGGCCTCCCTCCACTTCGATCTCGCCATCAACAACTTCGGCGTGCAGGAATACATGCCTCACGTCGAGCCCTGCTTCGACGTCTTCAAGATCAACTACCGCTACAAGGGCGGCTACTGCACCATCGACGACACGCCGGGCATCGGCGTCGATATCGACGAGGAGAAGGCCAAAAAGTACCCCTACGTCGCCGCCAGCTTGCCGGTGAACCGGCGCACGGACGGCACGATGTTCCACTGGTGAATTCATGCCGCCCGCCCCCCGGTGGCGCGGCTCGACCGAGGTCCGCCCGAAGTCGACGGGGGCACCGTCGAGC
>JAICTU010000491.1 GCA_025936205.1 Polyangiaceae bacterium | reverse complement strand
GGAACATTTACCGCAATCGGCCCCAGGCCTTCGCCTGCGACGCGCTGGCCCTCGCCCTGGCCCAGGAAGCAGTGGCGAGAGGCGTGGACGACGCGCTCACGCTCTCGCAGCGCAACTTCCTGTACATGCCGTACATGCACAGTGAATCAGCCGTGATTCACAAGGAAGCGGTGCGCGTGTTCTCGAAGGCAGGTGAGCAGCAATACGACTTCGAGCTGCGGCACAAAGCCGTGATCGATCGCTTCGGTCGCTATCCGCACCGCAACACCATCCTGGGGCGCCGCAGCACGCCCCAGGAGGTCGAGTTCCTCAAGCAACCGAACTCTGGTTTCTAGCCCTGCATCACGCGACGTCGATGAACACCTTCATCGTCTGGTCGCGCTTCTGATCGATGTAGCGGTACGCCTGCAGGTAGTCGCCGAAGGCGAAGTGCTCGCTCATCAGCGGCTCGGTCACGATGTCGCCCGAGGCGATCCAGGCGACGGCCTGCTCGTAGTCGGGGCGCTGGTACATCAACGTGCCGGAGATGCGCAGCTCGCGGTCCTGCACCAGCCCGAGATCCACGCGCGGCTTGTCGCCGAACACGCCGACGACAATCAGTGTGCCGCCCTTGGCCAGGTTGGACACGGCCGCGTCCAGCGTCGCTTCCACACCCACGCACTCGAACGCCAGATCAAAGCCCTCGCTGCCGAATACGCGCTGCGACGCCGCCTTCAGATCTTCGCGCGCAGGATTGGAAGTCTCGCCGAGGCCGCAGCGGCGCGCGATCTCGAGCCGGTGCTCGCTCAGATCCGTGATCAGCACCCGGGCGCCCGCAGCGCGCGCCGCTTGACCCACCAGGTTGCCGATCGGGCCCGCCCCGAGCACCACCGCGCGGCGCCCGGCGAGCTTGCCGGCGCGCTGGATTGCATGCACGGCGACGCTGATCGGCTCGACCAGCGCGCCCTGCTCGAAGCTGAAGTGATCGGGCAGCTTCACGATCTTGTCGGCGGCGGTGACCCAGAGCTCCTGAGCGCAGCCCGGCGCCTGAAAGCCCTGCACGCGCAGCGCGTCACAGATGTGCTCGTCACCGCGCAGGCATGGCGCGCACTTGCCACACACGATCTGCGGCATGGCCGTCACCTTGTTGCCGACCTCGATGCCCTGTACGCCGGGACCGACCGCCGCCACCAGCGCCGAGAACTCGTGGCCCTGCACCACCGGGTAGCTCGTGTAGGGATGCTTGCCGTGGAAAACGTGGATATCGGAGCCGCACACCCCGATGCGTTGGATGCGCAGGAGCACCTGGCCCGGACCGGGGCTGGGAGCTTGCGTCTCGTCGATCTGAATCTGGCCCGGGGCCGTCATGGTTGCGCGCTTCATGGTCGTCTCTCCCAGAGTGATTACGCCAAGCCGTTGAGCCAGCCGCCGTCGACGTAGAAGGTCGAGCCGACGCAGTAGCTGGAGCACGGCGAGCACAGGAACACGAAGAACTTCGCCAGCTCTTCCGGGCTGGCGAAACGCCCGATGGGCGCGTTCTTCTTCGCGATGTCGTCGAGGTAGCCTTGCCAGTCACCACCCGTCGAGGCCGTCAGCTCGCGCGCCGTCTTCTTCCAGTCGGGGGTGAGCACCAGGCCCGGGTTCACACAGTTGACGCGGATGTTGTCCTTGATCACCTCGTTCGAGAGGCACTTGGAGAACATCATCAGCGCCGCCTTGGTGACGTTGTAGATCGGCTCGTAGCCGAGCGGCTGCTTGGCACAGATCGAGGCGTTGTTGATGATCACGCCGCCGCCGCGCTTCTTCATCAGCGGGATCAGGCCGCGCGAGAGGCGTACCGCCGCCATGGTGTGCAGGTCCCAGTAGTATTGCCACTTCTCGTCAGGCGCTTCCTGGATGGTCTCGTTGCTGCCCGTGCCTGCGTTGTTGATCAGGATGTCCGCGCCATCGAACACCGCCGCCGTGCGCTCCAGCACTTTTTGCACGCCGCTCGCCTGCGCCACATCGGCGCCGACGCCCAGCGCACGCACGCTGTAGCGGTCTTCGAGCACAGAGGCGCACTGCTGGACGCGCGCCTCATTGCGCGCGCACAGCACCAGCTGCACGCCCTCTTCTGCCAGGGCCTCCGCCACCGCGAGACCGATGCCCACACTGCCGCCGCTGATCACGGCTACTTTGCCTTTTAGCCCCAGATCCATGCTTTGCTCCGATCGAGGGCCCGTCGTACTCCGAACGCTCGCGCCCGCCCAGTGCCCGCGGCTCATTTGCAGCGTGAACCCCGGAGATCGCAGCCCCGGCGCGAGCGTCAGGTTGCACTTTTCCGGCGCTGTTCCAGAAACTCCAGGATGCGCGCCGCGCGTGCGTCCCAGGTCAGGCCTGCCGCGGTCTGCTGGGCCGCATCGGCGAGGCGGCGCGCCAGCGCCGCATCTTCCAGCAGACGCGCCACCGCCTGCGTGGCCGCCGCGTGATCGCCGGTCGGAACCAGCAGCGCATTGTGCTCGTGCCGCAGCACCTCGCGCAGATCCGGAAGATCCGGGGCGACGATCGGTCGCCCCGCCGCGAGGTAGAGGAAGATTTTCATGGGCAGCACGGTGTTTCCGATCAGGCGCAGCGGCACCTGGCTGGGGGGCTGCAGCAGCACGTCTGCCGCCAGCAGATAGCGTGTGACCAGCTCGAAGGGCTGCCAGGGCACCAGCTGAATATTGGGCTGCTGCCGTGCCAGCGTCTCCACGACGCCGCGGCCCTCGGAGCCGACCAGAAGGAACAGCGCGTGCGGCAGGCTGCGCGCCAGGCGAAACACCGTGTCGAGGCCCTTGGTCAGGTTGATATGGCCCGTGTAGACGACGATCGGGCGCTCCGCGGGCAGGCCCAGCTGCGCGCGCAATTCGCCGCGGCTGGGCGGGTCGCGGAAGCGAGCTGGATCGTGGCCGTTGTGCGCCACCAGCAGTCGCTCGCGCGCCACACCGAGCGCGGCGTAGGCCTGGCTCGCCAGGTGAGAGTGCAGGATGGCTCCCAGGAACGCGCGGCTGTGCAGCGCGGCGCGGAAGGGCGGGCGCAGCACCGGATACTGATCGGGCCAGGGCCGATAGGTCTCGTAGGCGAAGGGCTGTTGCCCCCGTGCCAACAGGAACAGGGTCGGGAAGTTGCGCGTGTACACCAGGTCGGCGGAGGTGACAGCCGGCAAGCGCAGAGCATGCGTCGCATGCCACCACTTGCGCGGGGTCGACCAGCGCTCGAACGGAGTGGGAGCCGTGACGAGCTCGAAGTCGCCCTGCACTCCGTAGTGCCGGGCGAGCTCGCCCGGACTGCGCGGCTGCTTTTGCGCCGGCAAGACCAGCCGCACTTCGGCGCCGCGGCGCGCGAAGGCGGCGAGCGTCTGTAACGCTTGCTCGGAGTCCGTTTCTCGCGCGGGCAGGGGTCGGTCGAAGACGTAGGCGATTTTCATGCGGTGCCGCCGAGGGCGCGCCCCCCGTACCACAGCTCACCCCATTCAGCCCTGCGGGTGCGTAGCTTGGCCCATGGGCCCGTGGCACCGACGCGCTGTGCGGGCGAAGGTCCCCGTGCCGTGCGCGCTGGATCTGGTGCAGCTGGATTTGGCGGTTACCGAGACTCGAATGTCACATCGTGGCGCGTGGCGCGCTGGCTCGTGTCTCACGCGAGAGGTCTGCCCGCTCGCTGTTTTTCTCAGCAGCGCGGCGCGCGTCGGGCTTGCTTTGGATTGCCGCAACCCCCGGACGTGACCTTTCTGCGGGCGCGCCTGCATGCGCGGCGGCGCGGCATGGAGTGCATGTGCGATGCCGCTAGCGTGATGCGAGGCGTTATCGCGATCCGCTCGCGCACGCCGCGAGTGAGGCTTTGTCATGAGTGCGGAATGTGTCTATGCTGCGCCTGGCTCGAGAGCCCTCTCCATAACCTTAGGGTGCGATAGATGAAACGAGTGACCAGAGTAAGTCCCGGGTTTGTGCTGATCGCCGTCAGTGCGGTTGCGTTGGCGTTCGCCGCTTGCGTGAAGGAAGGCGACGAGGCACCGCCACTCGGTGGCGCGGCGGGCCCGACCGCGGGCGCGGCCGGTGCTCCCGGTGCAGGTGCTGGAGGCGGCGCAGGTGCTGGCCAGGGTGGCAGCAGCGGCAACGCGGGTACCAGCGGTGGCCAGGGCGGCAGCGCCGGTGGTGCGGGTAGCGGCGCGGCGGGCACGACGAGCCTGCCACCGGATGCCGGCGCCGACGCGGGCAACTGATCGAGCAGTAAGGGGTTCCTGCCAGAAGGGGCGGCCGCGTCATTCAGACGTTGCGCCGCCCCTTTTTCGTCTCTGCTTCCTCGGAAACTGCGCCCGTGCGGGGGCGTTACCAGGTGACGGGCGGCGTGGGCAGTCGCTCCGGCTTCGCAAACAGGTAGCCCTGCAGCAGATCGCAATCCAGCGTGAGCAGGGTGTCGCGCTCCTCGCGCGTCTCGATCCCCTCGCAGATCACGCGCATGTCGAGCTGCCCGCACAGCTGCGCCAAGCTGCCGAGCAGCTTCTGCTTGGTGCGATCCGAGCCGATGTTCTCGACCAGCGAGCGGTCGATCTTGACGATCTCGGGCTCCAGGTGGGCGAAGCTGGTGAGGCCCGCGTAGCCCGCGCCGAGATCGTCGAGCGCGATGCGGTAGCCGAGGCCCCTCAAGGCGGTGATGCGCGCGCGGATGTCTCGCATGCCTTCCAGGGTCGCGCGCTCCGTGATTTCGAGCACGACGCGCCGCGAGTAGTCGGTGAGCGGGCAGTGGCCGAGCACGAGCTCGTCATCGAGCAGATCGAAGGGGTGCAGATTGACGAAGATCAGCGCGTTCGCCGGGAAGCGCGCCATGTCGGACGCCACTCGAGCGCGGATGGCTCGTCCGAGCTCGTGCACGCGGTTCAGGCGGTCGGCGGCATCCAGCACCGCCTTGGGCCCCGGCAGTGTCGGTTCCGGGCTACGCAGCAGCGCCTCGTACGCAAACACGCTGTGCGTGGACCAGAGCACGATCGGCTGATACGCCATCCACAATGAGGCGAGACAGCGGGCAAAGCCTGCGTGCAGCCCCGCCAGGTCGCCGATCTGCTTGTCTTCGAAGCCGAGCTGCGCGAGGGCTTCGCGCTTGATGCGCGCGATGCGATGCAGGCGCACCGCCTTGTGGGCGGTGCGCTCCAGCTCGGCGATGTCGATCGGCTTGGTCAGGTAGCGCAGGGCGCCGAGCGCGACGGCCTCCGTGGCGGTGCCGATGTCCGGCGCACCCGTCATCAGGATCACCGGCACGTCCAGGTTCTCGTCCCGCAAGCTCTGCAGCAGCTGCACGCCGGTCATGCCCGGCATGTTGATGTCGCTGAGCACGAGATCGACGGGCTCGCGCTGAAACAGCTCGCGCGCCTCGAAAGCATTCGAGGCCGCAAGCACCGCGAAGCCCTCGCGGCGAAGCGCCTTGGCGAAGACGCGGCTGACCGCCTCGTCATCATCCACCAGCAAGATCTTACCGGCGTCCTTCAGTGCCGGCGCTACACCCATGGTTGGCACGATCGATTACCCCCAGTGAGCTTCGGCGCGACCAGGCCCACGCTTAAGGTACTCTAGCGCAGAACGGGGTGCATGTGAGGCGGCGTGGGCGCCTCTGCGCACCCCGCGTGATCAGAACGCGCGGTCGAGCACGGACTCCGAGCGCTCGAAGCGCTGCAGGTTCGCGATGAAGTGGTCCGCCAAGCGGTCGCCCTCGTTGTGATGGCCGCCTGCGGAGTGTGGAGTAATGAAGCAATTCGGCGCGTTCCAGAGCGGATGCTCCGGGGGCAGCGGTTCCGGATCCGTGACGTCGAGCAGCGCCGCTTGCAGGCGTCCCTCGACGAGCAAGCTCGCGAGCGCGCGCTGATCGACGGTGGAGCCGCGGCCCACATTGTAAAATACGGCGCCCTGCTTCACTCCGGCCAGGCGCGCCGCGTCGAAGTAGAGTTTGGTCGCGTCGGAGCCGGGCAACAGGTTCACCACGTGATCGGCCTGCGCGAGCGCTGCCGGCAGCTCCGGATCATCGAAGCGTAGAGTGCGGATGGGCTCATCCCCGCGACGATCCCGGCGCACGCCGGTGAGATGCGCAGTGAAAGGCCGCAGCAACTCGACCAGGCGCGCGCCGATCGAGCCCAGCCCGAACAGGATCACGTGCTGATTCTCGAGCAGCACCGAGTTCTGCCGCAGCTCGCCCTGGGGCCAGCCTCGGTCACCCCACTGTGTGCGCAGCGCCCAGGGCAAGCGCCGGGCCCAGCACATCATGAACGCCAGCACATGCTCGGCACAGGGCGAGGCGTACACGAAGGAGCTCTTGGTCAGCACCGCGCCTCGCTCCGCGAACACGCGCCTCGCCTCGGGCTGGTCGTAGCTGGTGTAGCCGGCGCTCGACAGCTGCACCCAGCGCACGCGCGGACTCGCCAGGACGGCCGCGAGCGGCGGCTGCCCGAAGGCCACGTCCGCCTCGCTCAGCTCGGCCGCGGCGTTGCCGCCGGCGTGAAACACGAGCTGGGCGCGGGTGGCACGCTGCAAGCGCTCTCGCTGAGCCGGGCTGAAGCCATGATTCGTCCAGACGGTGAGGGGAGCCACGGCCGCCTTCTAGCGCGACTCCACTCGCTGCAACAGCTCGGATTCAGAAGTACGCGGCGCACAGGCGCTGG